>NZ_JAWXYB010000018.1:2938217-3288934 GCF_033842475.1 Acidiphilium acidophilum | reverse complement strand
TGCGGGCCTTGCAGATGTAGCGCCCGTGCAGGATCAGCCAGTGATGGGCGGGGCGGAGCATGGGTTTGGGGATGCGGGCGATCAGGGCATCCTCGACCGCGCGGACAGTGGCGCCGGGGGCAAGGCCGGTGCGGTTGCCGAGGCGGAAGATGTGGGTGTCGACTGCCATGGTGGGCTGGCCGAAGACTTCGTTGAGCACGACGTTGGCGGTCTTGCGGCCGACGCCGGGGAGGGCTTCGAGCGCTTCGCGATTGTCGGGGACCTCGCCGCCGTGGCGTTCCAGCAGGAGGTGGGACAGGCCGGCGACGTTTTTCGCCTTGGCCTGCCAGAGGCCGATCGAGCGGATGTGCCGGGCGATGCCGGTGGCGCCGAGGGCGGCCATCGCGGCGGGGTCCGGCGCTTCGGCGAACAAGGCGGGGGTGGCTTTGTTGACCGCGGCATCGGTGGTCTGGGCGGACAGGACGACGGCGACCAACAGGGTGAAGGGGGTGGTGTAGAGCAGTTCGGTCTGCGGGGTAGGATTGTTCTGGCTGATCGCGGTGAGGAAGGGGGCGATATCGGCCCGCTTCATCGGTTTTGGGGTGCGGGGCGTGGGCATCGGGGATTTGTGTCGGCGGGCGGATGATTTGGCAAGGAGGGGCGGATGGTTCGATCAGGCCGGGGGATGGCGCGGGGTGGCGGCGGGTTGGGTCAGGGCGTTGCGGGTGGCGATGGTTTGCATGAGCGGGGCGAAGCAGGGGCGGTCGATGTAGCGGCCGGCACCGCGCCGGGCGCGCAGGTCGCCTTCGGTGAAGACCAGGTGGCCGGATGCGATGGTGTGGCGGGCGACGCCCTGGACTTCCATGCCTTCGAACACGTTGAAATCGACGTTCTGGTGATGGGTGCGGGCCGAGATGCGGCGGCGGGCGGCGGGGTCCCATACCACGAGATCGGCATCCGCGCCTGGCGCGATGGCGCCTTTGCGGGGGTGGAGGTTGAAGATTTTTGCCGCGTTGGTCGAGGTGATCTGGACGAATTCCTGCGGGGTGAGCCGGCCCTGCGCGACGCCGTGATGCCAGAGGATGCTCATGCGGTCCTCGATGCCGCCGGTGCCGTTGGGGATGAGGGTGAAATCATCGGCGCCGGCGGCTTTCTGCGGCGCGCAGAAGCAGCAGTGATCGGTCGCGGTGGTCTGAAGCTGGCCCGAGGCGAGGCCGGACCACAAGGCGTCCTGATGATGTTTCGCGCGGAAGGGCGGGCTCATGACATGGGCGGCGGCGAAGCCGAAATCGGGGTTGCGGTAAACGCTTTCGTCGATCACCAGATGCTGGGCGAGCACTTCGCCGAACACGCGCTGGCCGCTGGCCCGAGCCCGGGCGATGGCGGAGGTGGCCCCTTCGGTCGAGACGTGGACGATATAGAGCGGTGCGCCGATCACCCCGGCCATCGCGATCGCGCGGGTCGCTGCTTCGGCTTCGACGGCGGGCGGGCGCGAGAGGGCGTGACCTTCCGGCCCGGTGATGCCCTGGGCGAGCAGGCGGCGTTGCAGGTGAAACACCGCCTCGCCGTTTTCGGCATGGACCGTGGGGATCGCGCCGAGTTCGAGGGCGCGGGCGAAACTGTTCAACAGGATGCCGTCATCGACCATGATGGCGTTTTTATAGGCCATGAAATGCTTGAAGCTGTTCACCCCGTGATCGCGGGCGAGGATGCCCATTTCGGTGTGGACCTGATCGGACCATGAGGTGATCGCGACGTGGAAACTGTAGTCGGCGGCGGCCTTTTCCGCGCGGGCGCGCCAGATGTGGTAGGCGGCGAGCGGGGATTCGGTGGGGCCGGGAATGACGAAATCGATGATCGTGGTGGTGCCGCCGGCGAGGCCCGCAGCAGTGCCGGTGTAGAAATCCTCGCTCGCCACGGTGCCCATGAAGGGCAGTTCCATATGGGTGTGCGGGTCGATGCCGCCGGGGATGACCAAAGCCTCGCCGGCATCGACGATGGTGGTGCCGTGGGGTGCGGCGAGATCGGGGCCGATGGCGGCGATGGTGCCGCCGGCGCACAGGACATCGGCGCGGAACGAGTGCTCGGCGGTGACGATGGTGCCGCCTCGGATCAGGATTGTCATGACGCCGTGCCTTTCATGGGGGTTCGATGCCGCAGCCGCGCAGGATGAGTTGCAGGATCAGCGCCTCGCCGGTGGCGTAGGCGGGCGGGGTGATCGTGGGGAGGCCGAGGACGGCGGCGATCTGGATGTCGAAATCCGCGTAGGTCTGGGTCATTGCCCAGAGCAGGAAGAACAGGTGCCGGGGGTCGGTTTCGGCCATGACGCCCCGGGCGATCCAGCCTTCGATGACCGCGGCCTTTTCATCGACCTTCCGGCGGAGCGCGAGGCCGAGATAGGAGCGCAGATGGATCGCGCCGTGGAGGACTTCGTTGGCGAAGACCTTCGAGGCGTAGGGGCGCTGGCGCGAGAGGGTCATTTTCGCGGCGATGTAGGCGCTGAGCGCGGCGTGCGGATGGGAGTCGGGCTGGATGCTGTCGGTCGCGTCGAGCCAGAGGGCGAGGATGTTTTCGAGAACCTCGGTGTAGAGGCGTTCCTTGGTGCCGAAATAGTAATGGAGATTGGCCTTGGGCAGGCCGGCGGCGGCGGCGAGCCTTGTCATGGTGGCACCCGCGAGGCCGGATTCGGCGAAGACCCGCTCGGCGGTGGTCAGGATGTGGCTGATGAGTTCGGCCGATCGGGCCTGACGGGGGCGGCTTGCACTCGCCGTGCGCAGGGCAGGCGGATGCGGCGCCGGTTGGGGCGGATAGTCTGCATAAGTTTTGGGCGAATGGGTCCGTTTGTCTGGCGCGCTGGTCATTGCAAGAAATAACTTGACCATCCGGTCAGGTCTGGTCAAGCTGAATGTGATGACGGGGTTGGGTCGGGATGAACGAAACCATCATTTGTGATCGCGCTGACGTGCCGGATGTTGCGGCGGGGCGCCTGCCGCCGGAACGGATCGCCGCCGGGTTCTGCGAGGCGCATCCGCCTTTGTCGCTGGATCAAGCGGCGATCGAGGCGGCGCGGTGCTATTTTTGCCACGACGCACCGTGCGTGACGGCGTGCCCGACCGGGATCGATGTTCCCGGCTTCATTCGGGGCATCGCCACCGGGAATCTGACCGGGGCGGGGATGCGGATTTTGCGGGCGAATATCATGGGCGGGTCGTGCGCGCGGGTGTGCCCGACCGATATTCTGTGCGAGGGCGCCTGCGTTCGCACCGCCCAGCAGGGGCAGGCGGTCGCGATCGGGGCGTTGCAGCGGGTCGCGACGGATCATGTCATGGCGCGGGCGGCGGCGAGCGGGGTTCATCCGTTTGCGCGCGCGGCGGCGAGCGGGCGGCGTGTGGCGATTGTCGGCGCGGGTCCCGCAGGGCTGGCGTGCGCCCATGCGCTGGCGCGGGCCGGGCATGAGGTTGCGATATTCGAGGCGCGCGGCAAGCCGGGCGGGCTGAACGAATACGGCATCGCCGCCTACAAGCTGGTGGATGAGTTCGCAGCGCGCGAGGTTGCGTTTGTTCTCGGCATTGGGGGTATCACCATCGTGCCGGGGCGGCGGTTGGGGCGCGGGGTCGATCTGGTGGCTTTGCGGCGGGATCATGATGCGGTGGTGCTGGCGATCGGGCAGGCCGGGGTCAAGGCGCTGGGGATAGCGGGCGAGGAGCGGGTTCATGTGCTCGATGCCGTCGATTTCATCGCCGCGTTGCGTCAGAGCGGCGATCGGTCGCGGCTGGCGGTGGGGCGGCGGGTCGTGGTGATCGGGGGTGGCAATACCGCGATCGATGCGGCGACCCAGGCGAAGCGGCTGGGGGCGGAGGTGGTGACCATCGTGTATCGGCGGGGGCGGGGCGAGATGTCCGCGACGCCGGCCGAGCAGGAGTGGGCGCTGACCAACGGGGTGGCGCTGCGGCTTTGGGCGATGCCGGTGGAGATCGAGGGCGGTGATGGCGTGCGCGCGGTGCGGTTTGCCCGGACGTCGCTCGATGCGGCGGGGCGGCTGGTGATCGGGGCGGAGGAGTTTTCGATCGAGGCGGATATGGTGCTCAAGGCGGTGGGCCAGACATTGCAGGCGGATGAGGCTGACCTGCTGCCCGCCCTGTCCGGCGGGCGGATCGTGGTGGACGGGATCAGCCGGGAGACCTCGATGCCAGGGGTGTTCGCGGCGGGGGATTGCATCGCCGGGGTCGATCTGACGGTGCAGGCGGTCGAGGACGGGAAGCGCGCGGCGGCGGGGATCGAGGCATGGTTCGGCGGAGCGGGGTCGGGATATGGCTGATCTGAGGGTCGATTTCGCGGGAATCCGGGCGCCGAACCCGTTCTGGCTCGCGTCCGCGCCGCCGACCGACAAGGCGTATAATGTCGAGCGGGCGTTTCGCGCCGGGTGGGGCGGAGTGGTGTGGAAAACCCTCGGCGACGATCCGCCGGTGGTGAATGCGAGCAGCCGTTATGGCGCGGTCGCGTTCAACGGCGAGAGACTGATGGGGATGAACAATATCGAGCTGATCAGCGACCGTCCGCTGGAGGTCAATCTGCGCGAGATCACGCAGGTCAAGCGCGACTGGCCGGATCGGGCGATGGTGGTGAGCCTGATGGTGCCGTGCAACGAGGCGGCGTGGCAGGGGATTCTCGCACGGGTCGAGGAGACCGGGGCGGATGGGGTGGAGCTGAATTTCGGCTGTCCCCACGGCATGTCCGAACGCGGGATGGGGGCGGCGGTCGGGCAGGTGCCGGACTATGTCGAGATGGTCACCCGCTGGTGCAAGCAGCATTCGCGGCTGCCGGTGATCGTGAAGCTGACGCCGAATGTGACCGATGTTCTGGCCCCGGCGGCGGCGGCGCGGCGCGGGGGGGCGGATGCGGTGTCGTTGATCAATACCGTGCTGTCGATCGCCGGGGTCGATCTCGATGCGATGGCACCGATGCCGACGGTGGAGGGGATCGGCACCCATGGCGGATATTGCGGCCCGGCGGTCAAGCCGATCGCGCTGCGCATGGTGGCGGATATCGCGCGTGATGGGGCGACCGCCGGATTGCCGATTTCAGGGATCGGCGGGATCGGGAATTGGCGGGATGCGGCGGAATATATCGCGCTGGGGGCCGGGACGGTGCAGGTTTGCACCGCGGCGATGCATCATGGCTTCCGGATCGTCGAGGACATGATCGATGGGCTGGCGAACTGGATGGATGAGAAATCCTATGGCGATATCGCGGCGTTCCGGGGGCGGGCGATTCCGCGCTACGTGCACTGGGAGGACCTCAACCTGGCATGGGCGACGGTGGCGCGGATCGATCCGGCTGCCTGCATCGGCTGCGGGCTGTGCCATGTCGCGTGCGAGGATACCGCGCATCAGGCGATCACGGCGCAGCGCCTTGGCGATCGGCGCATTTATGCAGTGGTCGATGCCGCGTGCGTCGGCTGCAATTTGTGCGCTCATATCTGCCCGGTGCGGGGATGTATCACGATGTGCCCGCAACCGGCTTCAGGGGCGAAGGTGACGTGGCGGGAGCATCCGCATAATCCATTGCGGGGGGCGGAGGTGGTGGCATCATGAGCGGGATCGGGGGTAATCTGCGGATCGATGCGGAGCGGTTATGGGCGAGTATCATGGAGACCGCGGCGATCGGGGCGACCGAAAAAGGGGGCATCCGGCGGCTGACCCTGACCGATCTCGACCGGGCGGTGCGGGACTGGTTCGTGGCGCGGTGCACCGAGGCGGGGTGCAGCATCAGTGTCGATGAGCTTGGCAATATCGCGGCGCGGCGGCCGGGGCGGGATAATTCGCTGCCGCCGATCGCGATCGGGAGTCATCTGGATACCCAGCCGACCGGGGGGAAGTTCGACGGGGTGATCGGTGTGCTGGCCGGGCTGGAAGTGCTGCGGACGCTCAACGATGCCGGTTACCAGACCCATGCGCCGATCGAGGTGATCGACTGGACCAATGAGGAAGGCTCGCGCTTTGCCCCGGCGATGCTGGCTTCCGGCGTGTTCGCCGGGGCGTTCGACCGGGATTATGCCTATTCGCGCACCGATCGGGAGGGGTTGAGTTTCGGGGCGGAGCTGGAACGGATCGGCTACCGCGGCGACGAGATCTGCGGGGCGCGCCGGCTCGGTGCGTTTTTCGAGCTGCATATCGAACAGGGGCCGATCCTTGAGGCGGAGGGCAAGACCATCGGCATCGTGACCGGCGTGCAGGGGATGCGCTGGTACGAGGTGACGGTGACCGGAATGGAGTGCCACGCCGGGAGCACGCCGATGCATCTGCGTGCCGATGCGCTGGTTGCCGCCGCGCGGATGATCGGGGCGGTGCAGGCGGTCGGGCTGGCGCATGCGCCGGATGCGGTGGCGACGGTGGGTCTGGTCGAGGTGCGGCCGAACAGCCGCAATGTCATTCCCGGCGAGGTGTTCTTCACGATCGATCTGCGTCATCCCGACGATGCGGTGCTGGCCGCGATGGAGGCGGCGTTGCGGGAGCGGCTGGAGGCGGCTGCGCGCGAGGATGGCGTTGCGATGGCGTTGACGCGGATCTGGGATTCGCCATCGGTGCATTTCGATGCCGGGTGTATCGAAGCGGTCGAGGATGCGGCGCGGACGCTCGGGTTCGGCGCGCGGCGGATGGTTTCGGGGGCGGGGCACGATGCCGCCTATATCGCGCGGGTGGCACCGACCACGATGGTTTTCGTGCCGTGCGAAAAGGGGATCAGTCATAACGAGGCGGAAAAATCCGAACCCGGCGATATCGCCGCCGGGGCCGATGTGCTGCTTCGCGCGGTGCTCGCGACCGACGAGCGGCTGGCCGCGCGCAAGCCGGGCTGAGATGGGCGGGCGCGCGATAATCGGCGCGGTGCCGGCCGTGGCTTCAGGTGTTTCAGGTATTTTCGAGGTGTCATCATGACCGATCCCGCGCTGACCAATGCCGATCTTGCCCCGACCACCGCCGCGCAGCGGACTTGGCGGTGGTATCATTTCGTTGCGCTGTGGATCGGGATGGTGATGTGCATTCCGGCCTACACGCTCGCATCGAGCATGATCGGGGTCGGAATGTCGTGGGGCGAGGCGGTGTTCACCGTGTTCCTCGGCAATCTGATCGTGCTGATCCCGATGTTGCTGATCGGCCATGCCGGGGCGCGGTTCGGGATTCCCTATGCGGTGTTGGCGCGGGCCTCGTTCGGCACGACCGGGGCGCGGCTGCCCGCGATGATGCGCGCGCTGGTCGCCTGCGGGTGGTACGGTATTCAGACCTGGTTCGGCGGGGAGATGATCTATACGCTGATCGGGGTGCTGCGCGGCCATCCGATCGGCGGGGCGATCATTCCGGGGATCGGGATCAATGCGGCGCAGCTTGTGTGTTTCCTCGCGTTCTGGGCGATGGAGCTCTGGTATGTGATCCACGGGATGGACGCGATCCGCAAGCTGGAGACCTATACCGCGCCCGCCAAGATCGTGATCTGCGCGGTGCTGCTCGGCTGGATCTATCACCGGGTCGGCGGGTTCGGGCCGTTGCTCGACAAGCCTTCGGCCTTTGCGGCGGGGGGGCCGAAGGCCGGGCAGTTCTGGTCGAGTTTCTGGCCCTCGCTGACCGCCATGGTCGGGTTCTGGGCGACGCTGGCGCTCAATATTCCCGATTTCACCCGGTTTGCCCGGACCCAGCGGGATCAGCTGATCGGCCAGACGATCGGGCTGCCGGTGCCGATGGGGCTGCTCGCGCTGTTTTCGGTGCTGGTGACGTCGGGGACCGTGGTGATCTATGGCAGCGCGATCTGGGACCCGGTGAGCCTTGCGAGCCGGATGACCGGCGGGGCGGTGCTGCTCGCGCTGGTGTTTCTGCTGGTCGATACCATCAGCGTCAATCTGGCGGCGAATCTGGTGGGACCGGCCTATGATTTTTCATCGCTCAGCCCGCGCCATATTTCGTACCGGACCGGCGGGTTCATTACCGCGGGGATCGCGGTGGTGATGATGCCGTGGAAGATTCTGGCCTCGACCCACGGATATATCTTTACTTGGCTGATCGGGTATTCGGCGCTGCTCGGGCCGATCGCGGGAATATTGATCGTGGATTACCTGTTCATCCGCAACCGACAGCTCGATGTCGCGCAGATGTATCAGGCGGATGGCCGGTATTCGTATCGGAACGGCTGGAACATGGCGGCGGTGATCGCGCTGGGACTGAGTATCCTGCCCAATCTGCCGGGGTTTCTCAATGCGGCATTTCCGGCGGCGTTTCCCGATGTCGCGCCGGTGTTCAGGACGATCTATACCTATTCGTGGTTCGTCGGCATCGTGATCGCATCGGTCGTTTATGGCGTTCTGATGCGCGGGGTGCGCGAGGCCGAGCGGCAGCGCATGCAGGGACATATCGGGATCGCCACGGCGGGCGGGGATTGAGGCCGGGCCGTCGTTGCGGGGGCGTGGCGCGGGACGCGTTCAGCCTCGGCGACGGAGGGGGCTGACTTCGCCCGAGGCGATCCCGAGATCGGCACCGCTGCCGGTTTCGATGCCGAAGATCGACCACAGGAAGGCCCCGCACAGGCCGATCGCCCAGACCGCGAGGTTGAAGCCGAGGTATTCGGTGATGCTCAGGGTTTGCGTCGCGAAGATGGTGACGACGTAGAAGCCGATCGAGATGAACCGGACCAGCGCGGTCATGGTGCCGCGCATTGCGGTGGGCCAGATTTCCGCCTTGAACGTGTCTTCGGTGATGTAGGCGATGTTGATGAAGATGTTGAGGATGAACACGAGCGCGAGAAACCGGATGGCTTCGGTGTGCCACCATTGCCGGGTGAGCAGGATCACGAGGCTGACGCCGGTGCAGGCGATGTAGCCGAACAGGAGGGTTCTGCGCCGGCTGAGGCGATCGCCCGAGAGGAAGATCAGGCCCGAGAGCACGGCGGCGAGACCGGCGGCGAGGAGGATCTGGTCGGTCAGCGCCTTGAAGAAATAGGGGCCGACGACATAGGTGATCATGCCGTAGCCGGCGGCGTTGCCGAAGGACATCATGGCGCTGCACACGAGTTTCAGCACCATGCCGGGCTCGCGCAGCACCGCGCGGATCGAGACCGGGGCGCTTGGGAGGCCGCGCATGTCCGCCTCGATCGCGGCGAGGCGGGCGGTGGCCTGATCGGGGTAGAATTTCAGGGCTTCGCGCTCGGCGCGGGCAGGATCGATGCGGTAGAGCCAGCGGATCGATTCCGGTGTGCGGCCGCGCACGTAGAGCAGCAGGATCACGATGACGAAGCCGAAGCCGCCGACCACGGCGCGCTGGACCGGGACCGCACCGTAGGATGAGGAGAAGGCCGCGATGGCGAGCAGCAATCCGCCGATCGAGACGAAATTGACCGCCGCCATGGTCGCCTTGCCGCGATGGCGCGGCGGCATCAGTTCGTGGGAGGCGACCAGGATGGTGTTCATTTCACCGCCCGAGGCGAGCAGCATGATCGCGAGGAACAGCAGGATCAGCACATAGCCCTGGCTGAAGGCGAGGCCGAGGGCGCCGACCGCGTAGAGCACCATGGTGATGTAGAACATTTTTTTGCGGCCGAGCCGGTCGGACAGTTTGCCGGAGATCGCGATGCCGATGATCAGCCAGATCGGTGCCCAGGCGAGCAGCAGGGAGAGCAGGGATTTCGGGATGGTGACCCAGCCGGTCGCGACCGAGGCGACGCCGAACGCGTAGGATTCCGCCAGCATGCCGATGGCGAAGGAGAGGAAATTCCAGGTGTCGGTGCGGGTCCAGGTGATGCCGGTGGCGGAGACGGCGGTGCGTTCAGTCATTCGCGCGGAACGCGGAGAGCGGAGCACCTTTGGCGGCGGCATAGCGGGTGAGGGCATTCATGACGTGTTGATAGCTCGCCTTGCCTTTCGAGGCGATCCATTCCTGGCGCATCTGTTCGCCGCCCGCGACCTTGAGCAGGGAGGTCGGGGTGTAGCGGTCGCCGGGGGTGAGAGCGGCGGCTTTGCCGTGGGCGGCGGCGAAGGCCGGGGTAAGGAGTTTGCCGCTGGTGCCGGCATCGAAACGGAGCCGGGTTGCGAGGGTGCAGGTGCCGGGGTTGACCGCGCGGGCGGTTTGCATCGGCAGGGGGGTGAACGGCGCATCGTCGGGGTGGTGCGCCCAGATGCCGCTGATGACCCTTGCGTTCTGGTCCCATTGCGAGAGCGGCGGGATGTGGGTGACCGCTTCGATGGTGCGGATCAGATCGACCTGGGAATAGGGTTTGGTCATGATGGTGGCGGGCTTCACCCACGGGCCGTAGGCGACCAGGAAGGTGCGGTGGGCGTTGATGTGATCGGCGCCGGATTGCGCGTCATCCTCGGTGACGAACACCGCCATGTGGGCCCAGGCTGTGGTGTGCGACAGGGCGCTGACGATCTGCGCGGTCGCTTCATCGTTGTTCGCGACGTAATAATCGGGCGTGTAGTAGCAGGGGTTGCGCCCGGCGGTGTGGTCGTCGGGCAGCCAGATATAGATGAAGCGGGGCATGGCGGTGCGGTGGGCGGCGATCCAGCGGTCGACCACGCGGGCGCGGACGGTGTCGAGCAGCATGCGGTCCCATCCGGGATAGCCGGCATCGGTGCTGGCGAGGATCGCGGGGCGGACAGTGCCGGCGCGGTCGCGGGCGATGAATTCGCCGAAATTCTCGAAACCGACATGGTGGCGGGAGAGATCATCGAACAGGAAGCGGCCGTTGGGGTAGGAAATCCAAGGGTTGGTGGCGGGGCGGCGGAGTTTGGCGAGGTCGATATCGTCGGCGAAGGGATCGTCCGGGTCGGTGTTTTTCGCGGGCGTCGAGAGGGGTTGGGTCCAGCCCGGATTACCTTGCAGGCCGCGGTTGGAATAATACTGGCCCCAGGTGCGCTGCACGAAATCGGAATCGCTGGCGGCGGTGGTCCATTGATGGCCCTGGGCGGTGACTTCGCCGTCGGCGTCGAAATCGACGAAGAGCGCGCCGGTGGCGGCCATGTGATAGAGGTTGGGCAGTTCCTTGCGGTCGTAAAGGTCGAGCTGCGGGTCGGCCCAGTGGCCGAGGCCGGGATAGCGGCCGAATTCCTCGTCGAAGGTTTTGTTCTCGCGCAGGATCAGGACGACGGTGTGGATGCGGCGGTCGAGGCGACGGGTGACGCGGGCGTTGCGGGCGGCGAGGGCGGCGCGCTGTTCGGGCAGGAAGTGGTTGTCGGCGAGGGCGGCCCGGGTGAAGGCGGTTTGGGCCGATGGCGCGGGATGGCGGGGGATCTGCTGGAGCAGGCCGTGCATCATGTCGCCGACCCATTGATGGTCGAGGTTCGGGCCGGAGCCGAGGCCCTTGGCGGCGACGGCGTAGAGGTGATGTGGGGTGACGGCCAGCGCGGTGGGATACCAGCCGGTCGGGGTGAGGCCGCGTTCGGCGCCGGTGCGGGTATCGATGGTCATGATGTCGTCGTTGCCGGCGTTGGCGACGTAGAGGCGCGTTCCGTCGAGGGCCAGGGCGTCGGGGTAGGAGCCGGAGGCGGCGTTGCGGTAGGGCAACACCGAGATGCGGCGGAGGATTTTGCCGGTGGTGGTGTCGATTTCGACGATTTGATCGCCGTTGGCGAGGGCGACGTAGAGATGTGGGGTGGAGCGGCGGCCAGCGAGGGCGATCGGGTGGAGTCCGGCTTCGATCGAGGTGGCGGTGAGGTGGGGGCCGACCGCGATTTTGGCGAGGAGTTTCATCGTGGTCGGGTCGACCAGGGCGACCGCGTTGTCGCCCCAGAGGGAGACCGCGAGGATTTTGCCGTGATCGGCGAAGGCGATGGCGTTGGGGTATGCGCCGACGTTGAGGTAGGTGGTGGCACCGGTGGCGAGATCGATCCGCGCGAGGCTGTTGGCGAGCAGGCCGGTGGTGAATACATGATGCGCGGTGGCGGCCACGGCATCGGGGAAGAAATAGCGGGGGTGGGACTGTTTGTCGGCTTCGAGACCGGCGGGTTTATGAACGTCCGCGTGGTGGGCGCCCTGATAGACATAGGGGTACTGGTTGTGCGGGAAGGGTTGCCAGATGAGGCGGTAGGTGTGGATGACGCGCGGGGTGGGACCGGCAGTGTCGATCGCGAGGATGTCGTTCGAGGCGCCGCCCGCCGCGTAGAGCGTGCCGGTCGGTCCGGTTGCGAGGCCCTGGAAGAAATCCTGATGCTTGAGCACCTGGGCACCGGAGGGCAGCGGGGTTTTCAGGGGTTTGGCGAGGCCGATCAGCGAGGTCTCGGCGGTGAGGGTGGTGCGGTCATAGAAGGCGATGGATTGCGCGCGGGAGGCACCGTTGGCGAGGACGGCGATGCGATGACCGAGAATCGCCACGCCGGTCGGGAAATTCGGGGTGGCGACGATGGTGCCGACCGGTGCGGCGAGACGACCGGCGGGGAGGGTGTGGGTGTAGGCGGCCTGATTGGCGCTGGTGATCGTGACCGGGGCGTCGGGCGGGCCTGACCAGGCGCCGCAGGCCAGCGCGGTCAGGGTGAGGGCTATGATGGCGATTCCGGTCGAGGGTCTGGATGCCGGCACGCGGGGTGCTCCCTTTGGATGAGTTCGAGACTGCCGGAAGCGGGCGCTCCCGGCAATGCCGGTGCCCGCGACCGGGGGATTGTCCGTGCGGTTCGGGATCAACTCAGCTTGAGCTTGAGGCCGAGGCCGATGAAGACCGGGGCGCCGGTTTCGACCGCGATGTAGTTCGGGCTGCCCTTGGGACCGCCGCCGATCTGCTGGTATTCGTAGGGGTTGTAGTTGGTGTCGAACAGGTTATCGACATAGGCGTTGAGGGTCCATTTGTGGACATAGGGCGACCGGGTTTTCCAGCTGTAGCCGATGTTGAGATCGACGATGTTGTAGGGGTGGACGGCGGGCAGGGCGGCGGGGGAGCCGAGATCGGTGTTCATGTGCCAGGGGCCGACCAGACTGTCGGTCAGTTTGGTGGTCAGGCCCGATTTTTTATACTGGACGCCGAAGTTGAGGTTGTAGAGCGGCACGCCGCCGACCAGTTCGCCATTGTAGACGCTGGCACCATCGTTCGCGAGGTAGTTCGAGGTGTATTTCGCCGATGTGTAGTCGTAATTGACGTAAACAGAGAGCTGCGGGGTGAGGGCGGCATCGATCGATGCCGTGGCACCCTGGTAGAGCGCGGTGCCGACATTGTACTGGATGGTCTGGCCGGTGGCATTGTTGTAGTAATAGCCGAATTTATTGCTGAAGCTGCGGCGGAAATAGGCGAGGGTGGTTTTGATCTTGCCGATATCGTAGCGCACGCCGGTGTCGATCGCGTCGACATATTCCGGGCGCACCAGTTCGAGGCCGGGGGTGGGGGCGTTGCCGATCACGGAATAATAGGCGCTGATATTGGGAACTTTGTAGACGCGGCCGTAATGGGCATAGAGGTCGAGGTTTTTCAGGGCCTCGTAGCTGACGCCGAACGAGGGTTCGGAGTAATTGAAGCGGTTTTTCACTGTGCCGGCATAATTATAGTAATAGCCGCTGATATCGTTGGATGTTGTCAGGACCGTGTAGTATTTGAGGCCGGGTGTGATGCTCAATTTGTTGTTGAGCAGGCGGATGTGGTCCTGGATGTAGATATCGGCGTAGTTGCGCAGATCGTGTTCGTCCCACGCGTCGTTATAGCCGTCGGTGGTGGGGACGTTGCCGGCACCGTACCAGTATTCGGCGCTGTGATCCTGCGAATGGATGTAGAGGCCGCCGACCGTGATGGTGTTGTGCGGCAGGAGGAAGGACAGTGACGGGGTGACGCCGATATTGTTGAAATTGTCGATATAGCGCTGATATTGAGTGCCGTTATAGCTGCTGCCGAACAGGGCGGTTGGGTTGTAGGTGTTGTCCGGGATGCCGTTGGGCGCGGGGTTGGCATAGCTTTTGAGCGAGGTCGGCAGGGGATAGCCGCCGAAACCGCCGACATAGGCCGCGTTGGAATAGGCGGTGCGGTCGTTATTGTCCTGGGTGTAGAACAGCTTGGCGCGGGCGACGACGTACTGGTTGATGATCGAGCGCCAGCCGACGATGGTGGTGAAGGATTTCGTCGTGGTGCGGTTGTTCGAGATGTTCAGGGGATATTGAAAATCGCTGCCGTATTGTTGAACCAGTGCGAGAGGGATGGTTTCGGGCTGCTGGGCGCGTTCGGCGTTGTTGATCAGGATGAAGGAGAATTGCGAGCGGCCTTCGTCGTATGGCTGGAGGGCCGAGAGGTAGGCGTTGTTGTTGATCGAGAAGACGTGCTTGAGGTAGCTCTGATAGTTGGTGTGATAGAAATTGCCGTAGAGTTCGGTGCCTGTACTGTTCAGCGCGCCGGAGTTGATCGAGATGCCGCCATTGTCGAGTCCGCCTTCAGGGTTGCTGGCGTAGGAACCTCCGTGGCCCGAGATGGTGGCGTAGAATTGCGGGGTGGGCAGTTTTGGCAGGTAATTGATCGTGCCGCCGAGTGCGTTGATGCCGGTTTCGGACGGGGAGTTGGCGCCGCTGTAGATCACGACGCTGTCGAACTGGCCCGAGGCGACCGGTGACAGGGCGTGGTCCGAGCCCTGGCCGTTGGTGCCGCCGCGAAAGGCGTTGATGATCGGCACGCCATCGAACTCCATGCCGACCTGATCGCTGTTGAAGCCCTGATAGGTGAAGGTGGTGTCGCCCGCTGTGAGGTTGCCGGGGTTGGTGTTGCGGACGGTGAACCCCGGCACGGTTTTCAGCACGGATTGGAAACTCTGGACCGGGCTGGTGTTGCGGACGGCTTCCTTGCTGACCGAGCCGGTGCCGCGCTCGGCACGTTCGATTTTTTTGATCAGCTTGATGTCGATGGCGCTGGATGCGGGGGTGACGACCTGCGCGTGGGCGGCGGCGGTGAGGGCGATGGTGCTGGAGAGCGAGAGTAGCAGGATTTTGGTTGCGCGCGATGGGGTGGGGCGAGGCTGCACGGGGTTCACCTTTATGACGGGTTCGGTGTCGAAAGGTGCGACGGCGTGACCCTTCGACCGGGGGGCGTTATAGCTTCGGGTCGTGACGGTTCCGTTGCAGCGGCGCGGCAGTTCGATGAAACCGGGGGGATCGCGGCGCGTTCGGGGTGGGTGTGGCGGTGCGGTGACAGGGCGGCGACGCGGCGGCGTTTCACTGGCAAAGCGGCGTCGGGGAGACGCGAATGACGCGGTGCTGACATTGTGGGGCGATCGGCGGAGTTCTGATCATCCAATCCCCTCATTTGGCAAAAACGACCAAAAATTATGCATGTGTATTTGGTGCAGTGTGATGTAAACTGAGAGATCAGTTAATAATGCGCGTAAATAGGCTCACTAGATTGTGATGTGACCGTTTATGTTCGAAAAATAGGCATTGTGATCGGGCTTGGGATTGGCGCGGCCCTCCCTAGGTCAGGCCGGTATCGATACAAGGCGGGATCGTGGGATTGTAACTCGGAGGGTAATCGCTTTATCCAAACCGAACACGGCAGACGAGTTGGGTCATGAAGACAGGTTCGACTTTTGCGGCAGGGCTTTTGCTTGGGACCGGATTGCTGGTTTGCAGTCTTTCGGTGGCGGGCGCTGACGATCCGGGGTCGGTCGGCCATGGTGATTGGTATTCCTCCACCGTTATCCGCCCCGCGCCGGGCTCGCAGTATCGGGGCGTGGTGGATCGCGTGTTGTTTGATACGTTCGGCCATGGCGGGACGGGGCGCAATCTTTATTGCGAGGGCCCGGCGATCGTGCGGTTTCGGATCGCGCCGGATGGTAAGGTGAGCGGGGCTCGTCTCGTGAAGCCGAGTTTAACTGCGGTGAATGCGAGGTTGCTCGCGACGATCAGCAATCTGCGGTTCCCTGCGTTCCCTGCGGGAATGACGGTTCGTTCGCTGACGGTGACGTTTCGCTATGGAATATGGGATCTGGCCAGACCGTATCTTGCGGCGCGAACCAACTGCCGATGAGCGGCCCGCTTCGATTGTGGAATTGAGGCGGCGATGTGTTCCCTGATCCTTTCTTTCGATCCTTCGGCTCGATGGCCGGTCGTGATCGCTGCAAATCGCGATGAACGGATCGACCGGGCCTGGGACCCGCCGGCGCGATACTGGTCGGGAATTACCGCAGGCCGGGATCGTCTGGCCGGGGGAACCTGGCTGGGGGTCAATGATGACGGGGTTGTCGCGGCGTTGCTGAACCGGACGGGCAGTCTTGGGCCGCAGCCGGGCAAGGCGAGCCGGGGCGGGTTGCCGCTCATGGCCTTGAAGGAACGGAGTGCTTCGGCGGCGCGCGACCGTGTGGCGCGGGAAGAGCTGGAGCGGTATCGCGCATTCAACCTCGTGCTGGTTGATGCGAGCGGCGGCTGCGTGTTGCGCAGTGAGGGCACCGGGACAATCGCGACGAGGGTGCTGGCACCGGGGATCACGATGATCACAGCCTCCGATCCGAACGATATGGGCAGCCCGAGGATTGCGCGTTACAAGCCGTTGTTCGAGGCGGCCGCGCGCCCCGATCCCGCGAGCGGTGACTGGCGGGAGTGGCAGGCATTGCTGGCGGCGCGAACACCACCGGTGGACACCGCGCTCAATGTCGGGCCACACGAGGGGTTTGGCACGGTGTGCTCGAGTTTGGTCGGGCTGGCGCCGGGCGAGGTTCGATTTCGGTTTGCGGATGGGCCGCCGGATATCGTGGGGTTCAGGTCGATCATGTGATGGCGTTTTGCAGTGCCGGGATGGTGGATTTCTGCTTGCGATCCGGCAAATAAATGCGAAAATGGGGATATGTCAGATACGACGGACACGATCGAGGCGCCGGGACCGATTTTCGAGGCGATCCTGACGCCGCACCGGAGCATGAGCCGGCGCGGCATGTTTATCGTGTTCGGGGTGATGGCCGCGGGCTCGATGCTGGTGAACGGGTTGATGTATTATCTGGGCGCGTTGCCGGTGATCGGGTTCGACGTGGTGGATCTGCTGCTCGCGATCATGCTCTATGCGATGAACATGCGGGGCGGACGGGCCTCGGAAGTGATTTTGCTGACCGAGGACGGGTTGACGATCACCCGGACCTCGCCGCGCGGGCGGCGCAATCAGATTGCGATGGCGCCAGGGTGGCTGCGGGTGCAGCTTGAGGAGACGGCGGGGAGTAATCCGGTGCTGTCGATCGTCAACCGCGAGGCGAAGCATATCGTGGGCACCGATCTGGGCGGGGCGGAGCGGCGGGATCTGGCGGAGGCGTTGAAAGCGGCGTTCGCGCGGCTGCGGTCCCCGCGTTTCGACAACCCACAGACGCGAAATTAGAACAGGTTTTCCGCTTCTTTTTTTCGTGAAACGGGCGCTTTCTGCGCGCTTCACTTTTTGCGGTTGTGTATGCCCTTACCCTTGATTGCGCTGATCGTCGCGAGTTTCGCGATCGGCACCAGCGAATTCGTGATTGTCGGCCTGGTGCCGGAACTGGCGCGGGACTTCGCGGTATCGGTGCCGCAGGCGGGGTATCTGGTGACCGCCTACGCGCTGGGGGTGACGTTCGGCTCGCCCTTCGTCGCCGTGCTGGTGGGGCGGTGGCAGCGGCGGACCGCGCTGATTTCATTGATGGGCGTGTTCGTGCTGGGCAATGCCCTGTGCGCACTGGCACCCGGTTATTGGACGATGATGGCAGCGCGGATCATCACCGCATTGTCGCACGGGGCGTTTTTCGGGATCGGGTCGGTCGTCGCGGCGGATCTGGTGCCGCGCGAGAAACGGGCGCGGGCGGTGGCGCTGGTGTTTCTTGGTCTGACCATGGCCAACGTGCTCGGGGTGCCGGCCGGGACGATTCTGGGGCAGGCGGCGGGATGGCGCGCCACGTTCTGGGCGGTGATGGCGATCGGGCTGGTGTCGATGGCGGCGATCGCGGTGCTATTGCCGAAAGGGATGCCCGGAGGGTCCGGGCGGTTGCTGAACGAGGTGCGGATTCTGGGGCGGACGCAGGTGCTGCTCGCGATGCTGATGGCGGTGCTGAGCTCGATGAGCCTGTTCAGCGTGTTCACCTATATCGCGCCCCTGCTGGAGCACGTCAGCGGGTTGTCGCCACATTGGGTGAGCGTGGCCTTGCTGATTTTCGGGGCGGGACTGACCGCCGGCGGGCTGCTGGGCGGGCGGCTGGCGGATCGGCACTCGGCGCGGACCATCGTGCTCACGTTCGCTGCACTGGCGGTGATTCTGGGCGTGCTGCGGCTGGTGAGCTTCAGTGGCGTGCTGGCGATCGGCGTGCTGCTGGTGTGGGGGGTGGCCGTGTTCACCATGGTGTCGCCGCTGCAGACGCGGGTGATCGATTTCGCGCGGGATGCGCCGAACCTTGCCTCGACCATCAATCAAGGCGCGTTCAACCTGGGTAACGCCGCCGGGGCATGGATCGGCGGCGCGGCGCTGGGCATCGGGGTGAGCTACCTCGACCTGCCGCTGGTGGGAGCGGCAATGGCGGCACTGGGACTGATCGTGGCACTCTGGACATTCCGGCTGGAACGACACGCCGCGCGCGGATGATATCGGAGGGCTGGGGGTTGTGGCCGCTTATGCAAGCCAGACGGGGGACTTTGCCACCTCGACCCCCACTGAGGGCGGAGCCCTTGGAACCCGCTCGTTTCAGGCAAGGGGAGGGCGATCAGTCTTCGTGTGGGAGTGCTTGTTCGACCCGGCGGTCCGGGATCAGCCAGAGGAGGGCGACCAAGGCGTAGGTTCCGTCGGCGAGGGTGGTGTTGATGAAGGCGAGGAGGATGCCGGTGGTGTAGAGGAGGGGGGAGGTTTTGCCTTTGAGGTCGCGCCCGATGGCTTTGGCGAGGGGTGATCCGGTGCCCTGGGCGCGGATGATGGTGGTTTGCAGGGTGAACCAGGCGAGGGCGGGCATCAGCAGGGCGGTACCGTAGAGGGCGGTGGGGATGGCGGCGGTGTGGTGGGTGCCGACCCATGCAGTGGCGAAGGGGATGAGGGAGAGCCAGAACAGCAGGTGCAGGTTCGCCCAGAGGATGGCGCCGGTGACACGTGGGACGAGCTGGAAGAAATGATGGTGGTTGTTCCAGTAGATGGCGACGTAGATGAAGCTGAGGATGTAGCTGACGAAGGTGGGGGCGGCGGTGGCGAGCGCGGCGAGGCTGGTGCCGTGCGGGAGTTTCAGGTCGAGCACCATGATGGTGATGATGACGGCGATGACGCCATCGGAGAAGGCGGTCAGGCGGTCTTTTTCCATTGCGAGGAGTCTTTCATGGTTTGAGAACCGGCGCAATGTGAGGGGGCGGGCAAAAAGAAAGGCCGTGGATTGCTCCACGGCCTCTTTGACGTAACTGCGGTGAGGGCTGGATCAGAAATCCATATCGCCCATGCCGCCCATGCCGCCCATTCCGCCGCCGCCGCCACCCTGGGGTGCCTTTTTCTCGGGGCGTTCGGCGACCATGGCTTCGGTCGTGACCAGCAGGCCGGCCACCGAGGCGGCGTCCTGCAGGGCGGTGCGAACGACCTTGGTCGGGTCGATGATGCCGGCCTTGACCAGATCCTTGAACTCGCCGGACTGGGCATCGAAGCCCCAGCCATACTCGTCCTTGTCGAGCACTTTGCCGGAGATCACGGCACCGTCTTCACCGGCGTTTTCGGCGATCTGGCGCATGGGCACCAGGATGGCCTTGCGGATGATGTCGATGCCGAAGCGCTGGTCGTCGTTGTCGGCCTTGACCTTGGAGAGGATCAGCGAGGCGCGGGCCAGGGCGACGCCGCCGCCGGGGACGATGCCTTCTTCGACGGCTGCGCGGGTTGCGTGCAGCGCGTCATCGACGCGATCCTTGCGCTCCTTGACTTCGGCTTCCGACGAACCGCCGACGCGGATGACCGCGACGCCGCCGGCGAGCTTGGCGAGGCGTTCCTGCAGCTTCTCGCGATCGTAGTCCGAGGTGGTTTCCTCGACCTGCGCGCGGATCTGGTTGCAGCGACCGGTGATGTCGGCCTTTTTGCCGGCGCCTTCGACGATGGTGGTGTTTTCCTTCTCGATCAACACCTTCTTCGCGCGGCCGAGCATGGCGAGCGTGACGGTTTCGAGCTTGATGCCGAGGTCTTCGCTGATGACCTGGCCGCCGGTGAGGATCGCGAGGTCTTCCAGCATCGCCTTGCGACGATCACCGAAGCCCGGAGCCTTGACGGCTGCGATTTTGAGGCCGCCGCGCAGCTTGTTCACGACGAGGGTGGCGAGGGCTTCGCCTTCGACATCTTCAGCGATGATCAGCAAGGGCTTGCCGGACTGGACGATGGATTCGAGCAGCGGCAGCATCGGCTGGAGGCCGGAGAGTTTTTTCTCGTGGATCAGGATGTAGGGGTTATCCAGGTCCGCGACCATCTTTTCCGGGTTGGTGATGAAGTAGGGCGAGACATAGCCGCGGTCGAACTGCATGCCTTCGACGACGTCGAGCTCGGTCTGAATGCCTTTGGCTTCTTCGACGGTGATGACACCCTCGTTGCCGACCTTCTGCATCGCTTCGGAGATCATTTTGCCGATTTCGGCTTCGCCGTTCGCGGAGATCGTGCCGACCTGGGCGGTTTCGTTCGGGTTGTTGATTTTTTTGGTGCGCTTTTTGAGCTCTTCGACAACGGCGACGACGGCCTTGTCGATGCCGCGCTTCAGGTCCATCGGGTTCATGCCGGCGGCGACGGCCTTGACGCCTTCGCGGACGATCGCCTGGGCGAGCACGGTGGCGGTGGTGGTGCCGTCACCCGCGAGGTCGTTGGTTTTCGAGGCAACTTCGCGCACCATCTGCGCGCCCATGTTCTCGAAGCGGTCGGCGAGCTCGATTTCCTTGGCGACGGTGACGCCATCCTTGGTGATGCGCGGCGATCCGAAGCTCTTTTCGAGGACGACGTTGCGGCCTTTGGGGCCGAGGGTGACTTTTACGGCGTTGGCGAGGAGGTCGACGCCGCGGAGCATGCGCTCACGGGCATCGGCTGAAAAACGGACGTCTTTAGCAGCCATAATGGTGTTCCTTTTGCAGAATTAGGGGGTCGGGAAGGTTCAGGCGGCCTTTTTCTTGGTGGCCGGCGTGCCTTCGATGACGCCCATGATGTCGGATTCCTTCATGATCAACAGCTCTTCGCCGTCGAGCTTGACTTCGGTGCCGGACCATTTGCCGAACAGGATGCGGTCACCGGCCTTGACGTCGAGCGCTACGATGGCGCCGGCTTCGTTGCGGGCACCGGCACCGACGGCGATGACTTCGCCTTCCATCGGCTTTTCCTTGGCGGTATCGGGGATGATGATGCCACCGGCGGTCTTTTCCTCGGCGTTCAGCCGGCGGACGACCACGCGGTCGTGGAGGGGACGGAATTTCATCGGATCGCTCCTGATTTGGTTACAGTCGTAAACGGCTCAGCCGGCGCCGACCCTGATGAGGCATCGGTCGCTGCTAGCACTCTCATCGGGAGAGTGCCAGACACATAAAACCTGGGTGGCATTGTGTCAAGACCGGCAGCACTTGGGGGTTGTGAGTGCTAATGTGTTGATAACGCGGATTTTTCTTGCCAGCCCCCGGGGGTGTCATGCCATGTTCATCAAAGAGGGACGCGGTGGCGCAGGGCTCTTTCAACGGGTTCGATGAGGTGAAACCATGAGTTTGAGCAAGCAATTACAGGGGTATCGGCTGACGACGGCGGAGATTCTATATCATTTGCCGGATCATCCCGGAGTGTTGCAGAGTTTTGTCTGGCAGGAGCTGGACATTGCGCCGCGCTATCCGGTGTTGCACGGGTTCCTCGCGTTCTGGGCGCGCCAGATCGAGGGGCGGTTGCATTCGGTGCGGGTGGGGTCGGCGGCGTTGATATCGCCGGGGGAGATGCGGCATGGGACGCTGATGATGCTGCAGTAGCGTGGCGCGGCGGACACGGCGCCGGATTTTGGGCGCCGTGGTCTTGATTGTTAAGTGAATTTTAACGATTCGGTGCGATAAGTGTCGGGTGGCACGGGATCGGATCATGGCGCGCTTGGGACGACGACTCAGACTGATTGTCGGGATTTTGGCTTTGGCGGAGGCCATGCCTGTCGCCCGGGCCGATGGTGGGGCCAATGCGCTCAATCCGGCGGTGGTGGCGGCTGAGACTAGGGTTTCGCTCGGGTTTGCGATTCAGGGCACACGGTATGGCGAGAATTTCGCGGGTACGTCCGATCAGGAAAGCGGAGTGTTGCCCGGTTTGACCGCAGGGATTTCGCGGTTGGGGCCGCTGCTGGGGATCTCGGGGGTCTATACCGGCGTGGTGTACGATTTCGCGGGTGGCCCGCTCACCTATGACGGCTATGTTCAGGGCGGTCCGGGCGCGGGGCTGGCACCGTATACCGCCACCGATCATGCGCGGTTCAATTCGCTTGAAGTGCGGCTGGGGCGCGGGGTGGCGCTGTCGCCCCGGGTGGATATTATTCCGTTCGTCGCGGCGGGTTATCAGAACTGGTATCGCGATATCGGCGGGGCTGGTGGGTATAGCGAGTTCTACCGGGCGGCGGTGGCCGGGTTGGGGGCACGGGTGGATGTGGCGGTGACCGACCGGCTGGTGGTGTCGGCGACTGCCGAAGGACTGGCGGTGATCGGCGGGCGGGCATCGGCACCGGCGTTGGGGTTTGCGGGAGATTTCGGGACCAGTGGCGAGGAGGCGGTGCATCTCGGCGCGGATTGGCGGCTGGGCAATGCGCTTCATCTGTTCGCCGGGCTCGGGCTGCGGCATTTCGATTATACCGGTTCGGGGCTTGATAACGGGATTTATGAGCCGCCGAGCAGTACGTTGATCGTGCGCAGCGAGGTGGGAGTCACGTTCGGGTTCCGGTGAAGCCTGCAAAACCGCGATTTTCCGGTGATTTGAAAATAATTTCTAACTATACGTTATTTTAGCTTTCCCACCCGCCCCGCTTTGGACTATAGGTTCTTTCATGATGAGGCTTTGTGTACGGACACCGTGGTGAGGTGTTCGAGGGCAGAGGCCGCAGGGCCGGTTCATGCCGGAGCGATCGAGGCGGGGGACTTCAAGTCATTTGCCGGGATCATTCTCGCCGGGTCGGGTCAGACGCCGGCGAAGCATCACGTCGCGTTGATCGATGCATTGCAGCGTGTGGCGTGCGGAACCGTCGACCGGTTGATGGTGCAGATGCCGCCGGGTGCCGCGAAGTCGACCTTCGCATCCGTGATGTTTCCGGCGTTCTGGCTGGCGGCGAAGCCACGGGCCGAAGTGATCGCGGTGTCGCATACCGCCTCGCTGGCCGAGCATTTCGGGCGGAAGCTGCGCGGCTTGATCGCGGAGCAAGGGACCGGGTTCGGATTGACGTTCGAGGCGAACAGCCGGGCGGCGACGCGGTTCGGCGTGGCGAATGGCGGGCAGTATTTCGCAACCGGCATACGCGGGCCGATCACTGGCCGGCGCGCCGATCTGATTTTGATCGATGATCCTATCAAGACCTGGGCCGAGGCGGATAGCCGGGTGGCGCGGGACGCGGTGTATGACTGGTACCGGGCGGAGTTGCTCTCACGGCTCAAGCCGGGGGGGCGGATCGTCTTGGCGATGACCCGTTGGCATGAGGATGATCTGGCGGGGCGGTTGAGCCGCCATGACGGGGACTGGACCGAATTGCGGTTTCCAGCTCTGGCTGAGGCCGGCGATCCGCTCGGGCGGCCTGTGGGTGAGGCGCTGTGGCCGGAATGGGAGACCACCACGTCGCTCCTGCGCAAGCGGGCATCGGTTGGCGAGCGGGTGTTCAGCGCGCTCTACCAGCAGCGCCCGATCGGGGCCGAAGGGCGGGTGTTCGAGATTACCGGGCTGACGGTGGCGATCGACGTGCCGCCGGTGGTGCGGACGGTCAGGGCGTGGGATCTGGCGGCGACTGTTGCGGTCGGCCGGCGTGATCCGGACTGGACGGTGGGGCTCAAGCTCGGGCTGCTGGCGGATGCGCGGCTGGTGGTGCTTGATGTCGTCCGGTTTCGGGCGGGGCCGGCGGACGTCGATCGGATCGTGCTTGAGACGGCGCGGGAAGATGGGAGTGCCACGACGATTTCGCTGCCTCAGGACCCGGGGCAGGCCGGGATCTCGCAGATCGTGCATTTCAAGCAGAGGCTGGCGGGTTTCAATGTCGTTTCGAGTCCGGAGACCGGCTCCAAGATGGTCCGGGCGTCCCCGGCGGCGGCGATGATCGGGTCCGGGCAGTTGTTCGTGCTCGACCGGGCGTGGACCCCCGCGCTGATCGACGAGATTCAGGCTTTTCCGGATGGAGACAAGGATGATCAGGTTGATGCGCTCTCACGCGCGGTGGCGACGATTGCGGCACTACCGACGGGCAGCCGGATGGTTCGGCACACTCTGATGGGGCGGTGAAGAATGTTCGAGACGATCTGTCAGACGATACCGGCGGACCCGCATATGGCACCGCGGGCACGGCGGTTGGAGATTTATCGGCGCGTGCTGGACGGGACCATCTATGATGGGCTGCCCTATGCGTTCGGCGATGAGCGGAACGGGGCGGGAGAGTATATTCCGCTGCGGGCGCGGAGGCCTTCGGTGCGATACGGGCTGTGCCGGATCGTGGTCGAGGATTCGGTGTCGCTGCTGTTCAGCGCGGGACATTTTCCCGCAGTGGATTGCGCGGATGCCGGTGTCGAGGCGTTGCTCGGCGAGGTGCTGCGCGAGTGCCGCCTGAACGAGGTGATGATCGATGCGGCGCTGCGCGGCGCCGTGGGGTCGGTTGCGGTGCTGATGCGGGTATTGAAGGGCCGGTTGTTTTTTTCGGTGCTGGAGACGCAATATCTGACGCCGGTATGGCAGGTGGATGCGCCCGATACCCTGGCTTCGGTGACCGAGCGCTACAAGGTGCGGGGCTCGGAACTGCTGGCGCAGGGCTATGGCGAGGTCGATCCCGCGCAGTATTACTGGTTCCAGCGCGTCTGGGATGGGGCGGCCGAGATCTGGTATCGGCCGCAGAGCGTGGTCGAACCCGCGCCATTGGAAGTGGATAACGAGCGGAGCGTGCGGCACGGGCTGGGGTTCGTGCCGATCGTGTGGATCCGCAATCTGCCGGGGGGCGACGGGATCGACGGGGCGTGCACGTTTCGTGCGGCGATCGAGACCGGGATCGAGATCGATTATCAGTTGTCGCAGGCGGGGCGCGGGTTGAAATATGCGTCCGACCCGACCTTGCTGATCAAGGAGCCGGCGACGACCGATCGGGAACTCGTCAAAGGGGCGGGCAATGCTTTGATCGTGTCCGAAAAGGGCGATGCGAAGCTGCTGGAGATCGGCGGGACGGCATCGGCGGCGGTGATCGAGTATGTGCGGACGCTCCGGGAGATGGCGCTCGAAAGCGTGCATGGCAATCGGGCCAATGCAGACCGGCTGAGTGCGGCGCAATCGGGGCGGGCGCTGGAGCTGATGAACCAGGGGTTGATCTGGCTCGCCGATAATTTGCGGATTTCATATGGCGAGGGGGGATTGCTCGCGTTGCTGCGCATGGTGTTGCGGGCGCGGGCGCGGTTTCCCCTTGCCGTCATGGGGCGCGCGGTGCCGCCGGTGGATGCCGATGTGCGGCTGAGTTTGCGCTGGCCGCGCTGGTATCCCGCTTCGGCGGATGACCGGCTCAAGGAGGCACAGGCGATCGCGACGCTGGTGAATGCCGGGCAGCTTTCACGCGAGACGGCGGTGAAGAGCCTGGCGGCGACGCATGCGATTGCCGATGTCGCCGCCGAGATCGATCGGATCGAAAATGACGGAGATCAAATGCAGCAGGATGGGCCATGACGAACGAAATCGAGCGTGAGGATGCGGCGCCGGAGGACTGGCAGACCAGGGCCGAGGCGGCGGAGCAGGCGTTGGGGCAGATGCAGCGCGAGCATGGTGAAAAGCTCAAGCGGGCCGAACTGAAGATCGAGGCGGTGCGCGCCGGGATGGTGGATCTCGACGGGCTGAAGCTCGTCGATCTCGACCGGGTGGCCCTGGCCGAGGATGGTTCGGTGCCCGATGCGGCTGCGGTGATGGCGAAGCTGAAGCGGGACAAGCCGTGGTTGTTCGGCGGAGGGTCATCGTCCTCGACCGCAGCGGTGCCGCGGGCCGAGCCGGCGCGGGCACGCCATGCGCGGGACCTGAGCGAAGCCGACTGGCGGGCAGCCAGGGCCGAGATGTTGCGGCGATCCGGCGGGTAACCGTTACCTGACGTGTCGATCTGGTCTGATGGTTCAACATTACAGACCAGATAAATAAAAGTTTCCGGTTCTTTTTCACAAGAAAGAGCTTCTGTCTTCACCAGCCGCGATCCTCCGGGATGCGCGGTTTTTTTGCGTTGTTCGCAAGGGGATCAAACATGGGTATTTCGAATTTTCCGGCTTCGCTGCAGCCGATCATTCAGCAGGGGTTTCTGGAGCGCGAGTTCGAGCAGGCGCTGCGGTCGCGGCTGGGGTATCGGATGGTGGCGGATCGGGAGAGTTTCTCGGTTGGCATCGGTGAGACGCTGACCAAGACGCGGGCCGGGCTGATGCCGTCGGTGACGACGCCGATGGCGGCGAGCACCAACACCAATCTCGACAATGGACTGACCCCGCAGGGCTGGGGGGTCGAGCAGTATACCGTGACGCTGAATTTCTACGCGGCGACGCAGGACCTCAACATGGTGACGAGCCGGGTGGGGATTGCCTCGCAGTTTCTGCAGAACGCCTCGACCAATGGCGAGCAGGCGGCGCGGAGTCTGGACGAACTGGCGCGGAATGCGTTGTTTGCGCCGTATTTCGGTGGGAATACCCGGGTTCTGACGACGCTGGCGAGTGCAGGGCCGACCATTGCCGTCGATGATATCCGGGGGTTCACCACCGTGTACGTCAACGGCGTGCAGACGGCGGTTTCCGCCGTCAACCCCCTGACCGTGATCGTTGGTTCGAATCCGTACAGCCTGATTTCGGTGACACCAGCCCTCAGCGACCAGTCGACCGCGCCGAACGGCATTTCCGGCCAGCTGACGTTTGCCACTGATGTCAGTGTTACTGACGCTGCGGCCGGCAATCCGGTGGTTGCCGGTACGGCGAGCGCCATCGTGCGACCTTCGGGGCGTGCGACGACGGCGATGTTGCAGGCGGGGGATACCTTGTCGATGTCGGTGCTGCTCGACGCGGTGGCCACCCTGCGGATGAATGCGGTGCCGGAAGTCGATGGTGCGTATAATTGCTACCTTGATCCGGTCTCGGCGCGCCAGTTGTTTTCCGATCCCGATTTCCGGCAACTCTTTCAGGGCGCGACCTCGACCAATCCGGTTTTCCGCCAAGGCATGGTCAATGATTTTCTCGGTCTGCGGTTCATCACCACCACCGAGGCCTACGTCCAGACCGCCGGGATCACGAACGGGCTTGCAGTGCGGCGTCCGATCATTTGTGGCAAGGGCGCATTGATCGAGGCCGATTTCGCGGGGATCGGGGCGGAGGATGTGGCGCCGAAAGATGCGCTGGTCAGCATCATTGACAATGTCGCGATGGTGACGCGCGAGCCGATCGACCGGTTGCAGCAGATCATTGCGCAGTCATGGTACTGGATTGGCGGGTTCTGTGCCCCGTCCGACACCACCACGACGCCGACGACGGTTCCGACCGCGACCAACTCGAATTTCAAACGCGCCGTCATGATCGAGCATATCGGTTGAGGGGTAACTGAGCATGTCAATCGGGGCATCGTTACCGTTCCGGCCTGCCGGGACGGCATCGGTTGCGGCGTCCACCAGCGCGGCTGCGGTCGCGCTGGTGGGGGGCGGATCGAGTGTTCTCGTGTTCAATGCGGCGAACGGGATCGCGTTCGTGCGGTTCGGGATGGCGGGCGTGGCGGCTTCGGCGGGGAGCGACCTGCCGGTGCCGCCGGGCGGGCTGATGCTGGTGGATGCCGGGCGGCTCGCGACCTATGCCAGCGCGGTCCTGGCATCGGGCAGCGGGTCGGTTTTCTTCACCCGTGGTGATGGCTCGGTGTATTGAGATGTCGGGCGTCTATGACAGTGCGCCGGGGGTTCTGACCGAGGCGCAGAAGGTCGATGTGCGGCGGTTCTGCGGGTATCCGGCATATGGCGCGGGGGCGGCCGGATTCGAATCCTGGCGGTTTTTCCAGGCTTACGGGACGCTCGAATACCGGATGAACAATTTCGCGCCGTCGGAGGTGACCGTGGTGGTCAATTACCTCGCGACGCTCAATGCGCTCGAAGCGGCGGTGCCGCTTGCGAGCGGCAACCTCGATACCGATGCGGCGGCGAGCTGGCAGCATAACCGGCAGGAAGTGCGTGACCGGGATGCGTTGTTCGATGGCTGGCGGCGACGGTTGTGCGGCTTCATCGGGATTCCGCCGGGCGGCGCGCTGGAATCGACCGGCATTACCCTGATCGTTTGAGGATTTTCATGGACGGTGTGAGGCTGGCGGACCGGATCGCCTATGGCGGCGGCATGGCGGCGCGCAAGGCGGGGGTGATCTGCGATGCGTTCCGACCGCGTGACGGGGCGTGTCCGGTGGTGGCGGTGAACCGGACGGTGCGCCTGGCCGTGCTCTCGGTGCCGGTTTCGGGTTCCGCGCGGGGGCCGGCACCGTTCGGGGTGCCGTATCGGCAGCTGGTGCTCGATCAGGCCTATGTCCTGCCGGGGGATTATGTGGTCGGGCCGCTCGGGACGTTGCTGGTGGCGACCAATGAACCGCCGGCGCCGGTTCTGGGGGTGCAGTGCAACGAGACCGTCAGCGTGTGGCGGCCTGCGGGGCCGGTGCTGGCCGGGGTCAATCCGTACGGGGCGATCCTGAGCGGCGGGGCGCGGGCGATTCTGGCCGGGTTTCCGGCGGCGCTGCTGCCGGGCGGTGTGAGTGACCGCTCGCGCACCGGCCTGCCGGATGACACCAAACTGCCGGGATATGTCGGCGCGGTCGCGGCGGTGGCCGGGCTGGCGCCGCAGGTTGCCGATATCGTGCGCGATGCGCGCGGGCGGCAGTTCGTGGTCGATGCGGTGATCGCCTATGGCGGGATCTGGCGGCTCGCGCTGACCGAAAGTGTGATGTGATGGCGGATCAGTCGGATGTCGAGGCGGCGCTGGTGTCGCTCGTTGCGGCGGCGGTTTATCCGGACGGCACCGCGGCACCTTCGGTCGTGGTGGGACCGGGCGGCAACGTTGTGTGCCGGGTGTATCGGGGGATGCCGAACGGACCGACGCTGGAGGCGGATATCGCGCAGGGGGTGATGCACGCCACGGTATTCCCGGCGGATACTGCGGTGAAGAATACCACGCGGTTTCCCAGAGTGTGGCAGGCGGTGGCGCCGGTGCCGGATACGTTGACGGTGAGCGTTGACAATCTGACGGCAAGTTTTTCGGGCGTTTGCGCGGCGGGGCAATTGGCGGGGATTGCGGCTGACGGGACGATTTTTCCCTATGCGGTTCAGGCGCGGGATACACCGCCCACGGTTGCGAGCAATCTGGCGGCGCTGATGCGCGCGGCCGGCTGGCTGGTGGATTATGGCGGGACGGCGCTGACCGTGCCGGCGGCGCGGCTGTTCACCGCGCGGGTGGTGGCAGGCGGGATGTCGTTGCAGGAGATCAAGCGCCAGGTTCAGGCCTTTCGGATTTCGCTGTGGTGTGGCGATCCGCTGACGCGGGATGCGGCGGCATCGGTGATCGAGCCGGCGCTGGCGACGCCCAACTTCGTCGGGCTGGCGGACGGGTCGAGCGGGCATATCGTTTACGCGGGTGGAACCACGACGGATGCGGGCGCGGATGCGGCGCTGTATCGGCGGGATATTATTTATACTGTCGAATATCCGACAACATTGGCCGATATGACGCCGGCGATGATGTTCGGCGTGGGCGGTATTGAAGCGGATGGTGCGTTTATTGCCGGATTGTCCGGCTGAGGAGACTTCATGACAATCAAGTTCGTGGTGGTGAAGCCGTTCGGCGGCTTCAAACGGGGTGACGTGATCACCGATGCAACGACGATGGCGACGATTCTGGCGGAGGGCCATGCCCAGTCGGTCGTGCGCGTCATGGCGGGGGAATAAGGCATGCCGATTTCGCAAGCGGGTGCGTTGAATACCACAGCGCTGATCGTTCCTGACCTGTATGTCCAGATCGTGCCGCCGCAGACGTTGCTGCTCAACGGGGTGCCGACCAATGTGATGGGCGTGGTGGGCAGCGCGAGCTGGGGGCCGGTGGATCAGCCGATGATCGTGGGCTCGATGGGCGATTATGCCACCGGGTTCGGGCCTGTGATGCCCCGGCAATACGACATGGGGACGGTGGTTGCGATCGGGGTGCAGCAGGGGGCGTCGAACTTCCGGTGCGTGCGGGTGACCGACGGGACCGACACTGCCGCTTCGGTCTCGATTCTCGGCGCGCTGACGCTGACCGCGCTTTATACCGGCAGCCTGGGTAATTCGCTGGTGGCGACGATATCGACCGGGTCGGCGGCGAATTCGTGGCAGGTGACCATCGCGATGCCGGGCGGCACGGTGGAGGTGTTCAACAATATCGTCGGGACCGGTGCGGCGTTCTGGGCGGCGGTTGCGACGGCGATCAATAACGGGACCGGACCGCTGCGCGGGGCGTCGCAACTGGTGACGGCAACGGCGGGGACCTCGTCGCTCGCCCCGTCGAGCGGGGTGTTTCCGTTCTCATCCGGCACGCCGGGGAGCGATGGCGCGACCGGGCTGACCTCCGGGATGGTGGTGGGGCAGGACGTGTCGCCACGATCGGGGATGTATGCGTTGCGGGGGCAGGGGTGCAGCATCGTTGTGCTGGCGGATCTCGATGATTCGACGCAGTGGAGCGTGGCGGTTGCGTTCGGGCTCGACGAGGGCTGCTATATGATCCTGGCCGGGCCGCCGGGTGACACGATTGCGAACGCCGTGACCACGATGCAGACCGCCGGGATCGATTCCTACGCGGCGAAGCTGATGTTCGGCGACTGGATCTGGTGGTACGATCAGGCGAACGGCATCACCCGGCTGGTATCGCCGCAGGGGTTTGCCGCAGGGATTCTGGCCAATCTGTCGCCTGAGCAATCATCGCTCAACAAGCAGCTTTATGGCGTGGTGGGTAGCCAGAAATCGGGCCAGGCGGTGGCGGGAAGCAGCAGTACGTATTCGACGGCGGATTTGTCGGTGTTGCTGTCAGCCGGGATCGACGTGATCAGTAATCCGCAGCCGGGTGGGGCGTATTGGGGTGTGCGGGGCGGGCATAATACCTCGTCGAACAGTGCGACCAACGGCGATAACTATACCCGCATGACCAATTACATCGCCGATACGCTGTCAGCCGGCATGGGGGCGTATGTCGGGCAGCTCGTGAACGCCACGCTGTTCCAGAATATCCGCTCCACATTGCTGTCGTTTCTCAATGCGATGCTCGGGCAGAAGATGCTGGGTTCGACCGATGGATCGCTGCCGTTCGCGGTGGTGTGCGATATTTCGAACAACCCGCAATCGCGCACGGCACTCGGCTATGTGCAGGCGGATGTACAGGTTCAGTATCAGTCGATCAATGAGAAATTCATCGTCAATGTCGAAGGCGGGCAGACTGTTCAGGTCAGTCAGCAGACGTTGCCGCAGGGTACTGTATAAGGACGATAGAACATGCCGTATAATAGTTTTTCTGTTGGAAATGACTGCCAGATTGTCGTCATGGGGCCGTTCGGGCGGATCGATCTGGCTTACGTGACCGGTTTCGAGGTCAGCCAGGTGACCCAGAGCGTGCGGGTGGACCGGCTCGATGGGGTGCAGCTCGGGGCCGAGCTGCCGCGCGGGTGGCAGGGGAGTTTCGCGCTCGATCGGGGGAGTTCGGCGGCGGACGATTTCATGGCGCAGATCGAGCTTGCGTATCTCGCGGGGCAGGCGATCGCGCCGGGGACGCTCTATCAGTATGTCAGTGAAGTGGATGGCTCGACCTCGACCTATCAGTATGAGGGCGTGGTGTTCAAGCTGACCTCGGCGGGGATGTTCCGGGGGGACATGCCGGTGGCGCAGAAGCTCGACTTCTTTGCCTCGACCAGGAAGCGGGTATGAGCGAACGGCGGATCGAGGACGCGCGGGGGCGGCAGCTGACGCTGCGGGATCTCACGATGCTGGACCGGCTGCGGTTGTACAAGGCGTTGGGTGCGGAGCTGGCGATGAACGAGGTTTACCTCGGTGTCGCCTCGCTGGCCGCGGCGGTGACCGCGATCGATGGGGTGCCGCTGCTGTTTCCGGCGAGCGAGGCGGCGGTGGAAAACGCGGTCGAGCGGTTGGGCGAGGATGGCATCGAGGCTGTGGCGCTGGCGAGTGCGCCGGATGATCCCGCGACAGTGAAGGCCCTTGCGGGAAACTGAGCCGGCACCCTGCGTTGATCGACTGCCTGTATCTGGTCGGGCGCGGGGTGCCGTTCGACGTGGCGATGACGCTTGGCGAGGCGGAGCGCGTGGCCTTCGTCGTTGCCTGCGGTGAACTCGACGGGTTGGATTTCGACTGGGCAAGCATGACGTGGGTGGATCGATGAGGACGACACGCGACACGACCGGCGCACACTACGCCCGTTATGTGCGCAAATGGACGTCGCTGGTCAGGCGGAGCCGCAGGCTGGAGGGACGCTTTGCACCGCGGTGCGCGGTGCTCGCTACGGGAAAGCGCCAGGCGACGCCGGGGATGCGGGGGTATGCGGGGGTCGATTTCGGTCGCGCGATGCGCGGGTTGGTCTCGCCGGTGGCGGCTCGCGCGGCGGCGGTGAAACGAGGGGATCGCGTGGCCTGGTATAAGGGCGAACGGGCGCTTCGGGGCGGTGCCGAGGCGACGGCGCATGAGCGGGTGGTGCGATCGGTGGTGGCGCGCTTCGCCGGCTCCGGGCGATGGCGCGAACGGGGGGCGGATGCGGGACCCGGTCTGGCGCGGTCGATGCGCGCTCGGTGGCAGCTCGCAGGTATGTTTCGTTCCGGCTCGGGATGGACGATGCGGGAGGGGATGCCGGCGATCCGAATGCCGATGGGCAGGGGCGTGTCCGGCCTGCTGCCGGGGGCGAAGCGGTACCGGTGGGAAGACTTCGGCGAACGAGCAGGGACGGATGCGGGGCTGAGGTCGGGCAGGACGGGCGGGTTCGGTCAGGGGCGGCGGGCTGTTGGCGGAGGGTGGCGTTCTGTACGGGGACAACCCGCTTCGGGACGCGCTTTTGCACCGGTTGGGCGTTCGCGGGGGATGTTTGCGGAGGGTGCGGCGGAGTACCGGGCGCCATACGCCGGGACGGACCGGATGAAGGAACGGTACCCGCGCGATGGGGATTGGCACAAAGGGGCTGACGATCCGCATCGGGCCGGGCGGACTGGATGGTCGCGGGCGGGACATGCCGATGATGCTGCGAGCGGGGTGATGAAGGTGCCTGCAGCTGTGGCGCCACCGGACATGATGCGGATCATGGGTGAGTTGTTCGGGGACGAGGCGCGGCGGCCACCTTCGGGCGTCACGGGGTTCGATGCCCGGATGTCGCCGATCTTTGCCGGGCGCAAGCCGGGATTCTGAAATCGGGAGAATGTTCATGGCGACTGTCGCGGTCACTCTGGGTGGCGTGGCGTTCCGGGATTTCGAGATCCCGGCGGAGATTACCTTCGGCGGCGTGCAGCGCCTCGCGATTCATCAGCCGGTGGGGGGTGGGCGGATCGTGGATACGTTGGGCGCGGCGGCCACAGAGATCGGGTTTGCCGGGGTTTTTTCCGGGCCGGATGCCGAGACGAGGGCTCAGACGCTGGGGATTGCGCGCGATGCGGGGATTGCGCTGCCGCTGGTGTGGGGCGGGTTCGCCTATGAGGTGGTGATCGCCTCGTTCGAGGCGGCGTATCGCAAACCGTGGTGGATCCCGTTCAGAATTGCCCTCGTCGCGGTTGAAAACCTGGTGACGGCTTTGCCTTCTGCTCTGGTGCAGGCTGGCCTGGATATTGCGAGTGCAGCGGGATTCGCGGGATTGAGCGGGGTTTCGAGTACGGCGGCAGCCGGAGTGACGGCGGCGCAGACCGAGGTTTCCGGCGTGATCACCGCGGCGGGTGCGTCGCTCGATGGCGCGGTTACGGCGTTTTCGGCAGGTGTGGGTGCCGCGGTGCCGATCGCGGCGATGGGGGCGATCGGGGCGTCTTCCGCCATGCTGGCCGGGGCGGCAGCGGCCCAGGCCTATCTGGGCCGGGCGGTGGCGAATATCGGGATAGGTGCGCTTTGAGCGGGACGGTGGTGACGGTGGCGGGCGGCAATCTGTTCGCGATTGCCGCGCAGTATCTTGGCGATGCGACGCAGTGGATCCGGATCGCACAGCTTAACAACCTCGATGATCCGGTGTTGAACGGCGTGGTCGAACTGGTCATCCCGGCGGTGGACCCGGCTGCGGGCGGGGGGATCGCGGATGTCTGAGAGTGCCACGGCGCGGATGGTTTCGCTTGCGGTGACGATCGACGGGATGACGGTGGGTGGTGCGATCGAACTCGAACTGGTGCAATGCGGGCATTTTTCGGCTGATCGCTTTCGGGTGGTGTTTGCGACCGGCGCGGTGCCGGGCGGGGCCGGCTATTTCGCCGGGCTTGGGTCGGGTGTGGTTTCGGTCGGTGTCGGGATCGGGGGCGGGTTTCTCGCCGGGATCGGCGCGGGGGGCGGGGCGTTGCTGGTCGGGCAGATCGATAATGTCGCCGTGGATTTCGGCCGGGGGCAGGCGGTGGTGAGCGGGCGCGATCTGTCGGCGCGGTTGATCGATGCCGAGGTGACCGAGAGTTTCGCCAATCAGACCGCCAGCCAGATCGCATCGCAGTTTGCCGCCGATGCGGGGCTGGCGGCGGCGGTGACCGCGACGAGCACGCCGGTCGGGCAATATTACGAGTTGGCGCACACCCGGACGGCACTGGCGCTGCATTCGCGGCATATGACGCGGTGGGATCTCTTGGCCGGGCTCGCGCTCACGGAGCAATTTGCGCTCTCGGTGACGGGAACGACGTTGAATTTCGCGCCGGTGAGCGATGCGGTTCAGACCGTGTTGCACTACGGGCAGGATTTTATCTCGCTGGTCGTGGATCGGGCGGTCGGGCTCGGTACGCCGAAAGTGACGGTGGCGAGTTGGAACCCCAAATCGAAACATGCTGTTTCCAGCAGCGTCGGTTCGTCCGGCGGAGTCACGTTGGTGCGGCCGAACCTGACGCAGGGGGAGGCCGCGCAGCTGGCCAGCGCGCATCAGGCGGAACTGGCGGCGCAGGCGGTGCTTTTGCGGGGCAGCATGCCGGGGGACTTATCGCTCATGCCGGGCAGCGTGTTCGTGCTGGCGGGGACCGGAACGGGGTTCGATACGTCGTATCGGATCCGGACGATCGAGCGGCATGTCGATGTGATTGGCGGGTTCGTGCAACGGTTCGAAGCGCTGAAGGTGATATGATGGATGCGTTCTGGAATGCCGTAAAGGCGCGGGCGGCGGCACTCGACGGGTTGAGTGGACAGGCGCGGTTCGGTGTCGTCGCGAGTTTCGATACGGCGGCTTATGCCGCACGGGTGATGATGCAGCCGGAAAATCTGCTCTCCGGCTGGTTGCCGGTGCTGACGTCCTGGGTCGGGGGCGGGTGGGGGATGGCCGCACCGCTTTCGCCCGGGGATCAGGTGCTGGTGTTGGGTCAGGAGGGGGATTCGGAGCAGGCGGTGGTGCTCGGGCGGGTGTGGTCGAGCGCCGATGCGCCGCCGGCGACGCCGGTGGGCGAGTTCTGGCTGGTGCATCAGAGCGGGTCGTTCATCAAGCTGCGGAATGACGGCACGATCGCAATGCAGGCGAGCACGGTTTCGATCGAGGGGAATTTGATGGTCAGTGGCGAAATCTCGGATCTGGGCGGGCAGCATGGCAGTGTCGATGCGCTGCGCCAGGCCTATGACGGGCATGTTCATCCGGACCCCCAAGGCGGGCAGACCGGCACGACATCGGCGGTGGTCTGATGGCGGACGCGGGATTGGTGTTCGGGGGGGATCTGGCCATCGATGCCGGGGGGGATCTGGCTCTGGCTGCGGGTTCGGCCCTGACCGAACAGCGCGTGCTCCGGCGGCTGCTGACGAATCCCGGCGATTACATCTGGCAATTGAGCTTTGGTGCGGGGCTGGGTCAGTTCGTCGGTGCGGCGGGCGCGGAGGCTGCGGTGGCGGCGATCGCGCGGGCGCAGATTGCGGCTGAGAGCAGGGTCGCTTCGTCACCGTTGCCGCAGATCACGGTCGCTGCCGGTAATCCGGCGGGGATCGGGCTGACGATTGCCTATCAGGATGCGGTGAGCGGACAGAGTGCGGCGTTGACCCTGCCGTTGTGAACGGTGGGTTCGCGCATTTGACGTTTCAGAGGAAATTCCATGCAGTTATCGTTGCAGAACTTCACGGCAATGGTGGAGCAGATGGCGGCTGCCGTGCAGGGCGCGGCCACGCAGGTGCTGGATTTGACTGTGGGTTCGGTCCTGCGCGCCATTCTGGAGGCGAATGCGTCGTTGGGCCTGTGGTTGCAATGGCTGATCGTTGAGGTATTGCAGACGACGCGTCTCGCGACCAGCAGCGGTAGCGATTGCGACAGTTTCGGGGCGGATTTCGGGTTCGTGCGACTGCCGGCATCGACTGCGGCGGGCATTGTGACGTTCGGGCGGTTTGCGCCGGTTCTGGCCGCTTTCATTCCGGTTGGGACCACGGTGATGACCAGCGACGGCACGCAGAGTTTCGCGGTGACCGCCGATGCGGCCAACCCGGCGTATGGGCCGGCGCCGCCGGGATATAATTTGGCGGCGGGGATCGGGTCGATCGACCTGCCGGTTGCGGCCCTGGTGGCAGGCGCGGCGGGTGATGTGCTGGGTGGCACGATCGGGTTACTGACGTCGGCGATCCCGGGGATCGATACCGTGACGAATGCGGCACCGACGAGCGGCGGACTCGATGCCGAAAGCGATGCGGCATTCAAGGCGCGGTTCGGAAATTATCTCGCAAGTCTGGCGCGCGCCACGCCGGGTGCGATCGAGGCGGCGATTGCGGGGGTTCAGCAGGGGCTTTCGGTCGAGATCGACGAAAATGTCGACCAGACCGGGGCGCCGAGCCCGGGGAGTTTCGTGGTGACCGTGGATAACGGCACCGGGGCGCCGCCGGCCAGCCTGCTGGCGACGATTGCCGCCGTCGTCAACGCGGTTCGTCCGGTCGGGACGCGGTTTGCGGTGCAGGGGCCGGTGGTGGTGGTGGCGAATGTATCGTTGACGCTGAGCCTCGCGACCGGGGCTCAGTCCGCTGCTGCGATCGCCGCCGTGACCAACGCGATCGCCTCCTATATCGAGGCGCTTCCGGTGGGAGCGAGCCTGCCGTACTCGCGGCTCGTTCAGTTGGCTTACGATGCGTCTGCTGCCGTCGTGAATGTCACGGATCTGACGCTTAACGGGGCGGCCGCCGATATCGTGCCGCCAATCTTCGGGGTTGTGCGCACCGGCACGATCAGTGTGGGTTGAGATGAGCGGCACTCAATCCAGCCAGGTCGGCGGCGTGGCCAAGGGCAGTACTTCCGACATGATCGCCCGGTTGAAGCTGGTTCTGCCGGCGCGATGGTTCGCGGACCAGACGCCGGTGCTCGATCTGGTGCTCGGTGGTCTCGCGGCGCTCTGGGCTACGCTTTATGGGCTGATCGGCTTTGCTGCCAGCCAGACGAGAATCGCGACGGCGAGCGGGGCGTTTCTGGACATGGCCGCGCAGGATTATGGGGGGCCCGGTCTCGCGCGCCGGGTGGGCGAGACGGATGCGGCGTTCAGTGCCCGCATTCGCGCCGGGTTACTGGCACCACGGGCGACACGAGCGGCGCTGATTGCGGCGGTGACGGCTGAGACAGGCCGGGCGCCGGTGGTATTCGAGCCGTTCAACACGTTCGACACTGGCGGGTACAATTCGAATACACTCGGATACAATACAGTTGGAGGATATGGCAATCTTGATTTGCCGTATCAATGCTTTCTTACCGTCTATCGTCCCGTCGTGGCGGCAACCGGCAATGATGGCGGATATAATCTGGGCCCGGGCGGCTATGGCGTGGCACCGCTCGCCTGGAGCGATCTTGCCGACGATCCGGGGCTGATCGACGATAACGATATCTATGCCGCCATCGTCGCGGTGCTTCCGGTCAATGCGGTCGCGTGGACGCGTTTGTCCGACTGAGGCGCCGCCTGACGACAATCATCGACAGTCAATCAAAGGAATATTCATGGATCGCACCATTGTCTATCCGGGCGCCATTCCGCTCGACACCGATATACTTAACATCAATCGCAACGTGCTGGTCGGGATCGGTGCTTTGAGTGCTGCCGTGCTTGGCACCGCGATGGTAGCGGACGGGCTGGGCTGCCTGCCGAGTGTGCCGGCGTCCTTGACCATCACGTTGGCACCGGGTTCGATCACCCAGTTCGGGCCGGTCGATGCCAACGCCTATGGCAGTCTGGCGGCGGATACATCCGAGCAGATCGTGAAAATGGGGATCAATCTCGATCCGGTGACGTTCACTTTGGCCGCGCCGGTCAGCTCGGGGCAGTCGGTGAATTATCTGATCGAGGCGACGTTTGCCGAGACCGATGCGGGGCCGGTGGTTCTGCCTTACGTGAATGCCGCCAATCCTTCGGTCCCGTATTCGGGACCGGGCAATTCGGGAGCGGCGCAGAACACGGCCCGGATCGAGCGGGTTCAGCTTCAGGTCAAACCGGGTGCGGCGGCGGCGGCGGGGACACAGACGACGCCGGCGGTGGATGAAGGCTGGGTAGGACTTTACGTCGTTACCGTGAATTACGGACAGAGTGCGATTACCGCGTCTGATATCGCAGCACTGCCCCAGGCGCCGTTCATCGGTTTCAAATTGCCGCAGTTGAGGCCGGGATTTTCGTCGATCCAGGTGTTCGAGAGTTCGGGAGCCTTTATCGTGCCAGCGGGGGTGACGCAGGTGAAGGTGCGCGCGGTCGGCGGTGGGGGTGGTGCGGGATACCACGCGACCCTGCCCGGGGGCGGGGGCGGCCAGGGCGGCACCGCGATCGACATTATCGGCGGGCTGACGGCGGGGCAGATCGTCGCGGTGACCGTCGGCGCGGGCGGAGCGCCGCCCTCATCACCGGGTGATGGCGGGGCGGGCGGTACGTCGAGTTTCGGCAGCTATTTGTCGGCGTCAGGCGGGGGCGGAGGCGGGGGTGGCACGGCGGCGCTGTTCGCGACTGCCGGGGGCGTCGGCGGGATCGGATCGGGGGCGCGGATCAATCAGGCAGGAGCGATGGGTGGCGACGGCATCGCGGTGGCCTGTCGTGGCGGTGATGGCGGCGGTGACGGGCGCGGACGGGGTGCCAGCGGGCCGGTGACCGGATTTTCGGCCTCGGGATTCGGCGGCGGCGGCGGCGGCGGCGGGACGACGACCGGGGGGACCAATCCGGTCGGCAGCCCCGGTGGGCTGGGAGCGCCCGGCATCGTCATCGTCGAATATTGACGGAGTGGAGAGCATGAGCGGAACGACGACGCCGACGAGTTACGTCTGGCAGGTATCTTCGGCGCGGTTGATCGAGATCGACGGGTTCATTCCGACGCCGCGGGGGTTGGCTCTGCTGCCGCCGCAGCCATTGACCTGGCCTGAGAAAGATCCCGGCGATACGCTGGACTACGTGTTCGACATCGCGCCGGCCCTGACCGGGAATCCGGGCGATACGATTGCGAGCCTGACAGTCGCGATAACGCCCGATAATCCGGGGGATCTGGCGCTGGCGTCGTCCGCGATCGATGGCACGAGGGCGGTGCTTTGGCTCACTGGCGGTCAGTCCGGCACCAATTACACCGTGACGATCGGGGTGACGACCGCCTGCGGCCGCAGCCTGGCCCGGAGCATCGCCTTGCAGGTGGTGGCGTTGGCATCGGTGCCGGCGCCCCCCACGGCGATCACGACATTGGGGGGGTTGCCGCTGACCAGCCCATCCGGCCAGCCGATCACCGCCGACTGAGGGGAATTTCATGCCAACGATTGGACAATTGCCTGATGCCGCCTCGGTATCGGATAGCGATATTCTGCCCGTGTTTCAGAACGGGTCGACCGTGGGTGCCACGCGGGCGCAGATTCTGGCCGGGATGCAACAGGCCCTGTCATTGCCGCAGGGAACCTTGTTCGGCGGTGTCGGCCCGGGGGTTGCCAGTCCCGTTGCGATCAGCGTCGGCGCAAATCTGGCGTTGAGTGGAACGACCCTGTCGGCGACAGCGGCCCCGTTCGAGATTGCGACCCTGCCGGCAGGTTCCACGCCCGCCAGTACTGATGTGGTGCCGGTCGGTCAGTCGGGGGTCAATTCCGGCGTATCCTATGCGACATTCATGCAGGGTGTGTCTGGTGTCTCGGGGGTTCAGGCAGGTGGGTTCGAGGCGATCGCGGCAGGGGCCAGCGCTTTGCGCACGTTGTCGGCGATCGCTGCGAATGCCGTGGCCATCGAGGATTTCGGTGCGGTGGGCGATGGCGTTACCAATGACGCGCCTGCGCTGATCGCGGCGCTGGCCTCGGGAAATCCGGTACGATTCGGGCCGCGCACCTATCGAATCGATGGGGAGTGCGATGTCGGGGGAACTTGCGCGGTCATGGTGGGGGTTCCCGGGCAGACGGTGCTGACCAGGGGGGCGCAGAGCGCAACCGGAACCTCGGCCAATCCGGCGTGGATCAGCGTAAGCGCAACCCAGTTTTTCGCGGATGGCCTGGTTTTCGATGCCAATCCGGCGATCACTGCCGATACCTGGGGAGTGGTGGTTCAGGCTTCGTGCACCAATGCCAATATCACCCGCTCGCTGTTTCGCAACGCGATGGGGTCGATCTATGGATGGGGTCTGGCACTTGCACCGAGTGATCCGACGCTGACCCGCCACCATATCCATGACTGTGAATTCACCGCCAATGCGGTCGATGGAATGTGGGTGGCGGCGTGCGATTCGGTGGCGGTGACCTGTTGCCGCGCCCATGACAATGCCCGCAACGGCATATACGTCGACAGTCAGGATCCGACCTTCGTTCTGAAGATCCGGGACGTCCAGATTGTCGGCAATACCTGCTGGAACAATCAGACGGGCATTTCAGTCGGCAATTTCAATGCGACCAACACGGAACCCGGGGTTTATGGCAATGCCAATCCCGATGTTCTGGGTGGATTAGTCGCTAATAATTGCACGTTCGACAATACCGGATACGGTATTTCGATATCGGGGCGTAATATTATTGTTACGGGCAATCTGATCGTCAATAATGGGCCGTCGGGTGGCGGGATGCTGGCGAATACCGGCTACTGCCGGATTTCGGACAATATGATTACCGGGGCAGGGGGGTTCGGCATCGATGCCGGGGGTGCGATCTTCGTCGACCTCACCGGAAATTATATCGATGGGCCGACGATCGGGATCGGGATCGGCGGGACGCAGAACTGCACCGTGCGAGGCAATTACGTGCAGGATTGTGCGATCGGGATCATTGCGCTGAATGTTGAGTCGGACGGTCGCGGCGACAATTTCGGGATCAGCTGCAATAATCTGTCGATCATCGGTAATTATGTCGGTTACGGGGCAGGCGGATCGGGGATTGTTCTGCGTGACGCGCCGCAGCTGGTTGTGGTGGCTGATAATGTCGTGTCGTCCGGGACCGGCGGGAATCCTCTGGATGCACTGGTACCCTATACCGACTCGCTCATTCTTCGCGGCAACCTGATCAATTATGCGGAGTCGTTCGCGGTCAACCCGATCGCATCGGGTGGGGTCAATACACTGGTCTATCCTGATATCGTCGATCGGGTTTCAGTATCGCAGAGTAGTGGTCCGGTTCAGAGCATGATCAGCGCCACGGCACAGAGCATGGCCGGGCAGATCAGTTTCATCAAGGTGACCAATGCGGGGTCGAACTATACGACGGCGACCGTGGCGATCACCGGTCCTGGCAGCGGGGCGACGGCGGGGGTGTGGATCGCCGATGGCGCCGTGATCGGCGTCTATATGACCGCGTATGGCAGCGGGTATGGCCCTGGGACGGTCGCGACGATCAGTGGTGACGGGGTTGGTGCGACCGTCGCGGTGCAGGTGGGGCTACCGGTGATTCAGTCTCGCAAGCTGGCCGTTCATTGCCTGTCGTCGATCGGTTTCGCAGCGGCGGGGAGTGCGCCGGCGCAGGAGAACTGGACCGGGGCACCGGTCACGGTGCCGGCGGGGGCCTCGATCGAATGGCAGGGTGAAGCGGGTGCCTGGCAGGCGGTACGGTTCATGCAGTCGGATTATCTGGAACCGGGCGGCGATGGCAGTGTCACGCTGCAAAGTCAGGCGGGGGATGTCAAGCTGCAGCCGGCATCGGGCGGCGGCGTACGGTATCTGTCGGCGACCGAACCGACCGGATGCCTGACATTGATCGGGCGCGGTGCGCCGAGCGGCGTGATCGCCGCACCTCCCGGCTCGAGTTTTCGGAACCTGAATGGCGGGGTCGGGTCGACCTACTGGATCAAGCAGACGGCGACGGATGCGACGGGCTGGATCGCGGTTGCCTGATGCCACCGCGGCGGGATGCCCGACCTCGTGCTGCAATGACCGGACGCAATCTGCCGGGTCGCGAACTTTGAGGATGTTATTGAATGACAACGATTCCCCAGTTGCCGACGGTGCCCGACGCGGGGCCGACGGACCTGATACCGCTTTCGCAGAACGGCACCCTGTATGCCGCCTCGGTGGCGCAGATCACCGCGGGTCTGCAAACCGAGATTTTGCTTCCGACCGGCGACATATTGGGGCGGGCCAGTGCAGGCACGGGCGAACCCGAGGCCCTCACGCTGGGCGCCGGACTGGAACTGTCGGTCACGACGCTGGCGGCGAACGGCGAGGATCATCTGGGATTTCCGCTGCTCGGCACTTTTCAGCTCGACGCGGAGCTGATTGTGAATGCTTCGGGCTCGCCGGCCCGGCTAGCAATGTCCGAGTTGCGGGGGTTGTTCAGTGCCGGGACGGGCATCGCGATCGATCCGAACGGAACCTTCAGCGTTACGGCGGGTTCGATTGCCGGCCCGGTTGGTCCGGCGGGACCGGCCGGGCCGCAGGGCGAAAGTGGTGCGACGGGCCCTGCTGGACCCGCTGGACCGGGTTTGGCGGCGCCGGCGGTCGCGAATGCGGCGAGTACGATCGGGGCGAGCGATTACATCGCGATCTGGCAGAACGGCGCAAATGCATGGATCACGTATCAGCAGCTGATCGGTGGGCAGACGATCGATCAGTTGCCGGCGGCAGGCGCGGCCTCGGATTCGGATCAGTTGCTCGTGGCACAGGGCGGAAACAGCCTGCTGAGCCAGAGTTTCGCGGCGATATGGACCTATATCGCCCAGAAAGTACCGACGATGCGTGCCGGTGTGGTCGAGCTGACGGCGAATACCGTGCTCGATGCGACCACCCATAATCAGCGTATCCTTGTCGCAAGCCAGCCGATGACGCTGAGTGCGAATTTCACCAACATGGGTAGCGGGTTTTCGTGCCGGGTGATCAATCTTTCGGCTGGTGTGGTGACAATGGGGGTCGGCATCACGTCGGGAAGTGGCGTGACGACCCTCCCGCCGGGGGCCGAGACCGAGCTTGTGGCGCTGACATACTCCGGCGGATCGATCGTGTGGTGGAACGGGGTTGCACCGGCATCGCCAACGATCACGGTCAATGCGATTGCGGGTCAGGCTCCGGGTGTCGCGTTTTCGGTGAGCGGCGGGTTGTTCGATGATACGCCAGCCGGGCTCGATTATTCGACCGATGGGGTGAACTGGACTGCGGCCGTTTCGCCACTGATCGGGGCCAGCGGCTACAGTCTTCAGGTGCCGGGGCTTGCGGCGGGTACATACACGATGTTCGTGCGCGATCATGGCCAGCCGACGGTATTCGGCACCAGCGAGCCATTCACGGTTGCCGCTGCAGGGGTGGCGATCACCAGCGTGCCGGCGAGTGTGGCGGCGGGCGGTGCGATAAACGTGGCTGGTACCGTCACGCCCGCAGGCACTGGGGTGCAGGTGGGCTTGTCGAGCAGTGCGACGGTGGTGCCTGGCAGTTTCGTCACGGCCACGCTCAGCGGGGCGAGCTGGACCGCGAGTTTGACGGCAGGAACCGCTGCGGGGACATTTTATGTTTGGGCGCAGCAGACCGGTGCGCCGAGCGTGACGGCGGTTTCCGGGGCGATTTCCGTTGTCGCCGCTGCGGCGCCAAGCGTTACGTATACGATCAACCAGCCGGCGACGACGACTGTGGCTGCAGGGTCGGGGACGATACCGGTCAACGGCGGAATTTCACCAGCCCAGACGACCGCGACCCAGATTGCATTTTCCACCAGTGCGACGATCGCCCCGACGGGAGGCTGGGAGGCGGCATCGATCATCGACAACGATACGGTCTGGGCCGCCTATGCGACCATCCCGGCGACTGCGGGGACATATTACCTGTGGGTTGAAACGGCGAGCGGGTCGGCGGCGACTGCAGCTTCATTTGCGATCACGGTGACCTGAGATGGGGTTGATGGCGACTGCTGTGGGCTCTCCGCTGATCGGGGGCGCAACGCGGATCCTGGCCCAGCCGCTCGGCACGGCAGGTATCTCGACTGGTGCGACTCTGTTTACGGGACCCTATCCATCGGCAATTCCGGAACTTGCCGGATGGTGGGATGCGGGCATTCTGGGCTCGGTACTCGGGCCCTCCGGAACGGTGCTCGACACGATGAACGCGACGGTGGGCGCTCTGGTCGATAAATCCGGCAGCGGGATACCGTTATTGCCGTTCCATATCGCGGCGGATACGACGCCCAACCCGACCTTGATGGTGCCGCGAGTCAATGGCTTTCTGGGTGCGGTCGGGAGTCCTGACGCGACGATTGCGCAATATGGGCCGACACTCGACCCGGACTGGGGTTTATCACTCGCGCAATTCGACTGCGGAAGCGCGGTCTCCTGGACTCTGTATCTCGTTTGGACCCGACCGAACTGGAGGCAGGGGACGATCGAGGTTAATAGCGATCCGACGCCGTTGATCCATGCGATGGCGACCGGCACCACGATCGTGCAGGCGGCGGGTCCGGCTGGCGGTGGCTTGGTTCTGTTCGCGGGCACGGGAGCCAGCATCGTGCTGACAAGCACGCTCGAACGCCGGCACACCCATGCGCTGATCCTGCGCAATACGCCGGGTGTGGGCGTCGATGTCTGGCTCGATGGTGTGCAGGTGGCGCAGGGAGCCGTCAATCCGCTCGGCGCTTCTGTGCCCGGACAATTGCTGCTGTTTCACGATAACACCATTCAAGGTTCGGCCCAATGCTGGTTTCATGAAGCGGCCTGCTGGAAGCGGGCGATCGATGCCGTTGAAATCTCGACTTTGATTGACTGCCAAGCCCGTTGGGTGCTGGGCGCACGCCGTGGTGTCAATCTTCTGGTGATGGGTCAGTCGAATGCGGAGTGGTTTACCCAAGCGTCGGCGAGCCTCGCGCTGGCACAGGGTGTCGCGTGGTATCTTGGTGCGGCCGCCTGGGGTTCGACCTCCCTTCAATCCGGCGATTATATCAGCCCGGCGCGGTATTCACTGATTGCCGGGCATCCGATATCGAATTCCTCGCCGCCTCTGTTTCCGCCCGGGGCCGGTAACGGGACATTCCTGACGAATCCAGGTGATGGATCGAGTCCTGCGGGATGGTCTTTCGGCCCTGACGGTCAGGCACTGACGGCCTATCTCACCGGCGCGCAGGCGCTGGTTTCGTCCAGCGACGAGAGCGATATCGTCTTTCTTCTGTGGCCGTGGTCCGAACAGGACAGCACGATGCCCTATGCCAACAAGGCCCTCTACAAAGGGAGTATCAGCAGGCTGGCCGGGCTGACACGCGCGCTGTTCAACCGCAGCGCGGCGCAGATGCCGCTGCTGATGTGGAGTGCGATTCCCTACGAGACCGATATCGGTGTCCAAATGGTGCGTGGAGCTATGGTGGAATTTGGGTGACGGCGGTGATCAGGCGGCGTTCTGTGCTGGCGTCTCGATCACCTCGACGCCGTCCCGGAAAGTAATGCCCTGGATGACCTTGGGCAACTGATTTTCTCCGTTGAGTTTGCGCCAGGTTTTGGCGGCTGCAGTGACGAGTTTGAAGACCATAAGGCGGGCGGTGTCCTGTGACAGGGCTCCCTTGGTTCGGATCGTTCTGTGGCGGACCGTGGCGAACACGCTCTCGATCGGGTTGGAAGTCCGCAGATGCTCCCAATGCTCGGCCGGGTAATCGTAGAAGGTCAGCAGCGCATCACGGTCTTTGACCAGACAGGTCACCGCCTTATCGTACTTCAAGCCGTATTTCTCGACGAACTTTGTAATCGCCGCCTCGGCGGCAGCACGATCCGGCGCCGTCCAGATTTCACGCAGATCGGCCTTGGCGGCCGGTTGGAGCACCTTCGGCATCTTGTTCAGCACATTGGCGGTTTTGTGGACCGTGCAGCGCTGATGGCATGTCCTTGGCCAGACCTCCTCGATCGCCTTCCAGAAGCCGAGCGCCCCGTCCCCGGTGGCGACCTGCGGTGCGATGGTCAGACCCCGAGCCTTCAGATCGACGAGCAGTTCGTGCCAGCTCTGCGCACTTTCCCGCATGCCCACCTGAAAACCGATCAACTCTTTCCGGCCCTCGGGGGTGGCGCCGATCAGCACCAGCATGCACTCTGCCTGCGGTTCCATCCGTGCCTGTAAATACACTCCATCCGCCCAGATGTAGACGTAACGCCGGGCTGAAAGATCCCGCCGCTGCCAGCGCTTGAAGTCGGATTCCCATTCGCCGCGCAATCGGGCAACTACCGAGGGCGAGAGGTTTGGCGCATCTTTCCCCAACAACGCCCCCAATGCATCTTGGAAATCACCCATCGAAATACCGCGCAGATAAAGGATGGGCAACAACGCATCCAGGCTCCGGGTCCGACGCGCCCAGGGCGGCAAAAGGGCCGAGGTGAAACGAATGCGCTCACTGCCCGCCTCCGCCCCGCGGTCGCGCAGCTTCACACGCTGCACCTCGACCGGACCAATCCCAGTCTGGATTTCCCTCACCGGACCCAGACCGTGCCGCACAACGCGGTCGCGGCCGTCAGCCAGCCTTTCACCCTTCATCGCGGCCAGAAACGCCTCAGCCTCAGCCTCGATTGCCTGGGCCAGCAGCCGACGGGCTCCGTCCCTCAGGATCGCCGTCAGCGGATCCTCAACGTCTCCGGGCTTGCGGAAGGGAAGAATAGTGCTATCGCTCGTCATAGGCGTATCGCTCCTTCAAGAGGTTCAGGCAGGCTTCCACCCGCCTCGGTACGCCACCTTTCTCACCAAGCCATCACCCAATTCCGGCCATAGCTCTGGTGCGTGAGAGTGTGCTCGATCTTTCGCTCGATCCTTCGCAGGGAATCGCGGTGTTCATTGCCCAGACGGCGGATTCGAACCCGCTCAATGCGACATGGGTTCCGGCGACGGGGTTGTTCTCGGGGGGAGATCCGCAACATCGCGATCAGGCCGATTTGCTGAGGTATGGACAACTCGGCGCCCATACCGCTGCGCGCGCCGCCCTGGCGCTGGGGCTTTCGGATACGATCCCGGCTGGTGCGGTACCGGCGGATACGCTGCCGGTCAAAGGCGGTCCTGCGATCGTGCATGCGTATCAGGCGAGTGCGACCGAGATTATCCTTACTATCCAGCATGATGCGGGGACCGATCTGGTCGTGCCGTTGCAGGCGGTAAACGGGGTGGGTTTCGCACTCATGGATGGCGGATCGGTGGCGGTGCCGGGGCCAATCATCACCGCGACCGCCGCCAGCCGGATCGACGCTACGCATATCGCGGTCACCCTGTCGCAGGCCCCGACCAATCCGGCGGCGCAATGTCTGTTCTATTACCCCTATGGCAGTACCCAGATCGGGAGAGGTGATGCCGTGACCGACAACTTCTCGACCATCGAACAACCGCCCGGCTGGACGATCGGAGCCGACCTCGGGGGCTCGTTTGCGGCCAATATGCCGTTGCAGGCGACTGCCTATGGGCTTCCCCTCGCCACTACACCGACCTGAGATGAGTGCAGAGGACGTGATCGCCCTATGGCGAGACGCCATGACGGATCTACGCTCCGAGGTTGCCTTGCTGCAGAGCGAGGTGGCTTCGGCGCGCCGCGATATCGCATCGATGGAAGCGAGGCATGTGGCGCTGGAGTCCTGGCGCAACCGGTTCGAGATGCAAGTGGCAGCCGCACAGGATCGCTTCGTTGGAAAATCGGATGAGCTTGTCAAGGAATTATCGAGATTCCACGCCGATCTTGCCCAGTTCAGAGGTGAACAGTCCGGCGTACATCGGGTCACGATGATCGTCGTCGGGCTCATCTCGGCGGTGATCGGCAGCGTCGTCGCCTATTTCCTGCACGTTCCGTCCTGATCCGGATCAACGCAACATGAAGAAGTTTCTGTTCGAACTCGTATCGGACCCCAATGGGCGATCCGACGAGATGGCGGTCCTGTCGATCCTCGGCGTGGTGAGCTTCATCGGTCTCGAGGTTTTCACGGTTCTGGTCAGACATCAACAATTCGATCCCGAGCGATTCGGGATGGGGCTGGGTTCGGCCATCGCGGCGGGCGCGATCGGCATGGGACTGGGCAATCGGTTCGGAGGTTGAACATGCCGACGCTATTGGTTTCATATGTGATCAAGTATCTCCCCTGGATTTTGGCGGCGATGCTCGTGACCGGGGGATGGTTGTTCGTGCATCATCTGCAAAGCGAGCTTGCAGCTGACAAACGGTCGATGGCAGCGGCCCAGACGACGATTGCACAATTGAGCGCAACGAATCAGCAGAATCTGACGACACTGAAACGGCTTCAGGCCGAGAGCGCCCTATGGCAGAGCACACTGACGTCGACCCTCGCCTCCGATGCGGGTTTGGCCCGATTTAGCGATGGGCTGCTGGCAACGATCACCGCCGCACCGGCGCAGGATGATGCTGTCGTTGCTCCCGTTCTTCAAGACACGCTTGCATCGATTGCGAAAGAACAGGGAGCACCGAAATGATGAGGGCCATTGTGATTTGTGCGCTGCTCGCCGGCTGTGCGGCACCGCCACCGGTGACCATCACCAAGATCAAACTGGTCCAGCCCGATATTCCTGCAGCATTGCTCGACTGCCCGGGCGATCCCGTCGTGCCGGTTGCCGCCCGGCAGTCGCAGGTGGCCGCGTATATTGCGCAGCTTTGGGAAGCGCATGCGATATGCGCCAATCATCTCGGCGCCGTGCGCCGGACGTTGCAGGCGACCGCTTCTACTCGTGAGCTATGGCCGGAATTGGGTGATGGCTTGGTGAGAAAGGTGGCGTACCGAGGCGGGTGGAAGCCTGCCTGAACCTCTTGAAGGAGCGATACGCCTATGACGAGCGATAGCACTATTCTTCCCTTCCGCAAGCCCGGAGACGTTGAGGATCCGCTGACGGCGATCCTGAGGGACGGAGCCCGTCGGCTGCTGGCCCAGGCAATCGAGGCTGAGGCTGAGGCGTTTCTGGCCGCGATGAAGGGTGAAAGGCTGGCTGACGGCCGCGACCGCGTTGTGCGGCACGGTCTGGGTCCGGTGAGGGAAATCCAGACTGGGATTGGTCCGGTCGAGGTGCAGCGTGTGAAGCTGCGCGACCGCGGGGCGGAGGCGGGCAGTGAGCGCATTCGTTTCACCTCGGCCCTTTTGCCGCCCTGGGCGCGTCGGACCCGGAGCCTGGATGCGTTGTTGCCCATCCTTTATCTGCGCGGTATTTCGATGGGTGATTTCCAAGATGCATTGGGGGCGTTGTTGGGGAAAGATGCGCCAAACCTCTCGCCCTCGGTAGTTGCCCGATTGCGCGGCGAATGGGAATCCGACTTCAAGCGCTGGCAGCGGCGGGATCTTTCAGCCCGGCGTTACGTCTACATCTGGGCGGATGGAGTGTATTTACAGGCACGGATGGAACCGCAGGCAGAGTGCATGCTGGTGCTGATCGGCGCCACCCCCGAGGGCCGGAAAGAGTTGATCGGTTTTCAGGTGGGCATGCGGGAAAGTGCGCAGAGCTGGCACGAACTGCTCGTCGATCTGAAGGCTCGGGGTCTGACCATCGCACCGCAGGTCGCCACCGGGGACGGGGCGCTCGGCTTCTGGAAGGCGATCGAGGAGGTCTGGCCAAGGACATGCCATCAGCGCTGCACGGTCCACAAAACCGCCAATGTGCTGAACAAGATGCCGAAGGTGCTCCAACCGGCCGCCAAGGCCGATCTGCGTGAAATCTGGACGGCGCCGGATCGTGCTGCCGCCGAGGCGGCGATTACAAAGTTCGTCGAGAAATACGGCTTGAAGTACGATAAGGCGGTGACCTGTCTGGTCAAAGACCGTGATGCGCTGCTGACCTTCTACGATTACCCGGCCGAGCATTGGGAGCATCTGCGGACTTCCAACCCGATCGAGAGCGTGTTCGCCACGGTCCGCCACAGAACGATCCGAACCAAGGGAGCCCTGTCACAGGACACCGCCCGCCTTATGGTCTTCAAACTCGTCACTGCAGCCGCCAAAACCTGGCGCAAACTCAACGGAGAAAATCAGTTGCCCAAGGTCATCCAGGGCATTACTTTCCGGGACGGCGTCGAGGTGATCGAGACGCCAGCACAGAACGCCGCCTGATCACCGCCGTCACCCAAATTCCACCATAGCTCTCTACTCGTTGATCAGGAATGTCTTGCGGTACCGATTTTTCTCGCGCTGCTGATGATTGATCGGGTTGCGCAGAGCTGAGCCTCGCCCGGAGAGGGAGGGATTGGTCATGAAATACTCGTGCGCCGAAACCGGATGCTTACCTTCGGGCTGTTTCGACCAACTGCCGTCGGCATGAAGGGTCCAGGAATCGACATCGTCGCGGAGGTTGACCGCCATGATCTGGTCGAGCACCTGCGCGTGAACGGTGGGATTGTGGATCGGCACGAAGGTTTCAATCCGCCAATCCATGTTGCGCGCCATCCAGTCGGCGCTGGAAATGAACACCTTGTTGGCGCGGCTTGGCATTTCGGCACCGTTCGCGAACACGGCGATCCGGGCATGTTCGAGGAAACGCCCGATGATCGATTTAACCGTGATGGTTTCGGACAAGCCGGGCACCCCAGGGCGCAGGCAGCAGATACCCCGGATGACGCAGATGATCGGAACGCCGGCGGATGACGCCCGGTAGAGCTGGTCGATCAACCGCTCGTCGACCAGTGAATTGAGCTTGAGCCAGATACCGGAACTATGTCCGTCCCGGGCGGCGGCGATTTCGGCATCGATCAGGGTTTCGATCGTGCGTCGGGTACTGATCGGACTGAACGCGAGTTGTTCCATGTGTTCGGGCCGCGCATAACCGGTCATGTAATTGAACAGGCGGGCGGCATCCCGGGTCATCTCGGGATCGCAGGTGAAAAATGAAAGATCGGTGTAGATCCGCGCCGTGATCGGGTGATAATTTCCTGTGCCGAAATGGGCATAGGCGCGCATCGAACTGCCTTCGCGCCGGACTACGAGCGAGAGTTTGGCGTGGGTTTTCAGCCCTAGAAACCCGTACACGACCTGCACCCCCGCAGCTTCGAGCGTACGGGCGAGGCGGATGTTGGCTTCCTCGTCGAACCGGGCGCGCAATTCCACCATGGCGGTCACGCTCTTACCGGATTCTGCTGCTTCGATCAGAGCGCCGACGATGGGCGAATCCCGACTGGTGCGATACAGCGTCTGCTTGATCGCGACCACATTGGGATCGCCCGCTGCCTGGCGAAGGAATTGCACCACCACGTCGAAGCTCTCGAACGGATGGTGAACAATAATGTCCTTGTTGCGGATCGCCGCGAAACAATCCCCACCGAAGTCACGGATACGCTCGGGAAAGCGCGGCGTGTAGCCATGAAAAAGCAGTTCAGGCCGATCATCGACGATCATCTCCTTGAGATCGACCAGCCCAAGCATGCCGGACTCGATGAACAGCTCGTCTTCCGGGGCTTCGACCTCGTCGATCACGAAGGTCCGCAAATCCTCGGGCATGTCGCTGGCGAGGGTCAACTGGATCGCCGCCCCCCGCCGCCGCCGCTTCAAAGCCGTTTCGTAGGATTGCACCAGATCTTCGGCTTCCTCCTCGAACTCCACGTCGGTGTCGCGCGAGACCCGGAACAGGCCCGAACCAGCCGGACGAAAACCATGGAACAACCGGTCGAGGAACAGCGCGACCAGATCTTCCAGCATGACGAACCGGATGGTCGCCGGACTCGCATCGGGGAGGCGGATGAACCGCCTGATTTGCGACGGCAGAGGAATCAGCGCGCGCATCACTCCCGCATCGTCCTCGCGGATCAGCTTGAGCGCGAGCACCAGCCCCATGTTTCCGACGAACGGGAACGGGTGGGCGGGGTCGATGGCCAGGGGCGTCAGAACCGGAAAGACCCGTTCCATGAAATACGTGTCGAGAAATCGCAGATCCTCGGCCTTCAGCCCGGAGGTGCCGACGATGGTCAGCCCGACTGCCGCAAGCTCGTCGCGAAGTGCCGAGAACACCTGCTGCTGGGTTGCCATCAGGCTGCGGGCGCACCGGTTGATCTCACTCAACTGTTGTCCCGGTGTCTGGCCATCCGAGGATTGCAGGACCAGCCCGGCACGTGCCTGACCAATCAGGCCCGCGACCCGGACCGAATAGAATTCGTCGAGGTTGGAGGCGCTGATCGAGACGAACCGCAGGCGTTCGAGCAGCGGATAGCGCGGGTTCTCCGCCGCCCCGACCACCCGCAGGTTGAAATCGAGCCAGGACAGTTCGCGATTGATGAATCGCGCCGGGTCGGTCGGCATGATGGTTGCTGCGGCGGGGGCGATGTCGGTGCCATGATCCATCGGCAGATGTTGGCATGAAATCGTCGGCGGCTAAAGCAGTCTGCGCGTGCCGCTTTCATGATTCTCGATATAATCGTCCCCCCTCCCGCGCTTCGGCTCTTCCGGCGCTGACGCTTCCGGCGGGTCCGTCAGTTCGGCGAGCAGACGTTCGGCGATACGGCGGGATGGGGCGGTGCCCAAGGCGAGGGCATAGCGATCCAGCCGTGCAATGGCTTCACGCAGCACGCCGGGCCGGCGCGGCAGCCGATGCAGCAGAAACTGATGCAGGCTGGTTGGCAGAACGAGTTGGCGGTTGGCGGCGAGGCGCAGCAGGAGTCCGTCGAGCAAAGCGGACTCGGCGACCTCGATCGGAATGGCGAGGCTCGCGCGCAAACGGCTCGCAAGATCGGGCAACGGGATGGTGAGCCGTCCCGGCGGCTGGCGACTGGTCATGAGAACCGGTGATCGCCGCCCGGCGGCGGATTCAAGGGTTGCGAACAGTGCGACGGGTGAAGCCATCACATCGATATCCTCGATCACCATCGCGGCGGATGGCGGCTGCCATGCTTCGCGCAGGCGCGCGGCAACGATGGTGGCAGCCCCATGCTCCGCGGCCCAGACACTTGCCAGATGGCTCTTGCCGCACCCGGCGGCGCCCCACACGATCAGTCTTGCGTTGACCCAGGTCTCCGGCGCTGCCAGCGCGGCGCGGGCAGCGGCATTCGAAGGGGCCGCGATGAAATCCTCCGCCGAGAACGGCTCCGGCTCGTCGAAGGGCAGCGCCAACTGGCGGGACGTTGCGGCCGTGTCAGACACCGGGTTTCGGTGGATCCAGATAGAGCGAGCTTTGCAGATAGCGGTGCAGCCAGAACCGCGCGAGCACGCCGAGGGTCGCGGTCACCGGCACGGCCAGCATCACGCCGAGAAAGCCGAAGGTTTCCGCGCCGGCGAACAGGGCGAAAATCACCCAGACCGCCGACAGTCCCAGCCGGTCGCCCAGAAAGCGCGGGGCCACGACGTAGTCGTTCAGCAGTTGCCCCACCACGAAAATCACCGCCACGATGATGATGTGGTCGATCCCGCTGAACTGGCCGAGCGCCAGCACGATCGAGGATATCGCCCCCACGATCGTCCCGACATACGGGATGAACGACAGGAGACCGGCGGTCAGTCCGATCACGAGGCCGAGATTCAACCCCGCAAGGCTCAGTGCCACCGCGTAGAACACCCCCAGAAACAGGCAGCATATCGCCTGCCCGCGCAGCCAGGCGTTCAGGATCCGGCTGATTTCCTGGGCAAGATTGCGGATGACACTCTCATGCGATCGGGGCAGCCAGCTATCCACCCGCGCGATCACGAAGGGCCAGTCCCGCAGGAAATAGAACGCAACGATCGGGGTGATGATCAGCAGGGTCAGGATATTGAACAAGGCGAAGCCGGTGCCGACCACGCGCCGCGCCGCGGTGCCAACGAAGCCCATGATCGTGCCGGCCTCGTTGCTGACGAAGGCCTTCAGCTTGGTCGAGACGAATCCCTGCCCCAGCCGGTGCTGAATGCTGTTGATTTCATGGGTCGCGAATTTCTGCACATTCTCGATCATGCCTGGCAGCTGCTGGGTCAGCAGCCCGATCTGCGCGGTGATCAGCGGGTAAAGCAGCAGCGCGCACAGCACCATACCGGCGATCAGGGCCAGCAGCATGATCGCGGTACCCAGCGCGCGCGGCACCCGGAAACGGGCCAGGGCGGATACCGCCGGGTCGAGAAAATAAGCGATCCCCGACGCCGCGACGAAGGGCAGCAGGATCGGCGAGAACAGGCGCAGGAACAGCACCGCCAGCACGATCACGGCACCGATCCCCAACAGCCGCTGCCAGCGCGGTCCCGGCTCGATCCGCCCGCTCATACCGTTCCGCCATTCTGAATCATGATGCAGCCTTTTGAAAACACCGCAATCACCAAAGGCGGAAGGACGCGGCCGTCAAGTCCGTTCCCTCTGTTCCAGCGACGCGGTTGCGCTGGTCCGGCTGTTGTGGTGATAGACGCGCCGAGCGGCAGCGTGGTGCCGATCCGGAATCGTTCGGCGCGTCGCTGCCGCGTGGTGGGAGCCGTTCGATCATGAAGTGTGATTAGCGCATCGGAGGCTTGCATGACCAGCGGCAACGGCAGGAACGGTGTGACCTATCGCGACGCCGGCGTGGATATCGAGGCTGGCGATGCGCTGGTCGAGGTCATCAAACCTCTGGCGAAGGCGACGGCCCGCGCCGGACTGGTCGGCGGAATCGGCGGCTTCGGCGCCCTGTTCGACCTTCGGGAAGCCGGCTTCGCCGACCCGATCCTGGTCGCCACCACCGATGGTGTCGGCACCAAACTCCGCCTCGCTATCGAGTCCGGCATTCACGATACCGTGGGGATCGATCTCGTTGCGATGTGCGTCAACGACCTGATCGTCCAGGGCGCCGAGCCTTTGTTTTTCCTTGACTATTTCGCAACCGGTCAGCTTGATCCGGCGATTGCCGGCAAGGTCATCGCGGGCATTGCGGACGGTTGCCGCCAGGTCGGCTGCGCCTTGGCCGGCGGTGAGACCGCCGAAATGCCGGGGATGTACGGCAAGGGCGATTACGATCTCGCCGGTTTCGCGGTCGGTGCGGTCGAGCGTGGTGCCACCCTGCCGCGCGACGTCGTGCCGGGCGATATTCTGCTCGGCCTGCCCGGCACCGGCGTCCACTCGAACGGATTTTCCCTGGTCCGCCGGATCATCGAAACCACCGGCCTCGCTTTGACCGACGAGGCCCCGTTCATGCCGGGACAAACTCTGGGTGCGGCGCTGATGGTGCCGACCGCCCTTTATGTGAAGCCGGTTCTGGCGCTCACCCGTGCGGGTCTGCTCCAGGCTGCGGCTCACATCACCGGCGGTGGCCTGCCCGGAAATCTGCCGCGCGTGCTGCCTAATTCGTGCGCTGCAACGCTCGATCGGCCCTGGCCGATGCCGCCGGTGTTCCGCTGGCTGGCGCAGGCCGGCGGCGTTGCGGCCACCGAGATGCTGCGCGTCTTCAATTGCGGAATCGGCATGGTCCTGGTCATTCGTCCCGATGATCTGGCCGCCGCCATTGCGTGCTTGCAGGACGAGGGCATCATCCCGTTCGAACTCGGCCGGATCATCCCGGAAACCGGCAGCGTTCGTGTGCAGATCACCGACCCCGAGGCGCTGTTCGCGTGAAGACGCGGGTCGGAATCCTGATTTCGGGCCGGGGGTCCAACATGGAGGCCCTGATCCGCGCCGCCGCCCGCGACGATTTTCCCGCAACGATCGCGCTCGTCCTGTCCAACCGGGCGGACGCTGCCGGGCTCGATATCGCCCGCCAGCACGGGATCGCCGCGCATGCCATCCCCAGCCGCGACTTCAGGAACGACCGGGAAGGCCACGAAGCGCGCCTGCATCAGGAACTGATCGCAGCCAATTGTTCCCTCGTGTGCCTTGCCGGTTACATGCGGCTGCTGACTCCGGCCTTCGTCCAGTCTTGGGCCGGGCGCATGCTCAACATACACCCCTCGCTCCTGCCGTCCTTTCCCGGGCTCGATACCCATGCCAAGGCCCTCGCCGCCGGCAGCCGGATTCATGGCTGCACGGTCCATCTGGTCACTGAAATCATGGATGAAGGCCCGATTCTCGCTCAGGCGGCGGTGCCGGTGCTCCCCGGCGATACCGAGTCGGAACTCGGCGCGCGGGTACTCGCGCAGGAACACATCATCTATCCGATGGCGCTGCGCCATTATCTCGGTCAACCGGCGATCCCTGCAGACGCTTCGAACGCGCTGGTCAGCCCTTGCGCTTGACTTCAATCCACAATATCCATTGAATATGTCACGAAACCGTGCGACATGAGAATGCGCGAATACAACGCGAAAGGGTCGAGGCGGAATGATGGCTGATACTGAAACACCGAACAATCTTCCCATCGGGCTGGAACAGCTCGAACGTGGCAGTCAGGCTGGTTGGAACGGCTTCACGCGATTCCTCGTCATAACCGTGATCAGCCTGATCGTGATTCTGCTTCTCATTGCGGCGTTCACGGTCTGGAGCTGACCTTCGTTTCGTCCGGCTGCGTGCCTATGTCCGGTACAGCGCGACCTCGCTGAATCGTCGCACACGGCGGAAGATGCGCTGTTCGAGGAGTTTTTGACCGCTACGGCCTTGCCCTCAGCTTCCCAACGCCCAGGCCAGAATACCCTGCTGCGCGAACAGCCGGTTCTCGGCTTCATCGAACACGACCGATTGCGGTCCGTCGATCACCCCTTCGGTCACTTCCTCGCCCCGGTGCGCGGGCAGGCAATGCATGAAAATCGCATCCGGTGCCGCCCGGCGCATCAACGCCTCATCAACCTGATAACCTGCCAGCACACTATGCCGATGCTCCGCATCCTCGTCCCCCATGCTCACCCAGGTATCGGTCACGACGCATCGGACGGCGGCAACCGCCTCGAGAGGGTCCGGTGTCAGCCGGATATCGGCCCCCTGTGCCCGCGCCCAGTCGAGCGCTGTGGCATCGGGCAGCAATTCCGGCGGACATGCCAGGTTGAGCGTAAACCCGAATCGCCCAGCCGCCTCGATCCAGCTTTTGGCCATATTGTTGCCATCGCCGATCCAGGCGACCCTCTGCCCCGCGATCGGCCCATGCCGCTCCTCGAACGTCATCACATCCGCCATCACCTGGCAGGGGTGGGAACGCTCGGTCAATCCGTTGATCACCGGCACGGTCGCATGGCGGGCCAGTTCGCGCAGCTTCGATTCCCGGTCGGTCCGCAACATGATCGCATCGACATAGCGTGAGAGCACCCGGGCGGTATCACCGACCGTCTCACCCCGCCCGATCTGCATCTCCCGCGACGACAGCATCACCACATCGCCGCCGAGGCCGCGCATCGCCATCTCGAAACTCACCCGCGTCCGGGTCGAGGGTTTCTCGAAAATCAGTGCCAGCGCCCGCCCCGCGAGCGGTCGCGAGGCCGATCGCCCCGCCCGTTTGAACCGCACCGCCTGATCGAGGATACGGCGCAGCACCGGGGCCTCGATCATCGCGATATCCAGGAAATGCCGGGGCGTCTCGCCCCGCGCGTCCGACTCAGCGGCGGCGCTCATTTCGCGGCGTTCATCATCAGCGAGGGTCTGCACCGCCGCGCGGCACCATCGAGCCGCAGGAGCGCCTCGTCGATTTCGGCATCGCCGACGATCAGCGGCGGTATCAGCCGCACGACGTTTTCCCCGGCGGCGACCACGAGCAGTCCTTCGTTCATGCACGCCGCCTGCACCTCGCCATTCGGCACGAGGCAGACCAGCCCTTGCAGCAATCCCTGTCCCCGTACCGCGCTGAACACGTCCGGATAGCGATGCACCAGCCCATCCAGCCCTGCGCGGAACCGGTCGCCGGAGGCGACGACCCCATCGAGAAATCCCGGCGCCAGCAGAACGTCGAGCACCGCATTCCCCGCCGCGCAGGCGAGCGGACTGCCGCCATAGGTGGTGCCGTGGCTCCCCGGCACCAGCGCCTTCGCCACCCGCTCGCGCGCCAGCATCGCGCCGAGCGGAAATCCGCCGCCGATGCCCTTGGCGGTACTCACCGCATCCGGCTGCACCCCGGCCCATTCATGGGCGAATAATCGCCCGGTCCGCCCCATGCCGCTCTGCACCTCATCGAACCCCAGAAGCAGGCCGAATTCATCGGCCGCCGCGCGCAATCCCTGCAGATACGCCGCATCCGCCGGCCGGACGCCACCCTCGCCCTGGATCGGCTCGACCAGAATCCCCGCCGTCTCCGGCGTGATCGCCATGCGCAGGGCATTGAGGTTATTGAACGGAACATGGTCGAATCCGTCCACGGCCGGCCCGAATCCCGCGAGATATTTCGCATTCCCGGTGGCTGAAATCATCGCCAGCGTCCGGCCATGAAACGCTCCCTCGGCGCAGATCACCCGGTACCGCTCCGGCTTGCCCTCATCCGCCATCGTCCGGCGAAATGCCTTCACCAGCGCCTCGTTCGCCTCCGCTCCCGAATTGCAGAAAAACACGCTGTCGGCGAAACTCGCACCGACCAGCCGCTCCGCCAGCCGTTCGGCCTGGGGCACCCGGTACAGGTTCGAAACATGCATAACCCGCCCCGCCTGTTCGGCAATCGTGCGGCTCAACCCCTCATGCCCGTGACCGAGCGATGAGGTGGCAATCCCCGCCCCGAAATCCAGAAAGCGTCGCCCATCGCTCGCCACCAGCCAGGCACCTTCGCCATGGCTGAACGAAACGTCGATCCGATTGTAATTCGGCATCAAAGGCGAGATCATGTCCTGTCACTTTCTGTCGCGAGCGTACTATGTTGCGAAGCAATCCACCGAAGTCAAACGCCAAATTCGACGAACTGTCACCTGATTTTCTTGCCCGTTCCCCTATCGCGTGCCGGGCCGACCGGCTATCCAGCGGCCCATGGAGAACAATGCGCGTCGTGCGGTGGTCGATCTCGGATCGAATTCGGTTCGTCTGGTCGTGTTCCAGGGCCAGTCGCGCAACCCGGTCCAGATCTTCAACGAAAAAGCGGTCCTCCGCCTCGCGCGCGGTCTGATCCGCACCGGATTGCTCGACACCGCCTCGATGGACGACGCCGTGACCGTCATACGCCGCTACGGCGCGATCGCGCGCGCGATGAACGCCCACCCGTTCGAAGCACTGGCAACCTCGGCGGTGCGCGATGCCGCCAACGGCCCGGACTTCACCGCACGGCTCGAAGCCGCCACCCCCGGCCTGAAAGTGATCACCCTGACCGGCGAGGAGGAAGCCCGGCTTTCCGCCGAAGGCGTGCTGTGCGGCATTCCGGGCGCGGACGGCATCCTCGCGGACCTCGGCGGCGGCTCGCTCGAAGTCGTGCGCCTCTCGCACGGCGTGATCGGCGAGGCCGCGACCATGCCGGTCGGCGTCATCCGCCTCGCCGAACGCGCGGCGGACGATCCGGCCCGCGCCAAACTCATCGTCGCCGAGGAACTCGAAGCCGTCCCGTTCCTCGCCGAAGGCAGCGGCGGCGATCTCTACGTCTCCGGCGGGGCGTTCCGGGCGCTCGCACGGATTCATATCGCCCAGACCGGCTATCCGCTGAACATGGTCCACCACTACACGATCGGTCGTGACGAAGCGCGCGATCTCGCCACCGTCGTCGCCGAAGCGAGCCGCAAATTCATCGAACGCATGCCCGGCGTCGCCCGCAAACGCATCGACGATCTCCCCTACGCCGCCATCATCCTCCGCCGCCTGCTGCGCGCGACCAATGCCGCCCGCGTGGTGTTCAGCGCCAACGGCCTGCGCGAAGGCTGGTTCCTTCGCCAGTTGCCACCGAAAATGCGCAAACAGGACCCGCTGGTCGCCGCCGGGCGCGACCTCACCGTCGGCCTGCTGCGCGATGCCGCCCTGCCGGACGCGCTGATCGCCTGGACCGCCCCGCTCTTCCCCACCGAGACCGATCCCCAGCGCCGCCTCCGCGAAGGCGCATGCTGGTTCTCCGACATCGGCAATCACGAACATCCCGAATACCGCGCCGAACAGGCGTTCCTGCGCGTGCTCCGCCAGACCGGCGTCGGCCTCGACCATCACGCCCGCGCCTTCCTCGCCCTCACTCTGGCGCTGCGCTACGAAGCGCCGGCCGACAGTGCCTTCCTCGCCCCGGCGCGCGCCCTGCTCGACATGGCCGCCGCCCGCCGCGCCGAAACCCTGGGTGCCGCACTCCGCCTCGCCTACACGCTCTCGGCGGGCACACCGGCCCTCCTTGCCGCCACCGGCCTCGCGACCGAGGGCGACCGTCTGATCCTCACCCTCGATGCCTCCAGCGGCGTCTTCGCCGGCGACCCGATCGAACGCCGCCTCGCCCGCCTCGCCTCGATGGTCGGGATGGAAGCCGAAACAAGGCTGATCTGAAGCCGCCGCTTGCCTACCCCCAGGGCCCCAGCGCCGCGCGCCGCGCCCGCCCGGCGACATAGAGCGCCCAGACCCCGAACGGCAGCAGCGGCGCAAAAATCACCACCGGCTTCAAATCGGTCGGCGCATGCAGGAACGCGACAACCACCGCCCCCCCGAATGCCGCGAACCCCCAGTAGATCGCCGCGATCCACCGCGCATCCATCCCGGCCCGATGCGCCACCTGATACAAATGCCCCCGATGCGCCCGCGCCAGATTCTGCCGCGCCACGGCCCGCCGCACCAGCGTGAAACTCACATCGAGCAGCACCCCCGAAAGCAGCAGCGGCACGACCAGAAACGAGAGCGACACGCGCTGGTAATGCGTCGCGGCAATCCCCAGCACCGCCAGCATGAACCCGCAGAACTGGCTGCCGACATCCCCCATGAAAACCCGCGCGCGCGGGTAGTTGAACGGCAGAAACCCGGCCACCCCGCCCGCCAGCAGCAGCGCCGTGGTATAGACGAAAAACCCGCCATGCAGCCCCGCGATCCCGGCCAGAAACAGGCACGCCACCAGCGTGGTCCCCGCCGCCAGCCCGTTCAACCCGTCGATGAAGTTCATCGCGTTGGTCACATACAAAATCCACCCCAGCGACAGCACCGGCCCGAACCACCCCAGTTCCACCCCGCCGATCAACGGAAAATCGAACTTCCGCGCTGACAATCCCGCCCCCACCGCCACCAGCGCCGCCACGAATTGCGCCCCCAGCTTCACCAGAAACGGAAAATCGAACAGATCGTCGAGCAGCGAAACCACGGCGATCAGCACCGCCGCCGCAATCACCCCCAGAAACAGCGGCGCCGCCAGTCGCGAGACCTCGCCATACCGGTACAGCAGCGAAATCCCCAGCAGAAACGCCGCTACGATCCCGACCCCGCCCGATTTCGGCGTCACTCGCGTATGCGCCTTGCGCGCATCCGGCCGGTCCGGCACCCCCACCGAAATCATGGTCCGCACTACGATGCCCGAAAACAGGGCGAGCCCCGCAAGCAGCGCCAAATGACGCGGCAACGCCAGCGTCGCGAAATCGGGATGGGCAACGAATTGAACAGGGTTCATGCGGCGCGGACCATGGCGGAACTTGCCGCGCGACTCAATCGGCCCCGCCGCCGGTCCCGCCGCCAGTCCTGCACCCGGTCCTGCCTTGACCGGCGCAGGACCGCACCGGTTCAGCCAACCAGGCGCAGGCGCTCGGTGCGCGGCACCATCAGCTTCTCATAGGTCTCCAGATAATCCTCGGCCATCCGCCGTGCGGTAAACCGGCGTTCGAACTCCGCCCGGATCCGGGTGCGCGGCAGCGTGTCGATCCGCCGCAACGCCGCAACCGCTTCCTCCTCGGTCTCGACGATGAACCCGGTCACACCATCTTCGATGATTTCCGGCACCGAGCCATGCCCATAGGCAATCACCGGCGTGCCGCACGCCATCGCCTCGATCATCACCAGTCCGAACGGCTCCGGCCAATCGATCGGCATCAGCAGCGCCTTGGCCCCCGAGAGGAACTCCGGCTTGTTCCGGTCATCGATCTCACCGATCAGATCGGCATCCGGCCCCAGCATCGGCTTGATCGTCGTCTCGTGATACTCGATATCCGCGCGATCGACCTTCGCCGCCAGCTTCAAAGGCATTCCCGCCGCGCGGGCAATCCGGATCGCCCGGTCAGGGCGCTTTTCCGGGCAGATCCGCCCGAGGAACGCCACATACTCCTGCGCCATCGGTCGCGGCGTCAACAAATATTCCGGCAGTCCGTGATGGATCGTGGCCACGAAATTCGCCTCCGGTAGTGGCAGGCGCTGATTATCCGAAATCGACACCACGTTCATCGGCGGCAACCCCGCAAAGACCGGGCGTAACTCCGGCAGATCGAGCCTGCCATGCAACGTCGTCACGAACGGCACCGCTTGGCGCGAAAACAGCGAAGCCGGCCAGTAATCCATATGAAAATGCAACACGTCGAACTCGTGCGCCATCGCGCGCACCCGCTCCATCAGCAGCATATGCGGCCCCATGAAGTCACGGATCGTCGGGTCAAGCCGCAATGCACGCGGCCACACCGCCTCCAGCTTCGCCCGCGTCACCGAATCACCGCTCGCGAACAGGGTCACGTCGTGGCCCATCGCCACCAGTTCTTCGGTCAGAAACGACACCACACGCTCGGTGCCGCCATACAATTTGGGCGGCACGGCTTCGGTCAAGGGGGCAATCTGCGCAATACGCATCGCGTTCAACTCCTGTGAGTGGATCAACAATATTCGACTGTGTTTCCAACCACGGCGAGAGTTAAAACCCGGTGCGGCGAAGGTTGGGCACCCCCGCCACAATCCTGCCGCATTGCTGACCGGCCTATTCGCCGTGTCAGGCAACATCCAATATATAACCACGATTTTTCGCAATACGAGCCGTCATCGTCGCTCGATCCCGTTCCGGCGGCAAATTGAATGTATAATTCGCCACCGTTGCGCCATCTCTGCCGCTCACATCACGGCCGGTTCAACGATTCCATCGCGGCATGGGGCAGAAACCGGCCCCCGTGGTCGCGCAGAAACACCAGCAGCGCTTCCGAGGCCGGCATCATCGCCCGCTCGGCCAGATGCACGACGAACCATTGCCGCACCACCGGCAGCCCCAGAATATCAAGCAGCACCAGCCGGCCATCCGCCACCTCGGCATCCACCGTATGCGCCGAAATGAACGACACCCCGAGCCCCGCCATCACCGATTGCTTGATCGTCTCGTTGCTGCCGATCTGCATGCCGATCCGCGGCGTGATATTGGCCTCGGCACAGTAATACTCCATCAACCGCCGCGTCCCGCTGCCCGCCTCGCGCACCAGCATGGTTTCGCGGTTGAGTTCCGACGGATCGATATTGCGGACCCCGGCGAGCCGATGCCCCGGCTGCGCAATCATCACATGCGGATGATCGCCGATCTCGTCGGCACTCACCTTCATCTCGGTCGGTGGCCGTCCCATGATCGCGAGATCCACCACATGATGCATCAACCCGTCGATGATCTCGTCGCGGTTCCCCACGATCAACCGCAGATCGATCCCCGGATGCGCCTCGGCAAACGCCGCCAGCGCGCGTGGCGCATAATATTTCGCCGTGCTGATGATCCCCACCCGGATCTCGCCCCGCTCCGCCCCGGCGATCGCGGCCAGCGTCGCCGCCGATTCCCGCAGCACTGCCTCGATCCGGCTGGAGGCATCGGCAATCACCAGCCCGCCCTGGGTCAGCACCATCCCCCCCGCCGACCGCTCGACCAGCACGATCCCGAGCTGATCCTCCAGCGCCTTGACCTGCAAGGTCACCGCAGGCGGCGACACGTTCAGCTCGCCCGCCGCGCGGGTGACCGAGCCATGCTTATGCAGTGCAGCAATCGCCCGCAATTGACGCAAAGTGATGTTCATACCGGAAGTTAGTAGAACTTAATGTCGCCCTCGACAAATTAAGGCGTTCTATGCGCCACCCGATGCGTCCCCCAGAACGGCACGAAAAACACCAGCGCCACCACATAGGCGAACACCGCGACATAGATCACCGTGAACACCCAGAGCGGAAAATCCCAATAGATCAGCCCGTTGATGAAATGCATGATCATTGGCGGCGGGTGCGCCGCACCGCCCTCCAGCCGATCCTGCCAGATCGTCAGAATACAGGCCCGCCCCGCCAGTGCCTGCCCCGCCACGATCGCCAGCAGAACGAGATGCAGCAGCCGCAGCCACGCCACGCGCACGATCCGCCAGCCCAGCGCCGCGCCCAGCGGGATCACGATCAGCCCCGCGATGTTGAACGCGATGATCACGAGATGCGACGCCAAAATCGCCTCGGCCAGCCTGACATGTTCCATGCCGATCATGTATGCCTGCGGAATGGATCGAGGAGTAGGGCCCCGCGCACATAGTCACGATGTCATCGTTCTCGGTGCCGGTGCCGCCGGGCTGATGGCGGCAATCACCGCCGGCCAGCGCGGGCGCTCGGTCCTCGTGCTCGACCACGCCGACGAGCCCGGCAAAAAAATCCTGATCTCCGGCGGTGGCCGCTGCAACTTCACCAATCTCGAAACGTCGGCCGACCGGTTCTTCTCCGCCAATCCCCATTTCGCGAAATCCGCCCTGTCGCGTTACACCCCGCACGATTTCATCGCCCTGATCGAACGCCACGACATCGCGTGGCACGAAAAAACCCTCGGCCAGTTGTTTTGCGACGGTTCGGCCCGCGCCATCGTCGCCATGCTGCTCGCCGAAGCCGCAGCCGCCCATGTCACACTCCGCCTCGACTGCCGCATCACCGATGTCGCGAGGCCGGACCGCTTCCACATCGAAACCGATGCCGGAACCGTCATCGCCCACTCCCTCATCCTCGCCACCGGCGGCCTGTCGATCCCCAAACTCGGCGCGACCGGCCTCGCCCACGACATCGCCCGCCGCTTCGGCCTCGCAGTGGTGCCGCCCCGCCCGGCGCTGGTCCCTTTCACCCTTGCACCAAACGATCTCGCCCGCACCCAAAACCTCGCCGGCGTCGCCCAGCCCGTCCTCGCGCGCTGCGGCGGCACTGCCTTCCGCGAAGCGATGCTGTTCACCCATCGCGGCCTGTCCGGTCCGGCCATCCTGCAACTCTCCACCGCCTGGCACGAGGCCGCACCGATCACGCTCGACCTGCTGGACCGCGCGGACCACCCCGCCCTGCGCCCGCGCAAGCGCGCCCGTCCCCGTGCCGCGCTCCGCACCATCATGGCCGACCTCATGCCCGCCCGCATGGTCGATGCCTTCATCCCCGCGAACCTCGCCGCCCAGCCGATCGGCACACTGCCGGATCACACCCTCGATGCCCTCGAATCAGCCCTGAAATCCTGGACCCTGACCCCCGCCGGCACCGAAGGTTACGCGAAAGCCGAAGTCACCGCCGGCGGCATCGACACGCGCGGGCTCTCCTCGCGCACCATGGCCGCCAGCGCGGTCCCCGGCCTCTATGCCATCGGCGAGGCGGTCGATGTCACCGGCTGGCTCGGCGGCTATAATTTCCAATGGGCCTGGGCAAGCGGCTGGTGCGCCGGTCAACACGCCTGATCAACCCTCCCGCCGCCCCAGCACCAGCGTCCCCGCCGCCACCGCAACGCCGAGCCCGAAACCCGCGATCGTATCCGACACGAAGTGCAGATCCGCCCCGATCAACCCGGTCACCACGATCACGATCAACCCGGCCCACACCACCCGGTAACGCGGCGCCAGCACCCACAGCGTCGCCATCGGCGCCGTGATCGCGGTGGTATGGCCCGAGGGAAACGAGCCGTAGCTGCTGCCGCCATGAAACGGGAAAAACCCGAACACATGATCATTGATGAACGACGGATGATCCACGATCCCCGGAAACGGATGCGAGAGCGGCCAAACCCGCCCGAAATCGAATTTGAGCTGGTCCTTGATCATGATCGCGACCACGGTCGCAAGCGCCACCAGCATCAACCGCCATGCCCGCTCCCCGGGCCGCACCCCCAGCGCCACCATCACCGCCATCACCGCGAGCCAGAACGTCGCGAGCGGCGAGGGCAGATTCCCGATCGCCGCCATCGCGATGAACGGCCACCGGTCATGAATATGCATCGCCATGAACCGCGCCACCGGACGATCGACATAAGCGATCGAGACCACAATCGCCCCGATCCCCACCACCATCATCCCGAGCACGGGCACCCCCAGCGCCCGGCGCAGCCGCATCGCAGGCGTCCTCATCCGGCCTGCGCCGCGCGCCCCAGATACGCCTCCCGGATCTGTCCCGATGCCAGCAGCCCCGCCGCACTGTCCGTCTGCACGATCCGCCCGACCTCCAGCACATAGCCCCGATCCGCGAGGCGCAGCGCCGCCCGCGCATTCTGCTCCACGATCAATATGGTCACCCCGGAATCGGCAATCCCGCGCAGACTGCGGAAAATCCCCTGAATGATGATCGGCGCCAGCCCCAGGCTGGGTTCGTCGAGCAACAACAGCCTGGGCCTGGCGATCAGCGCCCGCCCGATCGCCAGCATCTGCTGCTCGCCGCCCGACAAGGTTCCCGCCAACTGCCCGCGCCGCTCGGCAAGGCGCGGAAACATCGCGAACACCGTCTCGATGCTCCCGGCAATCTCCCCGGCAGGCCGGGTGAACCCGCCGAGCTTGAGGTTTTCCGCCACCGTCAGCGTGCCGAACACCCGCCGCCCCTCGGGCGATTGCGCAATCCCCAGCCGCACGATCCGGTCGGCGGCGGTGCGGGTGATATCGGTCCCGGCAAACCCGATCCGCCCGCCCGATCGGGGCAGCAGGCCGGAAATCGCGCGCATCAGCGTGGTCTTGCCCGCCCCGTTCGCCCCCAGAATCGCCACGACCTCGCCAGGCTCAACCGTGAGCGAAACCCCCTTCAGCGCCTCGATCTGCCCATAGGCAACCCGCAGATCCTCGATCACCAGCAGGCTCACGCGGCCACCTCCTCCGCATCCTCGCGCCCGAGATAGGCCTCGATCACCGCGGGATCGGCGCGAACCGTCGCGGCATCGCCCTCCGCGATCTTCCGCCCGAAATTGATCACCACGACATGATCGCTCACCCGCATCACCACGTTCATGTCGTGCTCGACCAGCAATATCGTCACGCCGGTCTCGCGGATCATGAAAATCGTCTCGTTCAGCGCCGCCGATTCGGCATCGTTCAACCCCGCCGCCGGCTCATCGAGAATGATCAGCTTCGGCTGCCCCGCCAGCGTCCGCGCCAGTTCCACCCGCCGCTGCACGCCATAGGGAAGGGAGGTCGCCGGCGCATCCGCCACCCCATCCAGATCGAGCCGCCGCAGAATCTCATGGGTGCGTGCCGCAAGTTCGGCCTCCTCGCGCCGCTGCCCCGGCAGGCCGAGCAACCCCTCCCACCAATGCTGCCGCGCCGCGAGATGACACCCGGCCTGGACATTCTCGAACACGCTCATCTCCGCGAACAGCCGGATCGTCTGAAACGTCCGCCGCAGCCCGAGCCGCGCGATCCGCGCCGGCTTCGCCCCGGTAATCTCGCGACCCTGCCACAGCACCCGCCCGGTTTTCGGGCGGTACACCCCCGTGATCATGTTGAACACGGTGGTCTTGCCCGCCCCGTTCGGCCCGATCAACCCGACGATCTGGCCTTCCGTCACGCTGAAACTCAAATCATCCACCGCGCGCAACCCGCCGAAACTGATCCCGACGCCCTGAAGTTCGAGCAGCGCGCTCACGTCACCGCCCGCCGGCGCGGCAGCAGCCCCTGCGGACGCAGCACCATCACCGCCACCATCGCGATCCCGAACACGAAATACCGGTATTCCGCGAGCCCCCGGAAAATCTGCGGCACCACGAACATCAGCGCGGTGCCGAGCAGCACGCCGGGGATCGAGCCCTGACCGCCCACGATCACGATGGCGAACAACGTCACCGATTCGGTGAACACGAAGGATGACGGGCTGACCGTCGAAAGCTGCACCGCGAACAGCGTCCCCGCCAGCCCGGCCAGCGCCGCCCCCAGCGCGAAGGCCAGCGTTTTCACCGCCCGCGCATCGACCCCCAGCGTCCCCGCCGCGAGTTCATCCTGCTTGAGATACCGCAGCGCCCGCCCGAACTCGCAGCGATCGAGGTTGCGCATCACCAGCAGCACCGCGCCGAGCACCACCCAGTCGAGCCAGAACATCGCGCTCTGGCTCTCCAGTTGCAGCCCGAACAGAGAGGGCACCCCGATCCCGGTGATCCCGTCCGACCCGCCGGTGATCCCGCCCGGATCGTTCTGCATCGCGAGGACGAAAATCGCATTGAACCCGATCGTCGCGACCAGCAGATAATCCCCCCGCAGCCGGATCAGCGGGGCCGACAGCAGCGCCCCGGCGGCGGCAGCGAGCAGCATCGCAAGCGGCAAGGTCAGCAAGATCGGCACGTTCAGCGTCGTGTTCAAAATCGCCGTCACATAGGCGCCGATCCCGAAATACACCGCATGTCCCATATCGAACATGCCTGCCCGCCCCAGGATCACGTCCTCGGAAAGTGCGGTGATCGCATAGATCGCGAAAAACGCCGCGATCGACACCCACGAACTGTCGAGCGCGAACGGCAGCGCCAGCCCCGCCGCCCATATCACCGGCCCCGCGACCGCTCCGGTGGCACCGCCCAGCCGCGCCCCGCGCATCAGACCTTCTCCGCCACGCGCTCACCGAGCAACCCGCTCGGCCGCACCAGCAGAATCGCGATCAGCAGCCCGAACGTGATCGCATCCTGCCACGAGCTCGAAACATACCCGGCGGCGAACGCATTGAACAATCCGAGCAGCACCCCGCCGAGCATCGCCCCCGGAATATTCCCGATCCCGCCCAGAATCGCCGCGATGAACGCATACAGCCCATAGGTCCACCCCATGGTGAAATACGCCTCACGGTAATAGATCCCGATGAACAACCCGCCGATCGCCCCGAGCCCCGGCCCGATGATGAACACGCTGGTGATCACCCGGTTGACGTTGATCCCCATCAGCCGCGCCGCATCCTGATCGATCGCCGCCGCCCGGATCGCGGTGCCGAACCTGGTATGGTTCACGAACGCATACAGCGCCGCCATCAGCACCAGCGAGGCGAGAATGATCATCACCTGCACGAAACTGATGGTCGCCCCCGCGAAATGCCAGGTCGTCGCCGGCAGCAGCCCCGCCGGAAACACATGCACCTGCGGCCCCCACACCAGCATGATCCCGTTCTCGATCATCAGCGACGCGCCGAGCGCCGAAACCACCGCCGCCAGTCGGTCCGCCTTGCGCAATGGCCGGTAGGCGATCCGCTCCAGCACCACCCCCGCCACCGCGATCGCGATGATCGACACCACGAACGCCAGCAGCAGCAGCGCCGCACCCGTATGCCCGCTCCCCGCCGCGCCGGTCAGCAGGCTCAACCCCACGAACGCGCCCAGAATGCACAGATCGCCATGGGCGAAGTTGATCAGCCGCATCACCCCGTAAACCATGGTGTACCCGAGCGCGATCAGCGCATAGATCCCGCCCACCGTCAGCCCGTTGACGACCTGCTGGATGAACGTGCCCATGGTGTGCCGCGCTCAGCCGGCGGTCGGCGCGGGATACAAAATCCGGTAGCTCCCGTCCTTCTGCACCTCGAACGCCACGAACGGGCTGCCGGTGCGTTCACCCTTGGCATTCCACGCGAAGGTCCCGGTCAGCCCCTGAAACGACTTCATTCCGTGCAGATAGGCTTCGAGCTTCGCGGGCTTGACCGATTTGGTCGCGGCAATCGCCTGCATCACCGCGCGCATCCCGTCCGCATTGGTCAGGGTGAACACCGAAGGCGGCAGCGCGCCGTATTTCGCCTTGTACGCCGCCACGAACGTCTTCGCGACCGGATAGGGCAGATCCGCCGGTGCCGGCACATTGATGATCACCGATCCCGCCGCCGCCGGCCCCGCGATCTTGGCGAACGCGACATTCTGGTTGGCATCCCCGCCCACGAACGCCGCCTTCATCCCGAGCTGCACCATCTGCGCGCGGATCAGCCCGCCATCGGAATAATACCCCGAAAAATACAGCACATCCGGGTGCATCGCCTTCAGCTTGGTCAGCACCGGCGAAAAATTCTGCGATCCCGCATTGATGAAGGATTTATCGATGACATCGCCATGATCGGCCTTGACGTCCGCGACCACGGCATCCGCCAGCCCGGTCGCGAAACTCGAATGATCGGTCAGCACCGCGATCTTCCCGAAATGCCGCACATCGACCAGATAATGCGCGGTGAACTTCGCCTCCGCCGAATTCGGCGCGGCATTGCCGAACCAGGTCCTGTAGCCGTGCTTGAGCAATTCGTTGCTGGTGCCGTCCGAGGTCTGGATCACATCCGCCCGCGCATAAATCGGCTGCGCCGCCAGCGCCGCGCCCGAGGTATACGAGCCGATCACCGCGATCACATGATCGTTCACCAGCTGCCGCGCACAAATCGCCGCCTGCGCCGCCTCGCCCTGGTCATCGCAGACCTTCACCTCGATCTTGCGCCCCAGCAGCCCACCTTTGGCATTCTGCTCCGCCGCCAGCAGCTTCACCGCCCGCTCGATCCCCTGACCCTCATCGGCATAGGTCCCGGTGATCGGCGCCTGCACCCCGATCCTGATCGGCGGCGCCGCCCGCGCCACCCCGGTCGCGCCCAGCAACCCGAGCGCCACGCCAAAACCCGCACCCGCCCCGATGGTGATCCGTCTCATCATTCGACTCCCCTTATTGTCCTGATCCCGGATGATCGGTGCCACCCTACACCACGAATCCGCAATGACCAGCCCAAAGCGGCGCCTCAGCGCAACCGGCGGTTCAAACCATCTCGACCATTCTGGAAATGCCCCGAACGGGGCGGGGAAAACTGGCTCCCGGAGCAGGACTCGAACCTGCGACAAAGCGGTTAACAGCCGCTTGCTCTACCAACTGAGCTATCCGGGAACCGTGAGCGGCGTCATACCCAAGCAAGCCGCCCTTGGCAACAGCCGCCACCGCCCGGCGGCATGTCCGGCATGGGCATCCCCGAAACATTGTCTTGATATGACCGCCCCAAGGCAACATCTCTGTCCCACCCGTCACCCCGGACCACACGGAGACTGTACGTTGAAAAAACAGATCGGCCTGGCGGCGGCGATGCTCATTTTCCCGCTCTATTTCATGTACCGCGCCTTCAACGAGATCGAGGCGATGGAATACGGGGCCTCGTTCTGGGTCCACAAAAAGCGCTCGGCGGCCTCCACACCGCAAGCCGCCGAGGATACCTCCCCCGAAGGCGCACCGCCCACCGTCACCGAATCCGCCCACATCCCCGGGCTCGAAATGGCCACGTCCATGGACGACGAGACGAAAAAAGCACCGAAACCGAGAGCGCGAGCGGCGAAAAAATCAGCGACTTCCGATTGACGGTGCCTCACCCGCACCATACCCGAACACCTCCAGATACTCCCTGAAAATCCCGGTCATTTCGGCCTGAACACCCTCCGGCAGATCGCGCCATTTGCCCCTGCGCATATCGCCGATATGAACGTCGTGGATATTCGTCAACCGGTCGAACCTGCCGCCGCCCGCCCCCCGATCGCCGATCCGGTCCGCCGGCAGCGCGGCAATCCCCGCCGCAAACGCCCGCGTCGCCTCGGGGGTATAACGCAGCGCAATCGCCTCCCACTCCGCCGCATCCACCCCCAGCCACGCCGCCACCGCCGCGACCGTTCCGGCATCCCGAAAAAATCCGCTCTCATACCGCAGCAGGAAATGCTCCCGGCGCGCCATCACCCCGTGCAGCCGCCGGCAATCGTTGAACACAATCCGCACGGCATCCCCAAGCCCGATCCCGAACCGCCCCCGCATCGAAAGCGCCGCATCGCGCGGATCGCGCAACGTCAGCAGATACCGCGCCCCCACGTCCTCCAGCCACCTATCCATCCCGGCACTGCCATGATGCGATTTCAGCACGCGCCACACCGTCGCATCCTCCGCACCCGGCGGCAGTTCGCCCAACGCATCGGCATACCCGCTCACCGGCGCCCCGCCGCCCGCGCGCCCCGCCAGCTCCCGCGCGACATTGAACGCCCAGGTCGAGCCGCTGCCATGCAGGCCGATCGTGGCGATCACGCACGGGTGCGGGGCTGGTTCGTCTCGGGTCATTCTGCTCCCATCGGAAAACGTGGCCGGTCCGGACCGGTCTACTCGATATGCTGGAAATATTGCCAGCGCCCCACCGCCGGCTCCGCCAGCGCCCACCGCCACCCCTGCGGATCGCGGCAGATATCGGTGGTATACGGGGTCCGATGCACATGCGGCGCGTGCCCCGTCTGCAAGGTGAACAGTATCTGCCGGCACTGCGCCAACGGCGTATCGATCGTGCGCAGAACCCGCACCGTGCCATGATGATTGGCAAAGAACGGAATGATGTATTTCACATTCCACGATGCGGTCTGCCCCGGTCCGAGCGACCCGGCGGCTTCGGCGACCCGGGTCTGTTCCTTATGATCCCGCGCCCGGGCAATCCGCTTCTGCGCCGTGCTGACCGCGGCATTGACCGCAACGGCGGTGGCATAACCCGCCAGCGGATTGGCCGTCGCCGCCCCGGTCGAGGCCCCGGCCACCGCCCCGCTGATCGCCCCGATCGAGGCGCACCCGCTCAGCCCGAGCCCCATCGCAAGGCAGAGCGATGCTCCGGCAAGCCCCCGCACCGACCGAGCACCCCCCGTCACTGCAGCGTGCCCCAGCGCGCCGTCGCCGGTTCCGCCTGCGCCCAGCGCCAGATCCCGCGCTCCCGGCAGATCGTCGTGACATAGTAATCCGGCCGGTCGGTCTTCACCCCGTGCACGGTCCGGACATGATCGACCGAAAACACGACCTCCTTGCAGGGAAACAGCGTCCCGCCGAATTGCTGGCTGACCGAGACCTCGCCATGTTGGTCATCCTCGATCGGAATGACATGGGTGACGCTCCAGGGGGCAACCGCGCCCGGCGCGAGGGGCCCTGCGGCATCCGCGATCTTCTGCTGCTCCTTGTGATGAACGTCGCGTTCGACATATCCGAGCCCACTCGCCGCGACCGATTGAACCCCGAGCCCGATCGCAGCGGTCACCGAGCCGTTGGTGGTCACCGCACTGGCGATCCCGGCCCCGGCGACACCCGCGGCATCCGAGGTGCTCTGGGTCAAGACCGAACCACAGCCTGAAAGAGCGAGCAACGCGAGAGTGAGCGGCACCAGAAGACCGATGTTGAGAGTCGCCGGCTTCATGATCATCTCCCCGTTCCACCCGAATTCGGAAAGATATGGGGGCGCCCGCGCGATTGTCTATCGGTAATGCCGCAGTCATGCGCAATCATCGGAACGTGAAGCACGACCAAACGGCGCTTGCCTGTTCCGATCCGCCATCAAACGGACCACGACCCCCAGTTATTACTGATATCGAACAAAAGTTCTTTGGTTCTTTCTTACAAGAAAGAACACCTTACTTACTTTACCGCCCGTTCCAACCGCCCAACAACCACATCCCGCCCCATCAGCGGCAGCATCCCCGCCAATTCCGGCCCCTGGGTCTCTCCGGTCAGCGCCAGCCGCAGCGGCATGTACAGCGCCTTGCCCCGTATCCCGGTCGAAGCGGCAATCGCCATCGTCCACTCTTTCCACGTCCCCTCGTCCCACGGCGCGTCCGGCAGCGTCGCCCGCGCAACCTCCAGCATCGCCCGCGCCTCGGGAAGCTCCGGCGGATCGATCCGCCCCCGCACGGTCTCCCACCACTGCCGCGCCTCGGAGAGCAGGTCGATATTATCGCGGATCGCCAGCCAGAACGCCTCGTCCGCCCCCTCCGGCAACCGATCGGCCACGGCCTCGAACGGCTGCGCGTGCAGCACGCGCCGGTTCAGCGCCAGCAACTGCCGCGCATCGAACCGTGGCGCCCCGCGCGAAAACGCATCGAGATTGAACGTCCCGGCCAGTTCCCCCAGTGTCAACGGCTCCGGATCGCGCCGTGAGCCGAGCCGCGCCAGATAGGCCGCCAGCGCCATCGGCTCGATCCCGTCGCGCCGGAACGTCCGCAGCGAAACACTGCCGCTCCGTTTCGAAAGCTTGTCGCCCGACAATTCCGAAATCAGCGGCAGATGCGCAAAATCCGGCAACGCCCGGCGCGGTGCCAGCGCCCGGTACATATCGATCTGCGCCGCCGTGTTGGTGATATGATCCTCGCCCCGGATCACATGGGTAATCCCCATATCGAGATCATCGACGACCGAGGTGAAGGTATAAAGCGGCGTCCCATCCGCCCGGATCACCACCGGATCGGAAACCGTAGCGAGGCGAATGTCGCGCGGCCCGCTCACCAGATCGTCCCAGCCGATCGCGCCGTCGGAAAGTCTGAACCGCCAATACGGCGTCTTGCCATTGGCCTCGGCGGCGGCGCGCTGCTCCGGCGTCAGCGACAGCATCGCCCGGTCGTAAACCGGCGGCAGCTTGCGCTTCGCCCGCAACGCCCGCTTCGCCGCCAACTCCTCCTCGGATTCGAAACACGGATACAAACGCCCGGTCTTTTTCAAACTCTCCGCCGCCTCGGCGTACCGGACCAACCGGTCGGACTGCCGCACCTTGTCATCCCACCCGATCCCCAGCCACGCCAGATCCTGCTCGATCGCCGCCTCGAATTCGGGCCGCGAACGCTCCCGGTCGGTATCGTCGATCCGCAGGGTCAGCCGCCCACCGCGCCCCCGCGCGAACAGAAAATTGACCACCGCCTGCCGCGCATTCCCCGCATGCAGGTAGCCGGTGGGGGAGGGGGCAAAACGGACATGAACGGGTGAAGGAGCCATGGAAACCGGGTTAGCATGGCTTCATTGCGAAGAACAAAGATGCGAAAAATCCCGAACTCCCCTATCCCGGTGCGCCAAGGAGACACCATGCCGTGAGCGCCGTCCTCGAATCGCCTCCCCGCACCGCATCGCGCACCACCTTCGCCGTGCTGGTCGCCATCAGCGTCTGCCACATGCTGAACGACATGATGCAGGTGCTCCTGCCCGCGATCTACCCGCTGCTCAAAGGCGGCTTTCACCTCAACTTCGCCCAGATCGGCCTGATCACCCTGGTCTATCAGGTCACCGCCTCGATCCTCCAACCCGTCGTCGGCCTCTATACCGATGCGAAACCCCAACCCTTCTCGCTGCCCTTCGGCATGGGCTTCACCCTCGCGGGCCTCATCGGCCTCGCCTTCGCGTCTTCCTACCCCGAACTCCTCGCCGCCGCCGCCCTGCTCGGCATCGGCTCCTCGATCTTCCACCCGGAATCCTCGCGCATTGCCCGCATCGCCTCGGGCGGCAAACACGGCTTCGCCCAATCCCTGTTCCAGGTCGGCGGCAATTTCGGCCAGTCCCTCGGCCCGCTGCTCGCGGCCTTCTTCATCCTGCCGCGCGGGCGCGAGAGCATGGCATGGTTCTCACTGGCCGCCCTGCTCGGCATGGCCATCCTCACGGGCATCGGCATCTGGTTCCGCGCCAACGGCCACGCCAAACCCCGCGTGCGTGCCGCCGTCAAACCCAGCGCCGCCCCCGCCCGCGTCATGGTCCCGCTCATCCTGCTCGGCATCCTGATGATGTCGAAATTCGTCTACCTCGCCAGCATCAACTCCTATTACATCTTCTACCTCATGCACCGCTTCCACCTGCCGGTGCAGCAGGCCCAGATCGACCTGTTCATCTTCCTCGCCGCCGCCGCCGCCGGCACCATGATCGGCGGCCCGATCGGCGACCGCATCGGCCGCCGCGCCGTCATCATCGGCTCCATCCTCGGCGTCCTGCCCTTCACCCTCGCACTCCCCTATGTCGGGCTCGACGCGACCATCATTCTCACCATCCTGATCGGCCTGATCCTGTCCTCGGCCTTCTCCGCCATCGTGGTCTTCGCCAACGACCTGATGCCCGGGCGCATCGGTGCCGTCTCCGGCCTGTTCTTCGGCCTCGCCTTCGGCGTCGCCGGCCTCGGTGCCGCCGGCCTCGGCGTCGTCGCCGACTGGACCAGCATCACCACCGTCTACAAAATCTGCGCCTTCCTCCCCATCCTCGGCCTCGCCGCCCTCTGGCTGCCGAAGCCGGTGCGGAATACCGGGGCGTGATCTGTCGCCGGCGACCGCAATGTGTTTTGCAGCACCTTGAAGCGGGTCCCCGCATCTTGTAACCACTTCATAATAGCGAAGAACGCGGACATGTTGCACGATTTTTTGAACTCGACGGGGGAAATCAATGGCTCTGATCCGATCAATGACCGGTCTTGTCGCCGCAACGATGGCGCTGGCTGCCACGTCCATCGCCCACGCGGCAGCACCCCCGGCAACGCTGACCATCGGCACACTCTACGCCAGCAGCGGGCCGTTCGCGGTGTCGTCGGAAGGCCAGTATCATGGCCTGCAATTCTGGGCGGCGCAGGTGAACAAGACCGGCGGAGTGTTCGTCAAGGCGTTCGACAGGAAAATCCCGGTCAAGATCATCGCGTATGACGACCAAAGCTCGACCTCGACCGCGACCACCTTGTACAACCAGTTGATCACGCAGGACCATGTCGATCTGCTGGTCGCCGATTTCGGCTCGGTCCTGACATCGGTTGCGATTCCGCTGGCCGAAGAACATCATATGCTCCTGATCGACCCGACCGGATCGGGTGCGAATTTCTTTACCCGGAAAACCGATTATCTGGCCGATGTCAGTATTCCGGCCTCCACGGTCTGGCCGGTTCCGCTCGGCCATTTCATCAGCGACCAGAAGCAGATCAAGCGCGTCGCGGTCCTGTACGATTCGAACGATTTCGACGCTTCCCAGGCGAATACCCTGAAATCCGTGCTCGCCAAGGCCGGAACCAAGCCGGTCTATTTCCATGCGGTCCCGACCAGCGAGACCAATTATACCGTGCTGATCCACGCCATCGCCGCGCGCCGGCCCGATGCGCTGATCGAGTTCGGCTACCCCGACAACGACATCGCCTTCCTCAAGGCGCTCAAGTCGAGCGGGCTGCATTTCAACATGGTGTTCACCATCTTCCCCGGTCAGCTCCTGACACTGCTGACCAAGAATGTCGGGGCCAAGTCGCTGGCCTATACCTACACCTATCCGGCGCCGCCGCTGGTTTCGTACAAGACGGTCAGTTACGGCCTCAACACGGCGGATTTCGTCGATACGTTCAAGAGCGCCGAGCATCGGTCCCCGAATTTTCTCGACGCCGCCGGCTACAATACCGGCATCGTGATGCAGGACATGCTGGGCACGGCACCGAAATTCACCCAGCTCGATTTTCATGCCGCGCTGATGGACATGTCCGGCCACACCAAGACGCTGCTGGGTCCGTTCAAGCTGAACGCCGAGGGCGCACAGCTCGGCCAGCCCTTCCCGGTCGCGCAGCTGGTGCCGAGCGGTGCCACGAACAAGCTGGTCGTGGTGTATCCGAAGGAAAAGGCGACCGGCAAGCCGGTCTATCCGGCGCCGAAATCCTGAGCCTCGCGCGCCGGGCGCCCGGCAGGTGGCGCAACCGCTTGCCGGCCCCCGCCGGTGGAGACCCAGTTTGAGCCTTCTCGAATACGCCCTGATCGGCGGCATCCTGTACGGCATCTTTTTCAGCCTGGTCGGAATCGGGTTGAACCTGGTGTTCGGGGTGATGCGGATCATCAACCTCGCCCACGGCCAGTTCGTCATGCTCGGCGGGTTCGGTGCCTACGTGCTGGCCCGCGCGCTGCATCTCAATCCGCTGTTCGGCCTGCCGCTCGCCGTGCTCGGCGCGATGGTGATCGGCTGGCCGCTCTACTACGCGGTGGTGCCGCGCCTGCAACGCAGCCGCGATCCCGAGATGCTCTCCTTCATCCTGTTCTTCGGCGTGGCGCAGATCATCGAAGCGCTGGTGACGCTCACGTTCGGCGCCGATCAGCGGTCTCTGCCGAGCGACGCTCTGGGCTCGGGCAACATCGTGATCATCGGCCAGGCTTTCCCTGATAGCTGGGGCGTCACCGTGCTGGTGAGCGCCGCGGCAATCGCCGGACTTTATCTCTACTTCTCGCGCACCCGGCTTGGGTATGCGACGCGCGCGGTCATGGCCGACCGCGACGAGGCCCGTGCCACCGGCATCGATGTCGACCGGGTCTCCGCCATCGCCTTCATCATCGGCCTCGCCCTGGCCGGGATCGCCGGGGTGTTCGTTCCCTATATGCTCGGCTCGGTCTCACCGGGGATCGGCGACAGCCTGACGATCACCTCCTTTGCGATCATCATCATCGGCTCGCTCGGCAATCCGCTCGGCACCGTGGTCGGCGGCCTCGTGTTCGGCATCGGGACCATGCTGATGCAGACCTACTACTCGTCCTGGTCGGACCTCGTGCCCTATGCGCTGCTCGTGATCATCGTGCTGATCCGCCCCTCCGGGCTGCTCGGCAAGGCGGTGCGGGTTGCGTGAGTCAGGATGGCGGCACCCGGCCCGGCCTGCGCTGATCACCATGGCGGTCGTCGGCGCGCTCGCGCTGATCGCGCCGCATATGTATGGCAATACCTCGCTCCTGTTCACGATCATGACCTTCGTCGTTCTCGCCGAGGGGCTGAACCTGATGTACGGGTTCACCGGCTACCTGCCGTTCGGCTATGTCGGGTTCTTCGGGACCGGCGCCTATGGCACCGCGCTGCTCGTGTTGCATACCCATCTGCCGGTGCTGCTCTGCGTTGCCGGGGGCGGGGTCGCCTCGGCGGTCATCGCGCTGATCCTGGGTCCGCTGCTGCGGCTTTCGGGGGCGTATTTTTCGATCGCCAACCTCGCGGCCTCGCAGATCATCTATTTCGTGGTGTCCAACCCCGACCTGTCCTCGATTACCGGGGGGCCTTACGGGCTGAAGCTCCAGCAGATCTATGATCCGCCGGCGAGCTATGCGGCCATGGCGGCGATCCTGCTGCTCGCAATCGCCATTGCCGGGTATTTCCGGATGTCGCGGTTCGGCACCGGGCTGCGGGCGATGACCGAAGATCCGGTCAGCGCCGCGCTCGCGGGGATCGATGTTGTCCGTCAGCGCCTGATCGTGTGGCTGGCTTCGGCGCTGATCGCGGGGCTGGCCGGGGGCACCTATGTGTGGAACCTTTCGGTGTTCTACCCGGAATCGGTGTTCAATCTGCAGATCAGCGTTTTCGCCATCGTGTTCGCCCTGTTCGGCGGGGTCGGCACCGTGATCGGGCCGCTGATCGGTGCGGTGATCCTGTACAGTTTCTATGCGGTGATCGGGGTTTCGGCGCCGCAGTATTTCGAGCTGCTCTATGGTCTGCTCATCGTGCTGCTGGTTCTGTTCCTGCCCAACGGCCTGATTTCGCTGCTCGAACGGAGGCGCATCCGTGTCTTCTGAACCTCTCCTCAGGCTCGATGCGGTCGGCAAGCGATTCGGCGGCCTCACCGTGCTCGACAAGGTGAGCTTCACGGTCGCGGCGGGCGAGATCGTCGGGCTGGTCGGGCCGAACGGGTCGGGCAAGACCACGACGATCAACGTGATTTCCGGGGTCCATCGCGCCGATGCCGGGCGCATCCTGCTCAACGGGACCCCGGTTCAGACGCGGCCCGGGTTTCGGCTCGCGCGCATGGGGATCAACCGGACCTTTCAGGTGCCCAAGCCGTTCCGCAGCATGACGGTGCGCGAGAATATCGAGGTCTCCGCGCATTTCTGCGGCCATGACCAGGTCGATATCGCTGCCATCCTTGCCGAGACCGATCTTGCCGCCCATGCCGGGCAGGCGGCGGGGTCGTTGACGGTCAATCAGCAGAAAATGCTCGACCTCGCCCGCGCGCTCGCCACCGGGCCGCAAATCCTGCTGATCGACGAGATCGGGGCGGGGCTGAACCCGCAGGAACTCGCCGTCGTCGCGATCCTGCTGCAACGGCTGGCGGCGCGGGGGATTGCGATGATCGTGGTGGAACACCTGCTCGACTTTCTCAACCGCATCACCGAACGGGTCATCGTTCTCGGGGCCGGGCGGATGCTGTTCGAGGGCACGTTGCGCGCGGCGTCGCAGGACCCTGAAGTCGTCGCAGCATTCATCGGAGGGTGACGGGATGACCCTGCTTTCGCTCGAAGGCGTCGAAGCCGGCTACGGTCCGCTCCAGATTTTGTGGGGGATCGATCTCGACGTGGCCGCCGGGGAAACCGTGCTGCTGCTCGGCGCGAACAGTGCGGGCAAGACGACGCTGCTGCGCACCATTATCGGGCTGATCGCCTGCCGCGGCGGCACGATCCGGTTCGAGGGCGAGGCCTTGCAAATGCTCGCGCCCGACCAGCGCATCCGCCGGGGCATCGCGTTCATGTCGGAACTCGGGGTGTTTCCCAGCCTGTCGATCGAGGAGAATATCCGGCTCGGGGGTTATTTTCTGGACCGCGCGACCGTCCGCCAGCGCAGCGACCGGCTGTTCGAGATGTTTCCCGACCTCGCGAAAAAGCGCCGCCATGCGGCGGCCACCTTGTCGGGCGGGCAGCGCAAGATGCTCGGGATCGCGAAGGTTCTGGTCTCCGAGCCCCGGCTCCTGCTGATGGACGAGCCTTCGTCCGGGCTGGCGCCGGTTTTCGTCAAGCAGGTGATCAAGATCCTGCAGACCGCGATCGGGGCGGGGACCGCGTTGCTGATTGCCGAACAGAACGTCGCGTTTCTCGAACTGGCGGATCGTGGTTACCTGATCGATGGCGGCAGGGTGCGCCTGTCGGGGACGCGGGCGCAGCTTGAAGCCTCGACAGCGGTGCGGGAAGCCTATTTCGGGCTGTGAAGGGTCCGATATAATTACTATATCGTAACGAATTGGGCGTGCGAAGGTGCGGCGCATCAGAACTGAAAATCGCGGGTGGCGAGGATCTGGTGGAAGGCGAGGTGCTGGTCCCAGGCGGGCGGCGTGCGCGGTTTGGATGGGAAGGGTGAGGGGCGCGGTGCGGCGCGGGGTTGGCGGCGCCGGGGTGGCTCGGCGGGTGGGGTTGGATCGGGTGGGGTCGGGTCTGGTGCGCGCGGGCGTTTCGGGCGGCGCAGGAGCGGTGGGGTCTGGATGCCGAGCATGTGGCAGAGCGGGCGGAACAGGCGGCCGGCGGCGCGGTTGCGGGCGATCAGGGCGAGGAGTTCGGGGTCGTCGAGCAGGGATTGGATGCCGATGCGGCCATTCACGGCGGCGTTGCCCTGGGTGATGGTGGGCGGCACGAGACGGAGGAGCCAGGCGAAATGATAGGGGAGGCGCAAGGGCGCTGGGCCGGGCGGGGGCTCGCGTCCGGGCGTGGGGCGGGGTTTGCGCGCGGGGGTTTCGGCGGGTTGGGCGGGGGTGGCGCGGTCGCGGCTGACGATGGCGGCGAAGCGCTCGATGATGCGGGTGAGGCGGGTGGAGATCAGGGCGAGCAGGAGATGGTTCAGGCCGGTCTGAAAACCGCGCACGCAGACATCGTTGCGGAGCCCGCGGATGATGGCGGCGAAACGGTCGGTCAGGGAAATTGTGGGGGTTTCTGTCACGTCCGCATAACAGCATGTCAGGCGGGGGGTGAGAAAGAGGGGATTTGCACGGATGGCGACAACGGCTGACGCGCCGTTGCCGCCTGTCGTGACCTCAGCTCCTTGCGATCAGCGCTCGTCGCGGGCGACGACACCACATGGCACGATGCAGTGCGGCACGCGCCTTATCGCGGCGTCACCCTCTGATCTTTCGCGCCGCCGCTTTTGGCGCGCGCGGGCGGCGCCACCGGCTTTGCCGCCCGCGCGGGCTTTGCGGGCCGGGACGGGGCGGGGGTGCGGGGTGCGTGCACCGGGGCGATCGGGTAGGGCTGCGCCGGGGTTCGCGCGATCGGCGTTTCGTCCTTCGGGTCGAGGGAGCGCAGATCGCGGTAAAGCCCGCCCTCGCGGGTGAAATGGCGATTGTAGAACGGATCATGCGCCAGCAGATGCCCCCAGCGGCCGCGCATCGCCTCGTTCTCGCGCATGAAGCGGGAGAGTTTATCCTCGTCGAGATCGTCGCCCCGGCTCATGCTCTCGCGATGTTCGCACACCACGTCCGGCGTGAACACGATCCGGTAGCCGGCCTCGCGGATCTTGATGCACAGATCGACATCGTTGAACGCGATGCCGAGTTCGGCCTCGTCGAACCCGCCGGCGGCCTCGAACGCCTCGCGCCGGACCAGCATGCACGCCGCCGTCACCGCCGCGACCTCGCGCGCCGCGATCGCGTGGGCGATATAGCCCGGCGCGCTGCTGGGGAGGCCGCGAAACGCATGGTCCGCCACGCCGCCGACGCCGAGCACCACGCCGGCATGCTGCACCGTCCCGTTGGGGTAGAGCAGCTTGGCACCGACGGCGCCGACCCTCGGGTCGGTCAATGCCTCGTTCAGCAGGGTGCGCAGCCATGAGGGGTCATTGACGATGACATCGTTATTCATGAACAGCAGGAACGGATGCGCCGCCGCCGCGACCCCGCGATTGTTGATCAGCGAATAATTGAACGGCTCGGCGATCCGCAGCACTTTGGTATCGGGTTCGTTGCCCTGCTCGGTGCAGAAGGCCTCGGCCTCGGCACCCTGGGACCAGTTGTCGAGCAGGAGGATCTCGATTTTCATGCCGTCGGAATGGGCGCGGATCGCCTCGACGCATTGGCGGGTCAGGTCGATATGGTTGCGGAACGGGATCAGGATCGAGATCCCGGGATTTTCGGTCAGCCGGAAGCTGGTCTGGTAGCAGGTCAGGCTGCCGCGCCGCTCGACCTTGGCGGGCAGATTGCGCCGTTTGAGATGTTCGGCCACCGCGACCTCGCCGGCCAGCGCCGCGCGTGGCTTCGCTGCGGCGCCCCCGGCGGTCGATTGCGCGGTGATGCGCCAGTGATACAGGATTTCGGGGACGTGATGGATTTCGTGCGCCAGCAGCTTTTCGGCGAGCCGCAGCAGCAGGTCGTGATCCTGTGCTCCGTCGAACCGGGGGTCGAGCCCGCCGGCCTCGCGCAACAATGCGGTATCGGCGATGACGAGGTGACAGATGTAATTGAGGTCGAGCAGGAAGCGATAATTGAAATCCGGCTTGAAGTTCGGCTCGGAGACGCGCCCGCTGCGGTCGATCTTGTCTTCGTCCGAGTAGAGCAGCCGGGCACCGGTTGCGGTGCGGGCGCGCAGCATGACGTCGAGCGCGAAGGGTTCCAGCACATCGTCGTGATCGAAAAACGCAGTGACCTCGCCGGTGGCGGCTTCGAGGGCCTTATTGGTCGCTGCCGCGATGCCGCCATTGCGGGGCAGGACGATGAGCCTGATCCGTGGATCGACCCTGGCCATCCGGTCCAGCGTTTCGGAGAGCGCCTCGTCCTTGCTCGCGTCATCGACCAGGATGAGTTCCCAGTTGGGATAGGTCTGGGCCCGCACCGAGTCGATCGCGGCCAGAAATTCCGCCTGGTTGGGGCGGAATACCGGGCACAGGATCGATACCAGCGGCGATCCGCCGATCGCGCCGTAACGGGCGGTGGCGCGGGCCGGAACGTGTTTCCGGCTCTGGCGAACCCAGCTTTCGTAATTGCCGAGCGTCAGCCGTTCCGCCAGCATCGCCGCCTTTAATTCCCGCCGCAGATGGTAGGCGTAGCGGAACAACTCATCGGCCCGGTCGATCAGGCTGCTCAGCCGGGCGCGTTCGGCTTCGGCGGGGATCGCCAGTTCGAGCGGGCTGCCGCGCAGCAGAATACGGTCCGGCATGGCGTGGAAATCGAGCACGATCGATTTGCCGGTGCGCAATTCGGGGGGCAGCGCGTAGGAAAACCCGCAGGACGGATCGGCGCCGGTTGCCTCGGCGACATCGGCGCGGAATTCATTGGCGGTGAGTTCGGCGAGCGGCTGTCCCTTGGTCGAGATCAGGACGCGGACGCCGCCCATTTTTGTGTTCGTTCGTTCATCGACGCGGACGACCCAGCCCTGGATCATGCCATCGACCAATCCATCGAGCACGCCCTCGATATGGATGCGGGTTTTCAGGCAGAAATGGAGTTCGGGCAGGACGAGGCCACCGCGCGTCGGCAGGCTGATCGGGTCGCCGTCGAGCGTGGCAAAGGACAGGACATGGCGCAGACCGTCCTGAAACCGCAGCGGGATCATGTAGTCGAAACCGACTCGGGTGGTCGGGAGATTCAGCGGCGCGGTATCGGGCCGGTTGACGTCGCAGGAGATCACATCGGCGATCTGGCCGTCGATCAGCACGCGCATGGTCAGGGTGCGATCGGGCACCAGCGAGTCCACGGCCCAGCCGACCAGCGAGGCATCCTCGATCCGGTCGAGATAGCCGAGGATCACACGGCCGGGCCGCACGAGGGGAAGGTCGGAGCGCTTCGTGCGGTCCACACCGTTGGTGTCTGGCTGTTTCGCCATTCAGTCTATCCTTTTTGGTCGCCGGAAGCCCAACCTGTGATCCGCGTCCGCGTGAACCCGGTCGCCTCAGCAATAGATAGAATTCCCGCATCATTCAAATGTTTTCACCGCAACGAGGCTGTAACGATTGAGCAACCTGATGTCTGGAAAATAGGGCGAGCGGGGGTCAGGCATCCTGGTAGTCCCACTTGATGTAGCCCTTGGTGTCGGCGGCCCATTTTTCATCGATTTCGACGAGGACGGCGCTGACGAGGCGTTCGAGGGAGGCTTCGTTGGGGAAGACCCTGATTTTGGTGGTGCGGCGTTTGAGTTCCTGCTGGATGCCGCGTTCCATGGGGTTGGAAGTGCGAAGCCGGCGCTGGTGGGGTTCTGGCAGTGTGAAGACGGTGAGGCCTTCGGGGATATTTCGTTCGAGCCAATCGGCGAGCTTTGGTGCGGTGTCGCGATAGGCATTGACGAGGGTTGTGAGAGCGATCTGGGCAGCGGCGAGGGAATTTGCGTTCCAGACGGTCCGGAGTTCTGCGCCGATGCGTTTGCGGATGGCGTGGTTGGGGGCGTGGTGGATGGCGTTTTGGGCGAGGTGGAACTGGCATCGTTGCCAGTGTGCGGCGCCGAAGACGGCGCGGCGTGCGGCGTGCAATCCGGCATGGTCATCGGAGACGATGAATTCGACGCCTCGCAGGCCACGCTGATGGAGGCTTTCGAGGAAGGCACGCCAATGGACTTCGGCCTCGGAAAGGGCGACCGAGACGCCGAGGACACGGCGGCGTTCATCGGGTCCGATGCCGATGGCCGAGAGCACGGCGGCATCGCGGACGACGCCATTATCGCGCATTTTTTCATATCTGGCGTCGAGGATGAGGTAGCGGATCTCGGCGAGGGGTCGGGTGCGCCAGGCGGCGAGTTCGTCATCGAGCAGCTTGCTGGCGCGGCTGACCTGAGCGGAGGAGAGGCTTTCGATGCCGAATTCGCGCATGACGGCCTCGACGTCGCGGGTGGAGACGCCTTTGATGTACATTTCGGCGACGGCGACCATGACGGCGCGGACCGAGCGTCGGCCGCGTTCGAGGGACTGTGGGTAGAAGGGTTCGCCCACGTGACCGGCGGTTTTGGGGACATCGACGGTGATCGACCCGGCCGGGGTATCGATCCGCTTGGGCTTGTAGCCATTGGCGTAACCCTGACGATCGGGGTTGCGCTCGTAGTGACTGGCGTGGAGGAAGCGTTCGCGCTCGATCTGCATGGCGAGTTCGAAGGTCCTGGCAAATACCGTGGCGATATCGCCTGCGCCGTTTTCGATCAGATGTTCCAAAAGTGCCTCGATAATCGTATCCTTTTTGGCGTCCATTCATCGGTCTCCATGTTGGTGTGAACAACTGCATGGAATACCAGAATGAACAGCCCTTGCCGGGGCATGCCCCGGCAAGGGCACCAACTCCCAACCCAAAATGAATTTCCAGACGTCAGGTTACACCACCGGCTGTAACGGCAGCGGAAACTGCATACGGATTTGTCATTTATGACGGTTGAATGACACAACGATCTCAATAAAGACGCAATATTTATAATTTTTATTCACGAATGACTAAATATTGGGCGTGTGCCCGGCCTCGATCACTGAACCGTCCCGCAACGCTCACTCCTGGGTGAAATCGCCCGACTTGCCGCCGGATTTCGCCACGACCCGCAGCGCCTCGATCCGCATGGCGCGATCGGCTGCCTTCAACATGTCATAAATCGTCAGCGCCGCGACCGAGGCGGCGGTGAGCGCTTCCATTTCCACCCCGGTCGGTCCCGTGGTGCGCACGACGGCGCGGACATGGATGCCGGGCAGCGCCGCATCCGGCGTCAGGTCCACCGTCACCGAGGCAATCGCGAGCGGATGACATAACGGGATCAGATCCGCCGTGCGTTTCGCCGCCATGATGCCGGCGATCCGCGCGGTTGCCAGGACATCGCCCTTTTTCGCGGCGCCGTCGAGGACGAGAGCGAGGGTTTCCGGCCGCATCGTGACGTGACAGGAGGCTGCGGCATCCCGCACCGTGGCCGGCTTGGCCGAGACATCGACCATGCGGGCCGCGCCGGTCGCATCGATATGGGTGAGGCTCATGACCCCACGCCGAGCAGCGCGCGGGTCGCTTTGGTGATGTCGTCCTGACGCATCAGGCTTTCGCCGACCAGAATGCCCTGGACCCCGGCGGCCTTGAGCCGTTCGATATCGGCGAAATCGCGGATGCCGCTTTCCGCCACCACGAAACGCTCCGGCGGTATAGTCGCGGCCATCCGCTCGGACAGGCTGATATCGGTGGTCATGGTCTTGAGATCGCGGTTGTTGATCCCGACCAGCCGTGCCCGCAGCCCGAGCGCCCGTTCGAGTTCGGTATCGTCATGGACCTCGGCCAGAACGGTCATGTCGAGTGCGGTTGCCAGTTCCTCGAAGCGGCGGGCCTCGTCATCGGTGAGGGCGGCCATGATCAGCAGGATGCAATCCGCCCCGATCGCGCGGCTCTCGTAAATCTGCCACTCGTCGAGGATGAAATCCTTGCGCAGCATCGGCAGATCGACCGCCGCGCGCGCCGCCGTGAAATGCGCGATGTCGCCCTGGAAATATTTGCCGTCGGTCAGCACCGAAAGGCAGACCGCGCCGCCCTCCTTATACGCGCGCGCGATCGCCGCCGGATCGAAATCGGCGCGGATCAGCCCGGCGCTCGGCGAGGCTTTCTTGATTTCCGCGATCAACCCGGTGCGGCCCGACGCCGCGGCATCCATCAGCGCCCGCGCGAACCCACGGGGTGGCTCGGCATCCCGCGCGAGGCCCTTGACGGTATCGAGATCGCATTCGCTCCGCCGCCGCGCGGTTTCGGTGCGGGTATCGTCGCAGATCCGGCGCAGGATGTCGGTTTGGGCGTCGTTCATCGGGCGGGCTCCAGGGTGGTTGTCGCACTTGCCCGCCGCAGCCGCTCCAGCGCCGCGCGCGCCGCGCCGCTGTCGATCGAGCCGGCGGCGATTTCCGCACCGGTGCGGAAATCATCGGCCCGGCCCGCCACGATCAGACCTGCCGCCGCGTTGAGCAACACGGCGTCGCGATAGGCCCCGGCCTCGCCATCGAGCAGCGCGCGGAGCCGCCCGGCATTATGCGCGGCATCCCCGCCGATGATCGCGGCGAGCGGGGCGCGCGCCAGTCCGGCCTCCTCGGGGGTCACGCTGGTCTCCGAGATCGCCCCGTGATCGAGCAGCACGATCCGGCTTTCGCCCACCAGCGTCAATTCATCGAGGCCCTGGCCGTGCACCACCATCGCCCGCTCGGTTCCGAGCTGGGCCAGGCTCTCCGCCATCGGCCGCGCCCAGACCGGGTCGAACACGCCGACCAGCTGTCGCCGGACGGAGGCGGGGTTGGCGAGCGGGCCGAGCAGGTTGAAAATGGTGCGGGTGCCGAGCGCGATCCGTGCCGCCGCCGCATGGCGCAGCCCGGCATGATGGCGCGGCGCGTACAGGAACACACACCCGGCCTCGTTCAGGATGGCCGAGAGCCGCTCGAACGGCGGTTCCACCGCGACGCCGAGGGCGGTCAGCACATCCGCCGCGCCTGCGCGCGAGGAGAGCGCGCGATTGCCGTGCTTGGCCACCGGCACGCCCAGTCCGGCGAGGACGAAGGTTACCGCGGTCGAGATATTCAGCGTGCCCACGCCGTCGCCGCCGGTGCCGCACACGTCGATCGCGCCCTCGGGGGCCTTGATCGCGCGCATCCGCTCGCGCATCGCGCGTACCGCTCCGGTGAGTTCGGCCACGGTCTCCCCGCGCACCCGCATCGCGAGCAGCATCCCGGCAATCTGGGCGTCGTTCGATTTTCCGTCGATGATCGCGCCGAAGGCGGCTTCCGAGAGGTCTTCGCTCAGCTTGTCGCCCCGTGCCAGACGGTCGAGCACCGGTTTCAGATCGGCCAGAATCTCGGCGGAACCCTGGTTGCGGCCCCGTGCCAGCGCCAGGAAATTGCGCAGCAACGTGTGGCCATGCGCGGTCGCGATGCTCTCGGGGTGGAACTGCACACCGAAAATCGGCAGGTCGCGATGCCGCATTCCCATGATCAGCCCGTCTTCGGTGAAGGCGGTCGGTACCAGCGTTTCGGGCAGGGTGTCGCGCTCGACGATCAGCGAATGATACCGGGTCGCCTCGAACGCGTCCGGCACGCCTGCGAAAATGTCGCTGCCCTGATGGCGGATCGCGGCCATCTTGCCGTGCATCGGCTGCGGCGCGCGTTTCACCACGCCGCCGAACGCCTGGCCGATCGCCTGATGACCGAGGCAGACCCCGAGGATCGGCACCTTGCCGGCGGCGGCGTGGATCAGGTCGAGGCAGATCCCCGCCTCGTTCGGGGTGCAGGGGCCGGGCGAGAGCACGATCGCCTCGGGCTGCAGGGCCAGCACTTCCTCCGGGGTGATCCGGTCGTTGCGCCGGACCACGCAATCGGCCCCGAGATCGCCGAAGAAATGCACGAGGTTGAAGGTGAAGCTGTCGTAATTGTCGATGATCAGGATCATGGCGCGCTCCGGTTCACGCTCACGTAGTTCACCGCATCCTCGGCGGCGCGGAACAGCGCGCGGGCCTTTTGCAGGCTTTCGGCATATTCCGCGTCGGGATCGGAATCCGCGACGATGCCGACGCCCGATTGGACGTAGAGTTTATGGTCCTTGATCAGCGCGGTGCGCAGCGCGATGCACGTGTCCATCGTGCCGTTCGCGGCGAAATAGCCGATGCAGCCGCCGTACAGGCCGCGCCGCGAGGGTTCGAACTCCTCGATGATTTCCATCGCCCGCACTTTCGGAGCGCCCGAAAGCGTCCCGGCGGGGAACCCGGCGATCAGCGCGTCCAGCGCATCGGCGTCGGGCCGGATCGTGCCTTCGACCGTGGAGGAGATGTGCATCACATGGGAAAACCGCTCGATCGCGAAGCTCTCGGTCACCGCCACCGAGCCGATTTTGGCGACCCGGCCGACATCGTTGCGCGCGAGGTCGAGCAGCATGAGGTGCTCGGCGCGTTCCTTGGGGTCTTCGAGCAGTTCGCTCTCCATGGCCTCGTCCTCGGCGCGGTTGGCGCCGCGCCGGCGGGTTCCGGCAAGGGGGCGGATCGTGACGGTGCCGTCGCGCAGGCGCACCAGGATTTCCGGGCTCGATCCCACCGCCTGATAGGCGCCGAAATCGAGGAAAAACAGGAACGGGGCGGGGTTGATCCGCCGCAGGCTGCGGTAGAACGCAAAGGGCGGGGCGGTGAAGTCCTGCGCGAAACGCTGGCTCGCCACGACCTGAAACACGTCCCCGGCGACGATATACTCTTTCCCGCGCGCGACCATCGCCTTGAAATCGGCCTCGGTCATGTTGGGCACCGGCACACCGGCGGGGGCGAGCGAGCCGGTGAGGTGGGGGGTCGGCTGCTCGAGCGCTGCCTGCGCCGCCTCGATCCGCGCGGTTGCGGCTTGAAAGGCATCCGCCGCCGTGACCCCCTCGCGCCGCCAGGCGGGGGCGGCGAGGGTGATTTCGTCGTTCACCGAATCGAAAATCGCGAACAATCCCGGCCGCATCAGCACCGCATCGGGAATGCCCAGCACATCGGGATTATCCGCCGGCAGCCGTTCCATCAGCCGGACCATGTCGTAGCCGAGGTAGCCAACCAGCCCGCCGGTCATCGGCGGCAGATGCTCCGGAAGGTCGAGCCGGGTTTCCGCGAGCAGGGCGCGCAGGCTGGCGAAGGCATCGCGATGATCGGCGACGAAGGCCCCGGTATCGTGCGCCGCGTCGCGATTGATGCTGACGACCCCGCTCTCGCAGCGCCACACGAGGTCCGGCGCGAACGCGATTACTGAATATCGCCCGCGCGCCGCGCCGCCTTCGACGCTTTCGAGCAGCAGGGAATAGGGCCTGCCGTGGGCGAGCTTGAGGAACGCCGCGACCGGTGTGATCAGATCCGCCGCGAGCACCCGCCACACCAGCGCGCCCGATCCTGCTTCATAGGCGGCGCGGAATCCGGTCATCGGGTCGGGCACGGCGTTCATAACCTCTCCTCAGTCACTGATCTGGTGCAGTTTCGCGGCGTTGATCTTTACATGATAGCGGCTGCGCAGGGCGGTCGCGTAGGTCTGCAGGATATCGGTCTGCATCGCATTGTCGAGCGAGGTCTGAATGCGGGCCACGATGGCGGGATTGCTGCCCGGTTTGGGTTCGGTGATGCTTTTCACCACCCCCACGACGAACTCGCTCTCGGTTTCAACCATGGTCGGCTCGCCCGGCTTGAGCGTGAAGATGATCGGCAGCAATTTGGCCGGAACCCCGGCGGCGGGCTTTGCGCGGGTCATCGGCGGCGAGGTCGTGATCGGCTGACCCGCCGCGTTCGCGGCTTGCGCGAAGGTTTTGCCGGATTTCACCGCACTGATCAGGGACGCGGCGGCAATCTCCTCCTGGCGCTTGACCTGATCGCCGGTCCAGTCGCTCAGCACTGCGGTTGCGACCTTGTCGTAGGGTTTCAGCGCGGGGGGGATCAGCTTCTGCACCGAGATCGCGTAGTAGCTGTCATCCGGCCCGGTGATCGCGCGCGGCTGCGCCCCCGGCGCGGTATCGAACGCGGATTTCACGATCGCGGCGCGCAAGGCCTTCGGGCCGGGGATCGGTGCGGGCTTGCCTTCGGCGGTCATGCCCTCCGCATCGAGCGTTCCCTCGACCGCCACGAGGTGCAGATCCCCCGGCAGATGATCGAGCGAGGTGTTGCCCGCCAGCGCATCCTGCAATTTCGTCACGCTGGCATTCACCACGTGACGCGCCTTGCGCAATTGCACCGCCGCCTTCACCTGCGGTTCCACCTGGGCCAGCGGGGTCGTGCCGCCCGGATTGGCCTTGGTCACCTTGAACACATAGGTGCCGAGCGCGCCGGTCACCGGCGCGGACACCTGATCCGGCGTGGCGGCGAACACAGCCTTGGCCAGACGCCCCGAGGGGAACTGGTCCGGCTGGGCGTCGTTGAACGTCACTGCCGTTGCGCTCGCGGCATTGGCGGCCTGTTTCATTGCGGCCCAGCTCGTGCCCTTGTTCCACAGGGCCGCGAGTTTCGCCGCGCTCGGTGCGTCCTCGGCGGTGATGATCTCGACCGATCGGCTGGCGATGCGCCCGAATTTCGAGGCCTCATCCTTGTATTCGGCGTCGAGTTCCGCCTTCGTCACGGTCTGGTCCGCCGCGAGCAGGGCGGGCGAGAGAATGACCACCTGGACTTTGCGCAGCGCCGGGGTTGAAAACCGCCCGGGGTGATCGCGCCAGTACCGCCTGAGCACCGCCGTCGCGGGCGGGGGCGGGGGTGTTGCGGCGGCGAAGGGGAGTTGCGCGTACTCGATCGTGCGTTCCTGACCGACATAATCATAGATCTGCTTTACCAGCGGCGCGGGGGCCACGGCTCCCACGGTGATCGCCTGCACGATCTGGCTCGCGTTGAGGCCGCGCGAAATATCCGCCATGAACGCCGCCGGGGTCAGGTTATGCTGGGCGAGCACCTGATTGAAGGTCGCCTTGTCGAACTTGCCGTCCGGACCGTCGAACACGCTCATCGCGAAAATCTGGGCCCGGAGTGCCTCGGGCGGTGCCACGACGCCGAGATGGCGGGCATCCAGCGCCATCGTCGCGCGGTCGATGGCCTGGCCCAGCGCGGCCCCGGCATAGAGGCGGCGCTCGCCCTGGCTCGGCTCCGCGCCGTTATGCGCCTGCGCATAGGCGGTGACCTGCTGCTGATACGATGAGTTGATGTCCTCGGCCTGGATCGACTGGCCGCCGACGGTGGCGACCGCCTCGCTCGACCCGTGCTGGGTGATCACGCTGGAGACCCCCCAGAAGATGAACACGGCGATCAGCACCATGAAAAAGGCGCGAACCAGCCAGTTGTCGAGCAATTTGCGGATCGTCGAGAGCATCCGTTTCCAACCTTGTGCAGCGAGAGACCGGCGTATTACCACGCGCGCCGCCGATTGCCACCCGGCCCATGCTGAGGCTACGAAGCAGCCTGCTCATTCCCGGCCGGTCGCACCGGCCCTGCCTGATAACCGAGGACACGATCCGATGCGCCAGATGATTGCGGGTAACTGGAAAATGAACGGCACCCTCGCCGGCCTCGCTGGCTTTGCCGCTCCCCTTGCGGCGGGCGTGGACGGGGTTGACCTGCTGATCTGCCCGCCTTTTCCCCTGATCGGGCCGATGATCGCGGCCTTCGCCGGTGCGCCGGTCGCGGTCGGGGCGCAGGATTGCGCGGTCGAGGTCGCGGGCGCCCATACCGGCGATGTCTCTGCCCCGCTCCTCGCCGAGATCGGGGCCAGCCACGTCATTCTCGGTCATTCGGAACGCCGGGCCGATCATGGCGAGCGCTCCGCTCTGGTGCGCGACAAGGCCCGCACTGCCACCGCCGCCGGGCTGATCCCGATTATCTGTGTTGGTGAAACTCTGGCCGAACGCGAGTCCGGCGAGGCGGAAACCGTGGTCCGTGCGCAGCTTGCCGGGAGCGTGCCGGACGGGTTTGCCGGCCTGATCGCCTACGAGCCGGTCTGGGCGATCGGCACCGGCAAAACGCCCACCGTTGCCGATGTCGCGGCGATGCACGCCAGCATCCGCGCCTCGCTGAAAAAGCAGCTGGGGGATGCCGGCACGGCCATGCTCATTCTCTATGGCGGGTCGGTGAAACCCGCCAATGCGGCGGAACTTCTCGCCATTCCCGAAGTCGGAGGCGCCTTGATCGGCGGGGCCAGCCTCGAAGCGGATGATTTCCTTGCGATTGCCCAAGCCGCGCAGCGATAGAGGGCCGCGCAGCGATAGAGGGCGGCGCAGCGATAGAAGGCGGCGAAGTCAGCGGCTCAGCCCGGCCGCCTCGATGGCCTTGAGATAGGCCGCCCATCGGAACTCCTGCTCCCGCCCGAGGCGATGCAGGTAGTCCCACGAGAATATGCCGGTCGAGTGCCCATCGTCGAAGGTGATGCGAATGGCATAATGCCCGTTCGGCTCCAGCGACGTGATGCCGACCCCGGATTTTCCGCCCACCAGCTGACGCTGCTCCGGGCTGTGGCCCTGAACCTCGGCGCTCGGGCTTTCGACCCGGAGATACTCCGCCGGTAAAATGAAATGCGACCCGTCGGCGAAACTGATGTCGAGCACGCGTTCCGCGCGCTTGAGGCGGATTTCGGTCGGCTCGGGCAGGGTCACGAGTCGATCTTCCGCGCCTCGTCGATCAGCATGATCGGAATCCCGTCGCGGATCGGAAAGGCTAGCCCGGCCTGCGTGCTGATCAATTCGCCCTGCGCCCGATCGTAAACCAGCGGCCCTTTGGTGAGCGGGCAGACCAGAACTTCGAGCAACCTCGGGTCGATCGGCGCCGGATCGGTCATGGCGCGTATCCTTTGCGATGGTGGAATGGCGCACCCGAAGAGACTCGAACTCCTAACCCCCAGATTCGTAGTCTGGTGCTCTATCCAGTTGAGCTACGGGTGCGCTGTGCGGGCCGGATTAGCGGATCGCCCCGAAAACCGCAACCCCGCGCGAACGCGGTGCCGCCATCGGCCTCATACGTCCAGATTGGCGACTTTCAGCGCATTGCCGACGATGAATTCCCGGCGGGGTTCCACCACGTCGCCCATCAGGGTCGAGAAAATCTGGTCGCTCTCCTCGGCGTCCCCGATCCGCACCTGAAGCAGGCGGCGCACCTCCGGGTCGAGCGTGGTATGCCAGAGCTGCTCGGGGTTCATTTCGCCGAGACCCTTGAAGCGCTGGATCGACAGGCCCTTCCGCCCGATCGCGAACAGCGCCTCCACCAGGCTCGACGGTCCCTGCACCGGCTTCGCGGTCTCGCCCTGCCGGAGCGCGGGGGCGGTGGTGAACATCGCGGCGAGGCGTTCGGCGCGTTCGGCCAGCCAGCGCGCCTCGGTCGAACGAAGTGCGGCAAGGTCGAGGGTGAAGCGCTCGGCCACACCGCGCACGGTGCGCCCGATCACGATCCCCCCGGCATCCACCGCAACCACCCAGCCGCGTTCGTTGGGCGGCGAGATCGCATCGAGCCTGCCGGCGAGCGCCGGTGCGCGGTCGGTCATCTGGGCGGGTTCCGCCCCGAGCACGCCGACGATCGCGGCCTGTTCGATATAGGCAACCGGCATGTCGCGGGCGAGATCGGTGATCCGCCGGGAGGCTTCGCGCAGGAACGGCAGTTCGGCGGCGAGATCGATCCCGTCGATCCGGGCTTCGTTGAGGGCGCGCTCGAACAGATACGCCTCCATCGCGTCGTCGTCCTTGAGGTAGCGTTCCTCGTTGCCGCGCTTGGCCCGGTAGAGCGGCGGCTGCGCGATATAGAGATGCCCGCGCTCGATCAGTTCGCGCATCTGGCGGAAAAAGAAGGTGAGCAGCAGGGTGCGGATGTGCGAGCCATCCACGTCCGCATCCGTCATGATGACGATGCGGTGATAGCGCAGCTTGCTGATGTCGAACCCGCCCTGCTCGGGCCCGGAGGGGCCGATGCCGGTGCCCAGCGCGGTGATCAGCGTGCCGATTTCGGCGGAGCCCAGCATCCGGTCGAACCGTGCGCGCTCCACGTTGAGGATCTTGCCCTTGAGCGGCAAAATCGCCTGCGTCTTGCGATCGCGCCCCTGCTTGGCCGAACCACCCGCCGAATCACCCTCGACGATGAAGATCTCGGATTTCGCGGGATCGCGTTCCTGGCAATCCGCGAGTTTGCCGGGCAGGGTGCTGATATCGAGCACGCCCTTGCGCCGGGTCAGTTCGCGCGCCCGCCGCGCCGCCTCGCGGGCCGAAGCTGCGTCCATCACTTTCTGGACGATCAGCCGCCCCTCTTTCGGGTGGGTCTCGAACCAGTGCTCCACCGCATCCGCCACCGCCGCCTGCACCAGCGGCTGGACCTCGGACGACACCAGCTTGTCCTTGGTCTGCGAGGAGAATTTCGGGTCCGGCACCTTGACCGAAAGCACCGCGGTCAATCCCTCGCGCATATCCTCGCCGTTGAGCGACAGATTGTCTTTCTTGCTGACCGATTCCGCGATTTTCGAGACCACCCTCGTCAGCGCGGAGCGGAACCCCGCCAGATGCGTGCCGCCGTCGCGCTGGACGATGTTGTTGGTGAAACAGAGCATGGTTTCGTGATAGGTCTCGTTCCAGGCCAGAGCGAACTCCACCCGGATGCCGCCGACCGCATCGACCTTGTAATCGGTGATCGGCGGGGAAAAAATCTGGCTTTTCGCCCGGTCGAGCCAGTTGACGAATTCGATCAGACCGCCCCGGTAGAGAAAATTGGCCTCCTGCACCGGGGTATGGCGCTCGTCGCGCAGATTGATCGTCAGCCCCGAATTCAGAAATGCCAGCTCGCGCAGCCGCCGCTCGAAAATCGCATAATCGAACTCGGTCTGGGTGAACGTTCCCGACGAGGGCTTGAAACTCACCTCCGACCCGGTCGGATGATCGGACGGCCCGACAATTCTCAGCGGCGCCACCGTCTCGCCGTGCTCGAAGCGGATGAAATGCTCCATCCCCTCGCGCCAGATCCGCACCTCCATCCATTCCGACAGCGCATTGACCACGGCCGCGCCCACGCCATGAAGGCCGCCGGAAACCTTGTAGGAGTTCTGGTTGAACTTGCCCCCGGCATGCAGACGGGTCAGCACCACCTCCGCCGCCGAAATCCCTTCCTCATGATGAATATCGGTCGGAATCCCCCGCCCGTTATCCGTCACCGTCATCGATCCGTCGCCGTTCAGCACGACATCGACCCGGTCGCAAAATCCCGCCTGCGCCTCATCGACCGCGTTATCGATGATCTCGGTGCCCATGTGATGCAGCCCCGACCCGTCATCGGTGTCGCCGATATACATGCCCGGCCGCTTGCGCACGGCGTCGAGCCCACGCAAAACGCTGATCGAGGCCGCGTCGTAAGCGGCATCGGCCAGCGCTTCCTGCGGCAATTCGGGGGGAATGGGCATAGGGGTCGCGTCGGCGGAATCGGTCATGCCGGAATTGTGCTCCAAGGTGCGTATTTCGCGATTTTATAGCAGAAAACCGCCGAAATGCCTAATGAGCCGACGCGTCATCCCCCGCCAGCGCCGCGCGCAACGCCGCGTCGTCGAGCAATTGCTGGGTCTGCGCCTGAACCGCCGCCAGCTGCGCCTGCCGCCATGCGATTTCGGCGGTCAGTACCGTATTGTAATCCGCTGCCCCGAGCTTGAACTGCTGGCGCGCCAGCGTATACGCCGCATCCGCCGTCGCCGCCGCCGCGTCGCTCTCGCGCACCGACTCCCGGTCCGCCGCCACCTTGCGCAACCCGTCCGCGACCTGCTGGAACGCGGTCAGCACCGTCCCCCGATAGGTCGCGAGCGCGTTCGCGAGCGTCGCCTGCGCCGCCCGCTCATGCGCGCGCAATACCCCGCCATCGAATACCGGCGCCAGCAACGACCCCGCCAGCGTCCATAACGCCGCCCCCGGCTCGAACAAGGTGTTGAACGTCTCCGACGCGTAACCGCCCTGCGCCGACAGCGTCACGCTCGGATACAACGCCGCCACCGCCTGCCCGACCGCCGCATGATCCGCCGAAACCAGGGCCCGCGCCGCCACAATGTCCGGCCGCCCCGCCACCAGCGCCGAAGGCACCGCCGGCACCACATCGCGCGGCACCGTGAAATCGGCCAGCCGGTAATGCCCGCCCCTGAACTCCGCCGGGGCCACCCCGCTATCCACCGCCATCGCATGGCGCTCGGCACTCGCCTCGGCCAGCAACGCGGGCAAAGCCGACATCGTCGCCTGATACTGCGCCCGCTGCTGCAATACCGGCAGCCGCGCAATCGCGCCCGCGCCATACTCCCCGTTCAGCAGATCCAGCAGCCGCTTCTCGCTCGCCGCAATCGCCCGGTCGGTCCGGATCTGCGCATTCAACCCCGCCTCGGTGATCGCCGCGACCACAATGCCGTCCGCCACCGTCAACCGCGCCGCACCCACCTCCGCCCGCTGATACGCCACCAGCGCCGCGCCATTCCGGAACGCATAGGCCCGCGCCCCGAACAACCCGGGATTATACGAAATCGTCCCGTCCATCTCGTCGATCGTGTACGCCCCATACCCGTTCGGCCCGGTGGGAAACGACTGGCGCGACACGTTCGGGTTCAACGAAACCTGCGGCAGATATGCCCCGGTCGCCGCCGCGCGGTTCGCCGCCGCCGCCCGCACCAGAGCCGAAGCCGCCACCACCCCCGGCGCCCGCACCACCCCCGCCGCCACCAGCCGATCCAGCGACCGATCGCCAAACCCCCGCCACCACGCCCCCACCAGAACCGATCCCGCCACCGGCCCGCCCCGCACATACGCCCCCGGCACCGAACCCACCGCCACCGGCCTGATCGGCACGGCACAGCCGGCGAGGATCAGGGCGGTGAGCAGAACGGGGCTTCGCCCCCAGCCCCACCAGGGGGCTTTGCCCCCTGGACCCCCACTAAGGGCGGGGCCCTTAGAACCCATGAGTTTCCGTCCGGAGTAGGGCGATCCAGACCAGATCGACGGAACCACCGTGGCAGCGCCCTCCTCCGGACGGAAACTAGCGGATTCCAAAGGCTCCGCCTTTGGCGGGGTGCAGGGGCAGCGCCCCTGCTGGGGTCCGGGGCGAAGCCCCGTCTTGCGCACGTCCCTCATCGTTGCCGTCCGTGGACGAGGCAATACATTGCCGGCACGGCGAACAGGGACAGGATGAAGCCGGAGGCCATGCCGGTCGCGAGGATGGCGCCGATATCGTAGCGGATCACGGCCTGGGGTCCGTTGGCGAGCATCAGCGGGATGGCGCCGCCGATCAGGGCGAGGGTGATCATCAGGATCGGGCGGAAGCGCAGTCGTGCGGCGTCGCGGGCGGCTTCGGTGATCGGGTGGCCGTCGCGGGCGCGTTCGTGGGCGACCTGGACGAACAGGATGCCTTGTCGCGCGATCAGGCCCCATACGGCGAGGAGGGCGATTTCGGTGACGATATTGAGGGTTGCTCCGCCGAGGGCGATGAGGGAGAGCGGGCCGAGGCTGGCGAGCGGCACGGTGGTGATCACCACGAACGGGTCGCGGAGCGAGCGGAACTGACCGGCGAGCAGAAAGAACAGCCCGGCGAAGCCCATGAGGAACAGGAGGTTGTTTTCGTGCTGCGAGCGCCGGAAGGTGGCGGAGGGGCCGGCGTAGCCGAACGACATGCCCAGGGTGTGCTGGGCGGTGAATGCCTTGTTGAGGGTGGCGAGCGCATCCGAGAGCGAGACGCCGAGTTTCGGCTGGCCCTGGATGGTCACGGTCGGCAGGCCCTGCCACGAGCCGATCGCGTTGGGTTCCTGACGCAGTGCGATCCGCGTGACATCCGCGAGCGGCACGATCCCGCCTTTGGCGGTCTGCACCGTGTAGGTCCCGATCCCGGCGGGGGTGGTATTGCGCGGCCCGGTTGGGATCACATCGAGCGTGGTATGCCCGAGGCTGACATGGCCGATCGTGCCGCCGGAGAGTGAATCGGCCAGTGCATTCCCGATCGCGCTGGTTGGCACATCGAGTGCGGCGGCGAGGTTGCGGCGGATCGAGATGGCGTATTGCGGCTGGCTCGCCCCCGGCGATTCCTGGAGAAAGTCGAACTTGCCGCTGGCGTAGCCGGCATCGATCACCTTCTGCGCCACCGCGAGCAGCTTGCCGTAGCTGGCCTGCCCTGAGATCAGCACGTCGATCGGCAGCCCGTTGAGGCCGGGTAACCCGTTGTTTTCGTTGACATAGGCTTTGACTCCGGGGAGTTTGCCGAGGGCCGCGCCGAGGATTTTGGTGGCGTGGAGCGCTTCGTCCGGCGTATCGAAGCTGTAGCCGCCGAACAGGCCGTGGGCGTTTTCATCGGCGACCATCCAGTCCGGCATACCGGGTTCGAGCCGGTCGAGCACGGCCTGGATCTGGTGATATTGCGCCTTGAGGTAGGTGATCGAGGCGCCGTAGGGGCCCTGGGCGAAAATATTGACCGAAAGACCATCGGCGGCGGGCGTGAGATTGCGCGGGGCCTGCGTGTAGAGAAATCCGCTGACCCCGGCGAGCACCGCCGCGACCAGCACGACCATGCCGGGGTGGCGCAGCGCGGGTGCGAGCATGCGGGCGTAAAGGTCGCGCAGCCGGTCGATCGGCCCGGTATCGGCTTCGCGGGTGGAATGCCGTCCCGCCCAGAGTGCGATGAGCGGCACCACGGTCAGCGCGATCAGCAGCGAGAGCAGAAACGCGGTGATCAGCACGCTCGCGAAGGGGCGGAACAGTGCGGCGGTCAATCCCTGCAGAAACAGCAGGGGCAGGAAGGCGACCACCAGCGTCGATGAAATCGCGGCGAGCACCGGGGCGAGCCGGGTGACGCTGGCCGAGGCGGCGTCGAGCGGGGTTTCGCCTTCGTTGATCCGGCGGAAAATATCCTCGACCACCACGATCGCATCATCGACCACGAGCCCCACGGCCAGGACGAGCGCGATGATGGTGAACAGGTTGAGGCTTTCCCCGCGCAGATGCATCACGATCGCGGTGCCCAGCAGCGACAGCACGATCGCGAGGAACGGGGCGGCGGCGGCGCGCGTGGTGCCGAGGGAGAAGCGCACGATCACCACGACCAGCGCGATGGTGATGAGCAGGGTGAAGCCCAGATCGCGCAGGGAGCGGGTGATGCTGATCGATTCGTCATAGATCAGCGGCAGTTCCAGCCCCGGCGGCGCGGTCTTGCGAATGGTGGCGAGCATCCGGCGGACATCGCGCGACACGTCCAGAATATTGCCGCCCGGTGCCACGCCGGCGGCGAGGTAGACCGCCCGCCGCCCCTGCCACCAGTTCTCGAAGGTCTTGGATGGCGGGCCGAGGGCGACATCCGCGACCGATGAGAGCGGGATCGTGACCCCGGAGCGCGTCACGATCGGAATCCGCTGGAAATTCCCGATCGCGCCGAGCCCGTTGCGCGCTTCCACGGGGATCACGCCCGCCGCGTTGCGCAGCGAACCGGCGGCGGACAGGTTGGCGGCATTGGTCAGCGCATCGGTGATTTCTCCCGGCGTGACGCCGAGTGCGGCCATCCGTGCCGGGTTCATCGCGACGCGGATGGCGGGGTCCGGGGCGAATACCGTCACCGGCCCGATATTCGGCACGGTTTCCAGCCGGGGGATCACGTCGGTCTTGAGGTAGCGGGTGACGGCGGTTTCCGAAATTCCCGGCGCGAACAGGGCGGCGACGTTGAGTTCCTGATTGGCGCTCTGCCGCCCCACCAAGGCGACCTCCGGCAACCGCGCCGCGCTCGGCAGATCGTTGCGCGCGGCATTCACCGCCGAGAGCACTTCGGCATAGACCGTGTTGGGATCGACGCCGCCGCCGAGATAGGCGCGGATGACCGAGCGTCCTTCGCGGGACGTGCCGGTGACGTATGACACGCCGTTCACCGCCGCGACGCTCGCTTCGGTCGGGATCGTCACGAAGCGGTTGACCACCGAGGCCGAGGCGCCGGGGTAGCGTGTGACGATCTTGATCCGGTTGGCCGGGATCGGCGGGCTCGGGCGGATCGGCAGGGTCAGCAGCGAGATTGTCCCGAACAGCATGAGCGCCGCCACGCCGAGACCCACGAGGATCGGGTGGTTGAGCAAACGCGCCCACGGGCTAGTCCATCCCCGCGTCGGGCTCATGATTTCGCGCCCGGTTTCACCCGCGCCGCCTGGAGCGCGCCGGCGGTTTCCGGCACGATGCCCTCGCCATCCTGAAGTTTGAATCCGCCGATCGCAACGATGGTGTTCAGCGGGGTCGCCTTCGCCGCGCGAATGATCGTGGTCGCTCCCGCGGTGGACAGGATTTTGACGTAGACCGCCCGCACCACCGATTTTGATGCGTGCTGATCGACGGCATAGACGAAACTGCCGAGCGGCCCGTAATCCACCGCGGTCGCCGGCACCCGATACGCTGCAACCGGCGTGCCCGTCGCAATCGTCACGGTGCCGAACGCACCCGGCATCAGGGTATGATCGGGATTGGCGATCCGCCCCTCGACCATCCGCGCCCGCGTCGTTGCGTTCAGCTGCGGGCTGAGGGCGAGAATGCGCCCGATTTGTGCCGCTGCCGCATCCGTCCCGTCATTCCCGCCGGCGCCGGGCGCGGTAAACCGGAACGCATCGCCGAAGCCGATCCCCGCAAGTTCGGTTTCCGGCACGGCGAACAGCACGCGCAGCGGATCGGTCTGGGTGATCGTCGTGATCGTGGCCCCCTGCGCGAGGTAATCCCCTGCGGAAACCCGGCGGATTCCCAGAATTCCCCCGAACGGGGCCCGCACGATCCGGCGGTTCTCGCGCGCGGTATCGAGGGCCAGTTGCGCGGCGGCTTCGGCATAGCCCGCCTGATCGGTTTCCACCTGCGCTTCCGACACGCCCGAGATCGCGCGCAATTTCCGGTCCCGCGCAATGGTCCGGCCCGCCTGATCGAGTTTCGCCCGATCGAGCGCGACCTGCGCGCGTTCCACCCCATCGTCGAAGCGCAGCAGCACTTCGCCCTTGGTGACGGTCTCGCCCGAATGAAACAGCACGGTGCCGATCACCCCGGCGCGCTGCGCGGCAATGGTGGCGGACTGCACGGCCGCAATCTGACCGGAAACCTCGACCGTGGCACGATACCGGGTCGGATGAACCCGCGTCACCGGCACCTGTGGCGTTGCTTCGCCCGCCGCCTGCGCCACCGCGACACTCAGCGCCAGCGCGACCGCCGCCGGTCCAACGACGGCCCGCGCGGCCCGGCGTGTCCGTCCCGCCTGCACGCAACACAGTCCGGCGGGCGCGCGGCCGCGCAATGGGTCCGGTTGACCGCCGGGCATGGGAACTCTCCTTGGTGAAGCCGAAGCAGGTTGGGCCGCAGACGAAAAGCGACCGGGATCAAGTGTTTCGCCCAGGTCGGGGGGGGTGGTAAAGACACAACCATACGGAATATCGAATTGCGCGAGATCGCAATTTGTTGGTTTCTGTAGAGCCTTTTCAGCATCCATCGCGATATTAAGTTGCGTCGTCCTGTCCGGTGGCCCGACCGCACCGGATCCATAACTGCGCGCGCCGAAAAAACAGCTAGCATTCCGGATCGCGTGAACCCGCTCGATCCTCGATCAAGCATCACGTTTGCAACCGCGACGGGAAAACGACTTGGTTATGATGGTACAATAATATAATGTCGTTTTTGGCCATGACGGTTGGGGGGTCGATTTGTCTGGATCTGCGACAATAGTGCGCCCGGCGGCGATTAATATATTGTCGCGGCACGAGCTCGAAGCCTGCAAACGGTGCGATGCCAGGCATCAGGGCTTGTGCGATGCGCTGCACGACGACGACCTGCATTTTCTGTCGGATGCCGCCCACCGGAGCGCGATCGCGAAGGGCGAGGTCTTCGTGACCGAAGGCAATCCTGCGCGCAACTTTTTCAACATCAATCAGGGCGCCGCAAAACTCTACATGGACCTTGCGGACGGGCGGCGGCAGATTACCGGTTTCGTCGGCGTCGGCGATTTCGTCGGACTCGCGGCGGGCACCCGTTATGCCTTCAGCGCCGAGGCAATCGAACCGGTCCAGCTCTGCCGGTTCGACCGGATCGAACTGCGCGCGGTATCGGCCCGGTTTCCCGTGATCGAACGGCGTCTGCTCGAAATCGCCTCGCATGAGCTGGTCATCGCGCAGGAGCAGATGCTGCTGCTCGGCCGTAAAACCGCGATCGAACGGGTCGCCTCGTTCCTGGAGGGCTGGTACCGGCGGACGCTGTGCGCCGATCCGGGCGCGCCGCTCGATCTGCCGATGTTGCGCGGCGATCTCGCTGAATATCTCGGCCTTACCATCGAAACCGTCTCCCGCGTGCTGGCCTCGCTGCGCAGGCAGGGCGTTGTTGCGGTTGCGGCCGATCACCGGATTTCGATCCTCGACCATGCGCGGCTCGCAGCGATCGGCCAGACTTTCGCGTGATGACCCTCGCTTGATCTGGATCAAGGCGCAAGGTCAGGGATCCCGCTAATCCTCGGATCACATCCTGAGGAGGGTAAAATGGACATCAAGGATATCATGACTGTCGCGCCCACCACCGTGGGTCCGGAGACCACGATCGCCGATGCGGGGCGTGTCATGCTCGACCGGCATTTATCGGCCCTGCCGGTGATCGACCGCGACGGGCGGTTGCTCGGTATCGTGACCGATGGCGATCTGCTGCGCCGCCCGGAACTGGACACCGCGCCGGAAATCGGCTGGTGGCGCGGCTTTCTGACCCCTGAAACCTCGGCCCGCGCTTTCGTTCGCACCAGGGGGCGGCATGTCGGCGAGATCATGACCGAATCGGTCGTCACGGTTGCCGAGACGACCCGTCTGGTCGATGCGGTCGCCGTGATGGAGGAGCGCCGGATCAAACAACTGCCCGTGGTCAATGATGGCCTGCTGGTCGGCGTGCTTTCGCGGCGCGACATTCTCGCCGCCCTGCTCGATCGGCTGGTGGTTTCCAGCGGCGGCGCGATGACGGACGAGGCGATCGCGACCATGATCCGCACCGCCATCGCGCGGTCGAACTGGGCCACCAAAGGTAATGTGACTGTGAGGGTTGTGGCCGGGGTCGCGTCGCTCGGCGGCACCGTGTTCAGCGAGGCTGAACGCAATGCTCTGCGGGTGCTGGCGGAGAACACCGCCGGGGTCAAAAGCGTCCATGACGATCTCGCGCTGATCGACCCGATCGCCGGCGTCGCCTATGGGCTCGGCTGACCGCACGATCACGTCGTAACAATCGAGCCAGCGGGTTGATCGCGTTCGGGCATAACCTCCCGAAACTGTCTATATACCATCACGGGGACCAACCTGCCCGCCATACAGGTAATCCCCGCCATAAAGGTAATCAAGGAGCGCCGCCATGCAGGATGAAGTCATGACCAAACCCGAAATCCAGGGGTTTTTCGACGAACCGACCAATACGGTCAGCTACGTTGTGCGCGACCCGGCCTCGACCACCTGCGCGGTGATCGATTCCGTGCTCGATTTCGATGCCGCCTCGGGCCGGACCTCGACTGATTTCGCCGACCGCATCATCGCCTTCGTCAAGGCGAACGGCCTGACCGTCGAATGGGTTCTGGAAACCCATGTCCACGCCGATCATCTCTCCGCCGCCCCCTATATCCAGCAGGCGCTCGGCGGCAAAATCGGCATCGGGGCCAACATTACCATCGTCCAGAACATATTCGGCAAAATCTTCAATGCCGGCACCGAATTCGAGCGGGACGGCAGCCAGTTCGACCGCCTCTTCAGCGACGGCGATCGCTTCACCATCGGCAGCCTTCAGGGCCATGTCATGCACACGCCGGGCCACACCCCTGCCTGCATGACCTGGATGATCGGCGATGCCGCCTTCGTCGGCGATACTCTGTTCATGCCCGATTACGGCACCGCCCGCTGCGATTTTCCCGGCGGCGATGCCCGCACCCTCTATCGCTCGATCCAGAAAATCTTCGCGCTGCCGCCCGAAACCCGCCTGTTCATGTGCCACGACTACCGGCCCGTCGGCCGCGACGTCACCATGTGGGAATCCTCGGTCGCCGCCGAAAAATCCGGCAACGTCCACGTCCATGACGGCATCACCGAAGACGCTTTCGTCGCCATGCGCGAAGCCCGCGACGCGACACTCGGCATGCCGCGCCTGATCCTGCCCTCGATCCAGGTCAACATGCGCGCCGGCGACATGCCTCCCGCCGAAGACAACGGCACGACCTACCTGAAAATACCGATCAACATGTTGTAGGCGATCCGGATTCATCGGGAAGGCCATAACTGTCCATGGTGCGCGGCGCAGCTTGCCGCCGCCATCAACCGGACGATCCGGTTCGATCCACCGCCGCCCGGGTCCTATAGCGGCCCTGCGGGCACCGCGCGGTGCGGGTCGGACGGCAACAGGAACAAGACGTCGCGATGAGTGAATCCGAAGATTATGTCTATGACGAAACCACCGGCGAATGGCGGGCGGCCTCCGCCACCCCCACACCCGCCGAACCAGCCGGCACCGTGCGCGACAGCGTCGGCAACGTTCTGGCCGATGGCGACAGCGTCATCCTGATCAAGGACCTCAAGGTCAAAGGTACCAGCCAGACCCTGCGGCGTGGCTCGGTCATCAGATCGATCCGCCTGACCGACGACCCCGAAGAGATCGACTGCCGGCACGAAACCATCAAAGGCCTCGTCCTGCGCGCGGAGTTCGTGAAAAAACGCTGATCGCCCGACTGTCGCACCCCCGCACCTCACCCCCCGGCAAACCCGCAATGGCCAAAGCCAGAGCCAAAGCCAAAGCGAAAGCCAAAACGCCCACCCCCGAACCCGACCGCCCGGCGGAAGACGGATTTTTCCGCTGGGACGGCACCACCCTCGTGGTCAACATTCTCGGCAAACCCGCCGCCCGCGAAGACGCCATCGGCAAGGTCCGTGGCCGCCAGCTCATGGTCAGCGTCACCGCCGCTCCCAAACTCGGGCGTGCCACAGACCATATGGTCCGCTTCCTCGCCCGCGAATTCGGCGTCCCGCCCGCCGCCATCACCGTCGTGTTCGGACGGATGAGCGTCAACAAACAGCTCCGCATCGAAAACCCCACCCGACTGCCGGATGTATTCGGGACGTGAGGGACGGGAAGGGGTGCCGCAGGATCGGCGGCGGGATTGCGGCGTGACCGCATTGCAGCGATGCGGATTCAGCGCGCCTATGGAGAAAAAATGGTTTATGATGCTTTCTATGGTGTTATTGATGCATAAAACATGATTTCTGCGGGTCAACTCAAAGCCGCTCGCGCGCTTCTGGGTATCGATCAGAAGGAACTCGCCGAGCTTTCCGGCCTGTCCCTGCCGACGATTCAGCGGATGGAAGGGAGTGAAGGCGTGATCCGCGGCAATGTGGACTCGCTGATGAAACTGCTCGATGCGCTCGACCGTGCCGGTGTCATCGTGATCCGGCCGGGTGACATCTCCGACGCGGCGGGCGGCCGCGGGGTTCGCCTGAAGAGCGATCCGAAATGACGCCGATCATCCTCGTCTGTGCCATGGCCTTCCTGTTGCTGGGCGCCCTCGGTGCGGTTCTGGGTCGCCGCCCATCGGGGCATGTCGTGGTTTACGGCGGCTCGCTCGCGGTTGCCGGCGTGGCGCTGCTGGCGTCGCTGACCCAGCTTTGCTTTGGCATTGCGCCGGTACCCCGGGTCCTTCTCCCGATCGGCCTGCCGGGGCTCGGCATGCATTTCACGATGGATGACCTCGCGTCACTGTTTCTGATCATCACCAATCTCGGGGCGGCCGCCGCCAGCCTGTTCGCGCTCGGCTATGGCCGGCACGAGCATGAGCCCTGGCGCATCCTGCCGTTCTATCCGGTGTTTCTTGCGGCGATGAATCTGGTCGTCATCGCGGCTGACGCCTACGGGTTTCTGCTGTGCTGGGAGTTGATGTCGGTCGCGTCATGGGGGTTGGTCATGGCGCACCATACCGATGCGGCGATCAGACGGGCGGGGACGATCTATCTGTTGATGGCCAGCGCGGGCACGCTGGCGCTTCTTCTGTGCTTCGGCCTGCTCGCGGGCGCGCACGGGCATTACGCCTTCGCCGCGATGCGCAACGCGCATCGATCGTCCTGGATCGGGGCCCTCGTGATCATCCTCGCCCTGATCGGCGCCGGATCGAAGGCGGGGCTGGTGCCGATGCATGTGTGGCTGCCGCATGCCCATCCCGCCGCGCCGAGCCATGTTTCGGCGCTGATGAGCGGGGTGATGACCAAGGTGGCGATCTATGCGTTCATCCGCATCGTGTTCGATCTGGTCGGACCCGCCGCATGGTGGTGGGGGCTGGTCGTGCTGCTGGTCGGCGGGATGACGGCGGTGCTCGGCGTGCTGTATGCGTTGATGGAAGACGATATCAAGACGATCCTGGCCTATAGCACGATCGAGAATGTCGGGCTGATTTTCGTGGGGTTGGGGCTGGCGCTGGCATTCAAGGCCGATGGCATGATGATCGCCGCGGCGCTGGCGCTGACGGCGGCGCTGTTCCACGCGCTGAACCACATGCTGTTCAAATCGACGCTGTTTTTCGGGGCCGGTGCCATTCAACACGCCACCGGCACCCGCGATCTCGCGCAGCTGGGCGGCCTGATCCACCGGATGAAGATCAGCACGGTGCCGATGCTGATCGCGGCGATGGCGATAGCGGCACTCCCGCCGCTCAACGGCTTCGCCTCGGAATGGCTGCTGTTGCAGGCGATCCTGCTGAGCCCGGCCTTGCCGCAGTTCGGCCTGAAGCTGGCGGTGCCGGCGATCGGGGCGCTGGTGGCGCTCTCGACCGCGTTCGCGTCGGCCTGTTTCGTGCGGTTCTACGGGATCGCCTATCTGGGCCGGGCGCGGAGCCCGGAGGCCGCCACCGCCCATGAGACCGACAGGTTTTCGCGCGGCGCCATGATCGGACTCGCGGGGCTGTGCCTTGCCGCCGGTGTGCTGCCTGGCCTGGTGATCGATGTTCTGGCCCCGGTGACCCACGCGCTGCTGGGGGCGCGCCTGCCTGCCCAGGCCGGCCTCGCGTGGCTGGCGGTCGTTCCGGTTGCCTCCAGCCAGAGCTCCTACGACCCGCTGCTGATCGCCGTTTTCATCGCGATCAGCGGCGGGCTGACCGCCCTGACCCTCTATCGTTTCGGGTCTCGCGTCACGCGCCGTGCCCCGGCCTGGGCGTGTGGCTATCAGGAGCGCGATCCCGCCGCCCTGCGGGGGACGGGTCAATACAGCCCCTCGGGCTTCGCGCAGCCGATCCGGCGCGTGTTCGCAACGCTGATGTTTCGCGCCCATGACGATGTCGTCCTCCCACCGCCGGGCGACATCGGGCCGGCGCGCCTGACGCATCACTGGACCGATCCGGTCTGGGCCGCGCTCTATACGCCGCTCGTCAGCACGATTGGTCTGATCGCCGAGCGGATGAACCGGCTGCAGTTCCTCAGCATCCGCAAATATCTCGGATTCGTGTTTGTGGCTCTGGTGGTGCTGCTGATGTGGACCGCGTTATGGACCTGATCGTTCCGCTCCTGCTTCAGTTGTTTCAGATCGGACTGGTCATCCTGGTGGCGCCGCTGCTTGCCGGGTTCGTGCGTCTGCTGAAGGCGCGCCTGCAACGCCGGTCGGGACCACCGCTGCTGCAGATCTATCGCGATCTTGCCAAGCTGACCGGCAAGGATGCCATCGTTGCCGGCGATGCGTCATGGCTGATCGTTCTGGCACCGTATGCGATTTTCGTCCTCACATGGATCGCCGCCGCGCTGGTTCCGAGTTTTGCCACGGGTCTTCCGTTTTCCGGCGCTGGCGATCTCATCGCGGTCGTGGCGCTACTCGGCACCGCGCGGTTTTTCCAGATGCTGGCGGCACTCGATGTCGCTACGGCGTTCGGTGGTCTGGGAGCGAGCCGGGAAGCGATGTTCGCCTCGCTGGCCGAGCCGGCAATGCTGATGATCGTGTTCACGGTGGCGGTCGTTGCCGGGTCCAGCCAGTTATCGGCCATTGCCGATTTCATGCACTCGCAGGCCGCCGGGCTCCGGCTTTCGCTCGGTCTTGGCCTGGTGGCGCTGGTGATCGTGGCCCTCGCCGAAACCGGGCGTTTTCCTGTGGACAATCCCGCGACCCATCTGGAGCTGACCATGGTGCATGAGGCGATGGTGCTCGACTATTCCGGCCGGCATCTGGCCCTGATCGAGCTTGCCCATGCGCTGAAACTGACCCTGTACATGTCGTTGATCGCCTGCATCTTTGTCCCGTTCGGCATGGCCGGACCCGGCGCCGCCTTGCCGGCCCTCGCGATCGCGTTGGTCGGCTACGTCGGCAAGCTCGCCGCCGGTGCCGTGCTGCTCGCGGTTTTCGAGACCACGATCGCGAAGATGAGAATTTTCCGGGTCCCGAATTTCATTGGTGCCGCACTGATGCTCGGTCTGCTCGGCACGCTGCTCCTGTTCGTTTCGGCGACGCTGTGATGACCGGTCTGGGCAGCCTGATCTCTCCCGCCGCGACGCTGAGCATCGCGCATGTTCTGGCCGGGGCGCTGGTGCTGGCCAGTTTCATGATGCTCTATCAGGACCGGCTCTCCTCCGTGATCAACGTGCTGGCCCTGCACTCGACGGTGCTCGGGGTTGCGGTTGGCTGGCAGGCCTATATCCAGCATGCGCCGGAACTCTATATCACCGCGGGGCTCGCCCTCGGGTTCAAGGCGGTGGTCATTCCGATCGCGCTGCAGCGGATCGTGATCCGGCTGGGCATTCATCACCAGATCGAGGCGGTCGGCGGTATCAGCGTGACGATGCTCGCCGGGATCGGATTGGTTGCCTTGTCGCTGGTGGTGATGCTGCGTACCGCGGCCCATGCGGATGCGCTCGCGCGCGAGGATGTGGCGCTGGCGCTCGCGGTCATTCTGCTGGGGATGCTGATGATGGTGACGCGGCGCAACGCGGTCAGCCAGATCGTCGGCTTCATGTCGCTCGAAAACGGCCTGATCCTCGCCGCTGCGGGCGCCCAGGGGATGCCGCTGGTGGTCGAGATCAGCGTGGCATTTTCGATCCTGATTGCCTTCATCGTGATCGGCGTGTTCCTGTTTCGCATCCGGGAGCGGTTCGACACGGTGGATAGCGCGGCACTCGATGCGTTCCGGGGAGAAGCCCAGTGACCGGCATCGCCTACGACGCCGTGATCGCCACCATTGCGATCCCCACGCTCGCCGCGCTGATCCTTGCCGTGGTGCCGTCCTGGCGTCTGGCGGCGGGGATTAATGTCGGTGCGACCTTCCTGACCCTCGCGGCCTCGTCCGTCCTGCTCCGGTACCGGCCGGTCCCGACCGAGCTGTTTCTGATCGATGATCTGAACATCGTGTTTCTGTTGCTGAACGGCTTCGTGGGCTTCACCACGAGCGTGTTCAGTGCGAGCTATATCGCGCATGAACTGCAAACCGGGCATCTGACGCCGCGGTACCTGCGGTTCTATCATGCGATGTACCAGGTGATGATGGTGGGGATGAACCTCGCCCTGATCACCAACAATCTCGGCCTGATGTGGTTCGGCGTCGAACTCGCGACACTCTCGACGGTGATGATGGTGGGGATCTATCGCACGCCGGCTTCGATCGAGGCGTCGTGGAAATATCTCATTCTCGGCAGCGTCGGCATCGCCCTCGCGCTGTTCGGCACCATCCTGATCTATCTGGCGGCCAAGCCGGTGCTCGGTGTCGGCATGGGGGCGATGCAATGGACCAATCTGCTGCACCGCGCGGCGGAACTCGACCCGGCGATGCTGAATGTGGGGTTCATTTTCCTGCTGATCGGCTACGGTACCAAGGCCGGGCTGGTGCCGATGCATGCCTGGCTGCCGGACGCCCATGCCGAAGGGCCGACGCCGATTTCAGCGGTGCTGTCGGGTCTGCTGCTCAACGTCGCCCTTTACGCGATCCTGCGGTTCAAGATGTTGCTGGCGATGAGCCATGCGACGGTCCAGCCGGGGATACTGATGATCGGGGTCGGGCTGCTCTCGCTGTTTTTTGCCGCGATCATGCTGTATCGCCGCCGCGACATCAAACGCATGTTCGCCTATTCCTCGATCGAGCATATGGGCATCATCGCCTTCGCGTTCGGGATCGGCGGGCCGCTCGGCAATATTGCGGGTCTGCTCCAGATGATGATGCACTCGCTGACCAAATCGGCGATCTTTTTCTCGGTCGGGCATATCGCCCAGGCCAAGGGCACCCAGAAGATCGCGGCGATCACCGGCCTCACCAGGAGCCATCCGCTGCTCGGCTGGACCCTGGTGGCCGGGGTCGCCGCGATTGCCGGCCTGCCGCCCTTCGGTATTTTCACGTCCGAATTCCTGCTGATCACCTCCACCTTCGCCCGTGCCCCGCTCCTCGCCGTGCTGCTCGGTTTCGGGATCCTGCTGGCGTTCGGCGCGTTGCTGATGCGGATGACCTCGGTCTGCTTCGGCGAACCGAGCGAGGTCTCGTATCCGATCACCGCCTCCTCGATTTCGATTTTCCTTCATCTCGGTATCGTGCTGCTGGTCGGCCTCGCGATGCCGGCGTTTCTCTATGCCTGGTTCGCCCATGTCGCGACCTTGCTGGGATGAGGCGCCGATGATGATCGATCAGGCAACCTGGCAGGAAGCGGCAGCCGATCTGGCAAGCGGCGCATCGGTGTTCGTCGCTCTCTGGGCGGAACCGGCGGGCGATGGCTGCGTGGTGCATCTGGCGGGTCGCCCGCGCGGATCGGGGGACGTGGGGGTGCTCAGCCTCATGGCCCATGACCGGCATTTCCCCTCGATCGCGCTTCATCATCCGGGTGCGATCCTGATGGAACGCGCGCTGTGCGACCTGCACGGGCTGATCGCGGATGATACGCCCGACCCGCGCGCCTGGCTCGATCACACGGCCGCCTATGCGTTCAAACCGGCGATCGGCCCCGGTATCCATCAGATTCCGGTCGGCCCGGTCCACGCGGGGATCATCGAGCCGGGGCATTTCCGATTCTCGGTCAATGGCGAAACCATCGTCCGGCTCGAAGCCCGGCTGGGTTACGCCCACAAGGGTACGATCGGCTTGATGCGGGGTCAGACCATCGGGCATGCGGCGAAGCTCGCAGGGCGGATCTCCGGTGATTCCACGGTGGCCTATGCCTACGCCTTCGCCTGCGCGGTGGAGCGGGCGCTCGGGATCGTGGTGCCGCCACGCGCCGCCGCGCTACGCGGCATCATGGCCGAGCTTGAACGCCTCGCCAATCATTTCGGCGACATCGGCGCGATCTGCAACGATGGCGGTTTTCCATTGATGAACGCTCTGACCGCCGCCCTGCGCGAACGGGTGCTGCGCCTGTCCGCCGCATGTTTCGGCCATCGGCTGATGATGGACCGTATCATTCCCGGCGGGGTCGAGGCTGACCTCACGGAGGCCGCTGCGGCATTGATCCGCACCACGCTCGCCGATCTGCTCACGCAGTGGGGGCGCCTGTCCGAGCTTTACGAAAAGACGGCGTCGTTGCAGGACCGCATGGTGACCAGCGGTCGGCTCGATCCGGCAATCGCCCGCCGGCTCGGCTGCGGCGGCTATGTCGGTCGTGCGTCGGGTCAGGATTTCGATGCAAGGCGCGATGCTCCCTACCAGCCTTACGACACCTGCCGGTTCACCGTACCGGGCGTATCCGCCGGCGATGTCGATGCGCGGATCCAGATTCGCATGGCGGAGTTGGACCAGAGCATTTCGCTGATCCGCGACCTGCTGGCGACGCTGCCGACCGGCCCGTTGCGGGCCGCTCTGCCCGATACCCCCATCACCACCGGCCACGCGCTGGTCGAAGGGTTTCGCGGCGATATCTTTGCCCATGTCAGGCTGCGTGACGGCCTCGTCGAGGCTGCGATGCTGCGCGATCCGTCCTGGTTTTTCTGGCCGGCGCTGGAAACCGCGATCGAGGGCAATATCGTCGCCGACTTCCCGCTCTGCAACAAATCGTTCAACCCGAGTTATTCCGGCTGCGACCTGTAGGACCCCATGCGCAGAACCCTGATCGAGAGCCTGTTTCGTGGCAAGCTGACCGAACCGGCACCGCGGGTGGGCGAGGCCGAACCCATGGCGCTTCTGACCGAACTCGGAGAGACTGCGCGGGGCCGTCTCGGCCGTTCGCTGGCGATCCGCGAACTCGATGCCGGATCATGCAATGGCTGCGAGCTTGAAATCACCGCACTCGGCAACGCCTTCCACGATCTGGAACGGTTCGGGCTGAAATTCGTCGCCTCGCCCCGCCATGCGGACGTGCTGATGATCACCGGCCCGTTGACCCGTAACATGCTGGAGGCCATGCGATCGGCCTATGAGGCGATGGCGGCACCAAAATTCGTGATCGCCGTCGGCGATTGCGCCTGCACCGGCGGCGTGTTCGCCGGAAGCCCTGCCTGCATCGGCGCGGCGGCGCAAATCCTCGATGTCGATCTGCGGATTCCCGGCTGCCCGCCCGATCCGGTCACTCTGCTGAAAGGGCTGATTGGTTTCGCCAACGCCCTCGCTTCAGCTCCGACGCATCGATCGACGCAATCCTGACCGGGTGGTGCGGGCGGTCGGAATCGAACCGACACTCCTCTCGGAACCGGATTTTGAGTCCGGCGCGTCTACCAGTTCCACCACGCCCGCAGCGGAATTCGGGCCTTAGCATAACTCCGGTGGCGGCCCAAGAGGGGCTCACCGGGCGCTGACCCTGCGGGCTGGCGCCTCAGGTTTCCACTCCGGTGCAGCGCCGGCCCTGGATCATCGAGAGGAACTCGCGCCGGGTGGAGGGGTCGTCGCGGAAGGCGCCGAGCATGCGGCTCGTGACCATCGAAACCCCGGTCTTGTGAACGCCGCGGGTCGACATGCATTCGTGCCCGGCCTCGATCACCACGGCGACGCCGCGCGGCTGGAGCACCTCGTTGATCGTGTTGGCGATCTGGGCGGTGAGTTTTTCCTGGATCTGCAGCCGCTTCGCATAGGCATCGACCACGCGGGCGAGCTTGCTGATGCCGACCACCCGCAAATTGGGCAGATAGGCGACGTGGGCCACCCCGATGATCGGAACCATGTGATGCTCGCAATGCGATTCCAGCCTGATATCGCGCAGGATCACCATTTCGTCATAGCCTTCGATTTCCTCGAAGGTGCGGGTGAGGATCGCTTCGGGATCTTCGGCGTAACCCCGGAAGAAATCCTGATAGGCACGTGCGACCCGCGCCGGGGTATCGTGCAGCCCTTCGCGCGCCGGATCGTCCCCCGCCCACTGGATCAGCGTGCGGATGGCGGCTTCCGCCTCCGCCTGGGTCGGACGAGCCTCATGTTGCGCGCTGTTCAACTCATCGCGCGGGCTGTGAATATCCACCGGCATTCTCCCTTGTTCAGCGCGCGATGCGGACGCATCGTAACGCTCCGATCGGCATATGGTCGGAGACCGCAACCCCGCAACCCGCCGGGGCTTTGCCGGTGCCGGATGATGAATTCAGTGCAACCGGCTGTCGGCATGCGGCGAATCGAGGCTGAACGGCGGGGTCGGCACATCCTGAACCTCGCCGCTGTCCACCACGAGCATGTGATAGAAGCCGGACATGAAACCGCTCGGCGTTTCGAGCGGGGTGCCGGAAGTGTATTCGAACACATCGCCCGGATCGAGCACCGGCTGTTCGCCGACCACGCCGGGACCGTGGATCTGCTGGAGATGGCCGTTGCCGTCGGTGATCGTCCAGGTCCGGCGGAGAAGCTGCATCGTCCGGGTACCGGTGTTCTCGATCCGCACATGATAGGCCCAGACGAAATGGCGATCATCGGGGCGTGACTGGTCGGCGAGGTAGATCACCCGGATGGTGATCCGGATTCCGGCGGTTTCACGCGTGTAAAGCTCGTTCGCCGAAAGGCGCGCCATGGGTCAGTCCTAACCTGTCGGCGCGCGAAGGCACCGCGCCGCTGTGCCGATGGTTTAACCCCCGTGTCATGGCGAGACAAGGCGGCTAGAAAAGGCAAGCAGACAGGGCAGGGCGGGCGTGACCGCATCGGCGATCCGGGTTAGGGAGTTTCATGCTCACCGGATCGAAAACGCTGCGGCGTGCCGCCTGTTCCCTCGTGCTGCTGCTCTCCTCCTGCGCGGGCGGCCTGGCCCAGACGGCCTCGACCCCCGCAGCGCCGAACCCGCCAGCGCCGAACCTGGCGGCGTCGATGCCGCTCTATGCCGCTTTCATGGCGGGCAATTACGCGGCGGGAACCGGGCACGACCATGAGGCGGCACAGTTTTTCGATCGGGCCTACAGCCTCGACCCCACCAACCCGATGCTGCTGCATCAGGCCTTCGTCACCGCGCTGCTCGCCAACAGCCCGAATGCGCCCGCTCTGGCGCGGCGGATGGGCACCGATCCGCTGGCGCTGATGGTGCGCGGCAATGCGCTGCTCGCATCCGGCCATAATGCGAAGGCGGCGGCAGTGTTCAAAACCATGCCGCCCACCGGGGTGACCGGCTTGATCCGTCCGTTGCTGCTGGCCTGGACCGAGGCGGGCGAGGGTGAGTTCGATCGGGCGATCACCCGGTTGAAGCAGAGCGAGGCGACGGCGCCGTTCGGCCCGGTCTATGCGCTCAATGCCGCGATGATCGCGGAACTCGCGGGGCGTGAGGCCGAGGCGGCCCCGCTTTATCTGATCGCCGAACGCGCGTTTCCCGCGCCCAACCTCCGGCTGGCCCAGGCCCTCGCGAGTTTTCGCGCGCGGCAGGGCCAGCATCAGGCCGCCGATGCGATTCTGGTGCGGATGGTCGCAAGTCATCCCGATCTGCGCCTCGCGCTCGATGCCCTCGAAGCCGATGCCAGCCGGCCGATGGTCGAGTCCGCGAAGCAGGGTGCCGCCGAGGCATACCTGACCCTTGCCGGCTCGCTGGATCAGCCCCAGCAGATCCTGCTGCGCCAGTTGCTGCTCCGCTTCGCGCTCCGGCTGCGCCCCGATCTGTCGGCGGCGCGGTTGCTTGCCGCCAATCTCGACATGGCGCGCGGGCAATCCGCCAAAGCCGCCGCGACGCTGGGGCGGATACCGGCCAGCGATCCGCTCTACGGTCCCGCCGTGGTGCAGAGGGCGCAGATCCTGGCGGGCATGGGCAAGGGGGCCGCGATGGTTCCGGCGCTCGAAGCGCTTGCCGCCGCTCATCCGCACGTATCGACGCCCATCGTGCTTGCCGCCGATATCGAGCGCGATGCCGGGCATTATGCGTCTGCGCTGCGGCTTTACGATCAGGCGCTGGCAAGGCTCGGTCCCAATCCGCCCGGCTCGGCCTGGGCGATTTATTACGGGCGGGCGATCGCGGAGGATAAGAGCGGCCACTGGCCGGAGGCCGAAGCCGATCTGAAGCAGGCCCTCGCGATCGAGCCGGGCCAGCCTTTCGTGCTGAATTATCTCGGGTATTCCTATGCGGTGCGCGGCATCCACCTTGCCAGAGCGCAGAGCATGATCGAGCAGGCGTTGCAGATCGACCCGAACGAAGGCGCGATCATCGACAGTCTCGGTTATGTGCTGCTCAAGCGTGGCAAGCTCGCGGAGGCGATGCGCGAGCAGATCCGCGCGGTTCAGGCCGCACCCAACGATCCCGAGGTCAATGCCCATCTCGCCGATATCTACGCCGCCGCCGGGGACTATCTGGCCGCGCGCAACCAGTGGGCGCGGGCTTTGTCGCTCCACCCCGACCCCGCCGAGGCCGCGAAGATACGGGCGGCGCTGGAGCGGGACGATCACGGGTCGTGACCCTGCCGCGATGAAGCTCACCGAATTCGCGCCTGCCAAGGTCAATCTCCATCTGCTCGTCACCGGCAGGCGGCCCGATGGCTATCATTTGCTCGATAGTCTCGTGGTGTTTCCGCCGGTCGGCGACGATGTGAGCATGACGATTGCCGATCGGGCCTCTCTCACGATCGCCGGCCCGTTCGCGGGGTCGCTCACCGCCGATCCCGACAATCTGATCCTCCGGGCGGCGCGGCGGTTCGGCGATGCCCGGCAATGCACGGCGCCGTATGCGTTTCATTTGATCAAATCCCTGCCGGTCGCATCCGGGATCGGCGGGGGATCGGCGGATGCGGCGGCGGCGTTGCGGCTGCTGGCCCGCATTTGGGCCTGCGAGGTGCCGGACGGGCTCGCGCTCGGGCTCGGCGCGGATGTGCCGGCCTGCCTCGCCAGCACGCCCGCGCGCATGGGCGGCATTGGCGAGGTGCTCGAACCGGCACCCGATCTGCCGCCTTATGGCATGGTGCTGGTCAATCCCGGGGTGGCGGTCTCGACCCCGGCGATCTTCAAGGCGCGGCATGGGGCGTTCTCGCCGCCCGCCCTGCTGCCGCGCGGCTGGAACAGCGCGGCGGCGATGGCGCGCGATCTTGCGCGGTTCGGCAACGATCTCGAAGCCCCGGCGATCGGGTTGCAGCCGGTGATCGGCGATGCCCTCGCGGCGATCCGGGATCAGCCGGACTGTTTGCTCTCACGAATGAGCGGCTCGGGTGCGACGTGTTTTGGTTTGTTTCCAACCGTCGCTCACGCGAAACGGGCCGCAATCGGCCTGCGCCGCGAGGGGTGGTGGGTGTGGGGCGGGTGAGGTCGGCCGGGGGTGACGATCCGCACGATCATCGCCCCCGGCCGGTTTGCGCCGGCTTCAGCTCCGGGGGTGGGAGGGCTGGCGCAAGGCGGTGCCGATGTTCAGCATGAATTGAAGCGTTTTCTGGGTTTCCGGTTGCTTCATCATCGACCACAGTCCCGATAACCCGCCCGAAGGGGCGGGCTCCGTTTGGGATTTTTGCACGGCGGACTCGATGGCGGGACCGATATTGTCGAGCATCGACATCATCGATTCGTCATTGAGCAACGCCATCATCCGGTCCACCACCCGGTTACGGACCAGACGATCGGCGATGCAGAGCGCATCGCCCGCGAAGGCGGCCATGCGGCTGACCATCTCGTCGGACATCGCATCCTGCGCGCTGCCGACCAGGCGGGCGAGGCCGACGATGCGGTCGAGATCGCCATGCTCGACCAGCGCCGAGATGGCGGGAAGGGCGCGCGACAGCCCGCTGCGGTTGACCTTGTCGAGCAGGTCGAGCCCTTCGCCGGCAATTGCGGCGAAGCGCGCGACCGTTTCGTCACCGGTTGCGTCCTGCGCGCTGCCGATCAGCCGTGCGAGGCCGACGATGCGGTCGAGATCGCCATGTTCGACCAAAGCCGAGATGGCGGGAAGCGCCCGGGCGATGCCGCTGCGATTGACCTTGTCGAGCAGGTCGAGCCCTTCGCCGGCAATCGCGGCGAAGCGCCCTACCGTATCGTCGCTGGTCGCATCCTGCGCGCTGCCGACCAGACGGGCGAGGCCGACCAGCCGGTCGAGGTCGCCGTGCTCGACGAGCGTTGCGAGGGCGAACTCGGCGTGCTGGCGGCGCTCATCGGTCAGATGGGAGCCTGGGGGGTCGAGTATCTGATCCATGACGGCCCCCGCTCACAAAAGACCGCGCGCGGTCGCCCAGTACAGCTGGTTGTAGGCCATCTTGAAGGCGTGGACGGCGTGGTTCGGCGCACGCGGCTGCGGCGGGGTGGTGTAGTTGAACATCGCGTAGGTCGCGCGGTCCTTGCCGGCTTCGATGAAGCAGAACACCTTGCCGTCGTAGCTGCGAACCGGGCGGCCCATCTTGATGACGGCGGCGACATTCTCGGCGGCGACCTCGGCCTCGAAATGCGCGGTCGAACCGGCCTTGCTGATCGGCAGATTGGTGGTGTCGCCGATGACCAGCACGTTCTTGCCGTGCTCGCCTTCCATGTGGAGGTTGAAGCGATTGGTCGGGATCCAGCCGTTCTTGCCGAGGCCGTTCTTTTCGATGACCTCCTGGCCGCGATGCGGCGGGACGGAAACCGCGAGGTCGTATTTCAGCTCGGAGCCTTCCTCGCTGCGGACCACGCCGTTATTCGCGTCGACTTCCTTGATATTGAAAAGGGTTTCGTACTTGATTCCCATCCGGTCGAATTCCGGGGCGGCCCATTTCGCGACGTTTTCGAGCGAATGGACCCGGCCGATCGGGTAGGTGTAGTGGAACTCGGTTTTGTCGGCGAGGCCGCGATCCTTGAGGAAATCATGCATCGCGAAGGTGATTTCGAGCGGGATCATCGGGCATTTGTGCGGCAGGCCGACCGCGACGACGATGCGTCCGCCCTTGAAATCGCTCAGCTTGCCGAAGAAATCGACCGCAGCTTCAGCCGAGTAGCAGTTGATCGAGTGTTCGGCCATGCCGGGGATATCGCTCGGCATCGGGCGCGAGCCGGTCGCGATGATCATGAGATCGTATTCGTGGGTCTTGCCGCTGGCGGTGACCACGTTGTTGTCGGCGAGGTTGAATGTTTCGACCGGGTCGACATGAAAGGCGATGCCGGGTTCGAGCAGGCTCGCCTGTTCGCGCACCAGTTCATCCGGGGTCATCCGGCCCATGGCGACGTAGAGCCAGCCGGGCTGATAGACGTGCTTGTCGGTTGCGGACAGCATGGTGATCCGCGCCTTGCCGTGCTTCATTTCGGAACTGACGCGGCGGGCCAGGTGATTGGCGAAAATGGTGCCGCCCATGCCGCCACCGACGACGAGAATACGCATGATTACTTCCTCCGTTTTTGTGGTACCGTTATCTGTAGTGTCAGCGATCGGTCTCTTGTCTGTCTTTACGCGCGCCCGGCGGCGGTGGATGCACTACCCTCGTGCGCCGTGGTCAGGTGCGGCTATTTCGCCTTCTCGACCACGATGTGCCAGACGCCCTCGGCATCCTTCGAGGTCGGGCCCATCTTGTGGCCGACCTTGTGGACCCATTCGGGAACATCGGCGGCGGAGCCTTCATCGGTCGAGAGCAGTTCGAGCGATTGGCCGACCTCGAGGGTTTTCAGCGTCGCGATCAGTTCCATCAGGGGGCCGGGGCAGAAGCCGCCACGGGCATCGACGAGTTTGGGTTCACTCATGTTCAGGTCTCCAGATCAGAAAATCAGCAACTGGCCGGATTCGGCATCGCTGAGGAATTTGGTCAGGCCGAGCGCGCCGGCGACGAAGGGTTTGAGATCGTCCTTGCCGATCCCCATCACATCCATCGCCATCGAGCAGGCGAAGATCTCTGCGTCCCCGAGTTCGACCGCGTTGTCGAACAACTCCATGAACGGGGGCAGTTTCTTGGTGGCCATGAGGTCGCCGAATGGGCCGGTGGTGGGCGGCGTCTCGGCTGACTTGTTGGTGAAATGGGGAAAGGCGTTCATGCTGACGAAGATCGAGACCTTGCGGCCCGATACTGCCGCGACCGAGGCGGTCATGGCGCAGAACTGCAGATGTTCGATGTTGCCGCTCAGGCAGATCACGTAGAGCGGAGTGTTCATTCAGTCATCCTCCGGATTATCGTTTTTTGTTGGTCAGGCTGTAGCAATCAGAGAGGGGACGCACGCATTCGAGGCCCGGCATCGTAGGGCGAAACAGAGGTAAGCCGGATACTTAGCCAGAATCAGTTAAGCATATTCAGACATCGACTAAGCGGAGCCTAGCGCACCCGAAACCATCGGGAAAGCGAAAATATCATCTTTTGATCAGATATCATGAAAATAGATGAAATTGATCGTCTCGCCGATTTGATCACGACGTTGTTGACCGGTAAGATAATCGTGATCTCTACTTGTGCGTGTTCTTGCACCGCAACAGAGACCCCACCCGACGCTACCGGAGATATTGGCCCATGAGTGAGCTACGATGCGAAGTCTCGATCCCGACTGCGCGCGAAATGATCGCGATCGGTGCGGGTCTGCTGATCGACGTAAGGCAGGCTTTCGAACTCGAACTTGAGGGGCATATCCCCGGAGCGGTGCATGTGCCGCTGTTCACGTTCAAGAATTCGCTCGGGAAGCCCCTCGATCAGGACGAGCAGGAAATGCTGGATGCCGAGGAGCCGGACCGGAAGAACGCGGCGATGTTCGTGATGGACCTCAACAAGCTCTATTTCGCCAAGGAGCGCCCCTGTTTTCTGTGCTTGTGCAACAGCGGCCGGCGCAGCCTGTATGCCGCGAAGCTGCTGAGCGATCTTGGTTATACCCATTCGTATTCGGTGCGGGGTGGCTGGCGCGACTGGCGCAGCCCGGATCATGCGGCACCGGAATTCCTGCCGGCGGGTATCCTCGACGCCCGCGACGGCGTTGCCGCCGCGTAACCGGACCGGGCGGCCGGCTCAGGCGGCCTGAGCGAAATACTGTTCGAAGGCGATCCAGCCGTGGCGCATCACGGTGTCGTCCTGCGTGGCTGTGCTGTGCCAGAGTGGCTGGAAGCGCGACCGGCACTGAACGCCGCGTTGGAGCGTCGGCCCGAACAACTCCTGCATGTCGTCTTCCATCTCGACGAAGGCCTTGGGCTCGCCCGCACACCAGCGTGCGGCGGCGTGGCCGGCGGCTTCACCGCTGATCACCGCGGCGGAAATCCCGGCACCGGTGATCGGGTGGGTCAGGCCCGCGGCGTCGCCGACCAGAACCGTGTTGCCATGCACCATTCCCCGGGCACCGCCCACCGGAATCGCGCCCCCGGTGCGGTGGAGAATATCGGTGCCGACCAGACCGCTCGCCGCGAGATCGCGGTGGAGTTGGTCGAGCGGGGTCTTGAGATCGGGTCCTAGCCCGCGATCGGCCCCGACGCCAAGATTGGCCACCGTGGCTTTGGGAAACAGCCAGCCGTAACCGCCGGGGAAACGATCCGAGAGATAGATGTCGGTCGCGGTATGGGGACGGCGCAGGGGGACGGTGTATTGCCGCGTCTGCACGATCGGCTGGGGTTTCAGGCCGAGGGCAGCGGCGACGCTGCTGTGCGGGCCATCGGCGCCGATCAGGCAGCGTGCTGAAACCGGCACGGTGCGTTCGCCCTGTTGCAGGGTGGCGACCTTGCCGTTCCAGCCGAGAAATCGGCAATCGGTCCAGATCGTCGCACCGGCAGCGCCCGCTTCGGCCGCCAAAGCGCGGTCGAAGGCACCGCGATCGATGATCAGGCCGGGGAAATCACTGATATCCTGCGCACCCGAGGGCAGAAAACTCGTCATGGTGGCGATGGTCTGAACCAGCGTGCCGGTGCGTTTGACGTGACGCGCCATCGGCAGGGGCACGAATTCCGCGCACTGAACCGGATCGCCGATTTTGGACCGGCGATCGATCAGCAGGACGGAAAGCCCGGCCTCGGCTGCGGTGCGCGCCGCCGAGGCTCCCGCCGGCCCGCAACCGATCACCAGCAGATCGACCTGATGACCGGTCGCCATGTCCGGATCAGATGTAGAGATTGATCCCGGCCTTCTGGGCGACCTCGATATAGGAGGCGGCACCGCCGAGGCTGGGGCCGGGGATCAGATCTTCACGCTTGTACTCGAAGAGGTCGAGCGTCATCTGGCAGGCGATCATGTTGACATCGGCCTCGATGGCCATTTCGCGCAATTCCTCGATCGAGGCGACGCCTTTTTTCTTGATCAGGTTTTTCATCATGGAGGTCGCCATGGCATCGACCCCCGGCAGCATCGAGACGATGTTCGGCATTTTCACGTGCATGCCGCCCATCGGCATTTCCATGCCGGGGTTGCCGAGGGTGCTGACGCCGAGATCGAGCTTTTTCTTCAGCAGGTTGAGGCCGTAGAACGTGAAGAACATCGTGACGTCGAGCCCCATCGCGGCTGCGGTGGTCGCGAGAATGAAGGGAGGATAGGCCCAGTCGAGGGTTCCCTTGGTGACGATGATCGACATAGCCTTGGCGTTCGCGGTGGGTTCGGACATCGAACTGGTTCCTTCATTCTGTTGGTGTTATGCGCGGCGGGAGGGGCAACGCTCGTCCGCCGCGAACGGGGCGTGCCTGTTTGGGTTCATTACAGTGACCCGTCCGCCCCGGCCTTCAGGATGCTCAGGAGCGATGTGTTGACATCCTGCGCAGCCTTCAAAAGGGGTGAGTTTTTCGGGATCTGGGCGATCAACGGGTCCAGATTGAGCATTACCACGCCGAATTCGTTCGGTTTGGCTTCGAGCAGCGTGATGCGGCAGGGCAGGTAGGCCCCGAAGGCGTAGTTGGCCTGGACCATCTTCACGGCGGTCAAAGGATTGCAGAACATGAAGACCTCGATCAGAGGCTGCTTCTTGCCGAGCATCATCTCGACCTGTTTCGACAAGGGCAGATGACCGACCTGCTTCATATTGACGGTATCGGCCTGGGTGGTCATCGAATCGACGCAAAGGCTGGGCGTGACCCCAGCCTTCAACGGCATCCAGACGACATTTTGAGCGAATGAACTGCTATCGGCGGCCTGGGCGACATTCATCACCCCTGCCGCCATGAAGCCGATCGGTGCGGTCATTGCCGCGTTTATTAGCGAGCGTCTTTCCATAAGACCCTCCTCCCCCACCTGTTTGATGTTGCCGCTAGGCCGTATGTTTGATCTGGAAGATATAAACCTTTCCTTCGACCCGATGACCCAGCAATTCGTTCCCCGTGGTACGGCAGAATGCTTCGAAATCCTTCACCGCGCCCGGATCGGTCGCGTGGATTTCGAGCACTTCGCCGGAGGGGACGTCCTTGAGGGCCTTTTTAGTCCGCAGGATCGGCAAAGGGCAGTTCAGATCCTTGGCGTCGAGCATGTGCATTGCGTGAGTTCCTCCGTTTTATGTTGACGATCAGGCGGCTCAGGGTGCGCAGCCGGCAAAGCCGTCCGCGACCATTTTGGCTTCGTATGGGGCGGCAACCTGCGCACCCGGCGTGAGTTTCGGTTTGACTTCATCCCAACCCGGGGATTTGACGCGGACCAGCCAGCCCTTTTCGTAGGGGTCGGCGTTGGCGAGTTTGGGATCGGAGACCACGGCATCGTTCACGGCCACGACTTCGGCATCGAAGGCGATTTTCGCCGGCCCGACCCATTTGCCGGATTCGATGGTGGCGCAGGATTTGCCGGCTTGGACCGAACGCCCCACCTTGCGGGGGGTGAACGCGACGAGCTGGCCCGCGAGGGCGGCGGCCACCGCGGTCATGCCCAGAGTGATCGTGCCATCGGCTTCGGCTCGGTACCACATGTTGTTGTCGACATCGTAGATTAGATCGTCAGGAAGGTTGCAGCCGCGGACATTTGCCATGTTCGATTTCCCTCAGGGCGTTGTCATTGTCGTGTCGAAATCATGGCCTTGGGTCCGATCGGCGTCTTCGCTGCGAATACCTTTCGCGGAGCAGCAGAATTCGCCAAGGCCGGCAACTTCGAGTTTGCCATTTATGAACAAAGCAAGATGTCTGGCAACCATGATTGCGAGCCGGACGTGCCGGGCGGCTTCGGCATCGTCGGTTGCGGCCTTCACCATGTTGGTCTGATAGATCAGTTCGCGGCAGGTTTCGCGGCAGGCGTTGAAGCTGGCATCGCCCTGCGCGGCCTGACGATGCAGGCCGAGCAGGCGAAATCCCTCGACCTCGGCATCGCCCGGAGTCTTGCCCTTCGACATCAGCCAGACCGAAACACGGTCTTCGGCAAAGGCCACCAGATCGTGAATGATCGCGAACCGGGCCTGCGCGAGAACCGCCGGATCGAGCGCCAGCAGGTCGTCACAGGCCTCGCCGCGCGGGTCGATCACCGGCAAGGCGAGATCGGTGGTCATCCGAGACCTCGCGCCTTGAGCAGATCGCCCGAGTCGGAGAAGTTTTCATGGACCCCGACATTGCGCTTGGACAGGCCCATGGCCATGCCGAGCAACTGGGTGAAATAGAGGATTTTCACCGAGGTTTTTTTGCCGAAATTGGTCTCGGCGCGCTTCTGGTGCATTTCGAGCCCGGTATGGCAGGTCGGGCATTCGGTGGCGATCACATCGGCGCCGCAGGCTTCCGCGGCCATCAGGATATTCAGAACCAGCTTGGTCGAGGTGTCGGAGTCGGAGAGGGTGTGCGCCCCGCCACAGCAGGCGGTCTTGAGCGGGAAATCGACATTGGTGGCACCGGCGGCGGCGAGCAGATCGTCCATGAAATGCGGCTTCGAGGTCGATTCAGAACCCGGTCCCTGATCTTTTTCAGGAAAGATGTGACGGGGGCGGGTATACATGCAGCCGTAGTAATTGGCGACCTTGAGGCCCTTCAGCGGCTTTTTCACCAGCTTGGCGAGACCTTCCTCGCCGACCGACTCCTTGATCCAGTCCAGGGCGTGGATCGTGGTGACCTTGCCGGCTTCATAGGTCTTGTGACCCGCCTTGGTCGAAATCCGGCTCACCACGTCCTTCGAGCCCTGATCGTGCTCAAGATCGTATTCGGCTTTTTTCAGATTGTGGTAGCAGCCGTTGCAGGGCGCCATAACGGTGTCGAAGCCCATGTCTTCGGCGATGGCGAGATTGCGGGCGGAAAGATAGGTCTGCAGTTTGGGGTCGACGTTCTTGACCTCCATGGCGCCGCAGCAATTCCAGTTCTCCAGCTCGACGAGGTCGAGCCCCAGCGCCTTGCCGACCGCCTTGGTGGAGCGGTTGTAGGCGTGGCCGGTGCCTTCGAGGGCGCAACCGGGATAATAGGCGACTTTTTTGTGTTTCATGTTCACGATCCTTTGGTGCTGATCGGCTCGCCCTGCGCCGCTTTGGCGTGGGAGATCGGCATGCCGACCGTCGCGTGGTCCTTGACTTTCCGTTCAGTGACATATTCGCCGATCGCCTCGCGGGCGCGCGACCAATCCCGTGTGCGGGGGCGGATGACAGTGGAAATGCCGAGTTTCATCAGCAACGTGACCGGCATGCGGCTGGCCAGGGATTTCACCATCGCGATCAGCCAGGGCTGGGTGATGCTCTGATTGGTCGCCTTGAAGTAGTCGCGCATCACCAGACCGTCTTCGATCTTGCCGGTGGCGAACACCTGATTCGAGAACACGTCGTCGAACTTGGTGGAGTTGGACGGCTCGGTGTGGCCCTTGAGTTCCAGCCAGTGCGCGGTGGCTTTCATCACGCCTTCGGGCACCACGTCACGCGGGCAGGCATAGGTGCATTTGTTGCACGACACGCACTGCCAGATGATGTCCTTGTCGCGCAGCAGTTCCGATTCGTAACCCATGCGGATCAGGTAGATCCAGTATCGCGGGTTGAAGTCCGGGTTGATCGCATTGACCGTGCAGGAATTGGTGCACGAACCGCACTGCCAGCAGCGATGGATGTTTTCGCCGCCGGGCAGGGCAGCGATCTCGTCCTGCATCGTTTCGTTATAGTCGGTGATCACCCGGGAATCGATGAAGGTGCTCCAGTCGCCCGAGACATCGACGCCTTCGATGATCAGCGACTCGTTGCGACGTAAATTTTCCGGCCTGATCAGCGATTTTTCATGAATCGGCATGGCGTGTCCTGTTGATCTGGAGAGGTTCGGGCACTGAATCCTGCGCAATGGCAGTGGCGGCGCGGCCTTTTTTGGCGCCGGGGGCATCGAGGCCGAGCATCCGGCGGGTATGGGCCATACGATCTTCCGGGCCGCCGAAATCCCCTTTGAGGAACTGGTTGCCGCGATCGTTGATGTAGCGGGCATAGACATGCGCGAACATCACGTCCTGGCAGAGAGCAAGCTCGCGGAAAAAACCGTTTTCCCGCAGGAACCCGGCAATCTCGTCGGCCAGCACCTTGAAGGTCGCGAAATCATCGCGCACGACCACGCGTTTTTCATCGATGGCATCGTCGAACCAGATTTCGCGCAAGACCCCGGTTTTTGCCTTGGCATCCCAGATCCAGCGGGTCATCAGCGGGCAGCGGTCGGGGGCGGTGAAATGCAGGATTTCCGCCGCCAGATCGCGGGTCCAGCGATAATCGTTGCCCTCCGGGAACTGGGCGGTGAAATTCGCGATCAGATCGTCGATCGGCTGTTCCCGCCCGTGACCTTCCATGAGGGTGATGATGCGCGCGCGAAGGCTCGACGCACCTTCCCGCTCCAGCCACAGCCGGGCCCGCCGGCGAACCGTGGGCATCAACGCCAGAAGGTCGCGCAGCAGCGATTCGTCGAGCCGGCCGATCGCATCGCGGCCCAGCAGGGCGGTGAAAAGCGCGGATTTGACGCCGAGAGCGTTGACATAAACGTCGATGCCGCCGGTGGACGCCGAGGCTTCCACCAGATCCTGCAGGGTGGCGCGCAACTGCGGCCCGCCGAGGTCGAGCACGGGTGCGACGCCGTGCTGACCGCGAAGCGGGACGATGTTGCCCGACCGTCCCACTACTCGGCGGCCTGGCGCACGGCGCTGTGGCTCATGTTCAGCGAGGCGATCGCCGCCGACTGGCCCTGAGCGATGGAATCATCGATGGTTTCGGGCCCGGTCGCGGCACCGGCGACGAACACGCCGGGGCGGCTGGTGCCGCTCATCATCGTGTAGGTCGAGGCGCGATCGATGTAGCCGTATTGCTGAAGCTTCACGCCGAACACCGAGGCGATCACCATATTGTCGACATTCGGGTCCATGCCGATCGCGTGGACCACGAGGTCGAACGGAATGGTGATCGGGCGTTTGACCAGCGTATCCTCGCCCTTGACGATCAGGCGCTTGCCGTTCGAGGTCACCTCGGCGATACGCGACTTGATGTATTTGACTTTGTATTCTTCCTGGCTTTTCCAGTAGAATTCGCCTTCGTAGAGGCCGAAGGTGCGGATATCCATGTAATAGATATACACGTTGCAGTTCGGCAGTTCCTCGCGAATTTCCATCGCCATGTTCGCCGAGACGGTGCAGCAGACTTTGGAGCACCATTCCCGGCCGATCTGCCGATCCCGCGAGCCGACGCACAGCAGGATCGCAACGCGCTCCGGCTTGCGCCCGTCGGACGGGCAACGGACCCCCTGACCGGACGAAATCATCTGTTCGACCTGGGTGGTCGTGACGACGTCGGGATAGGTGCCGAAGCCCCATTCCGGCTTGTTCACCGAGTCGAAATGAGTAAAGCCGGTCGTCAAAATCGCGGCGCTGGCGTTGATTTTTTCGCCGCTCGAAAGTGTCGCGACGAAGGCACCCGGCTGGCCGTCGAACGCCGTTACCGTCGTGTCGCGATGAACCGTGACCATCGGGTTGCTCTCGACCCGCGAGACCATGCCGCCGATCGCGTCCTTCGCCCATTCGTGGCTCGGAACCAGTTTGGCATAGCCGGACAGAATCGGCGCACCGCCGAGCCGGTCCGCCTTTTCCACCAGCACCACCTTGCTGCCGTTACCGGCGGCAGCATAGGCGGCAGACAGTCCCGCCGGCCCTGCGCCGACGATCAGAATTGGATCACTCACGCGTTTGCTCCCGTTCCTTCAATCGACAAGCCGACATAGCCCGGCCCCGAGGTGATCGCGCGTTTCGGGTCGTACAATGTCTCGATCCGGCCCTCAGCGACATCCTTGAGGTAGTCCTCGAATTCCGCCTTCTTCTGTTCCCAGTCGATCCCGATTTTCTCAAGGAGTTTTTCGAAAGGCGAGGCGTGCCAATGCAACTGGGCGAGCTTGTAGGGATGCGCCCCCATGGCGAGCGCGCCGAACTGGCAATCGGCCATCACCGGCAGCTCATAGACCTTGTCGACCGCCTTGCCGATCCACTGGCTCTTGTCGAGCGTGGTGATGCAGCCGGTATCGTGACCGATCATGACATCCGAACGCGCCTCTTCCACCGCGACCTTGATTTTGCGATCGATCGCGAAGGAGCGGGTGAATTCACGCTCGCCGATGATGTGGCGGAAGCCGAAGCCGCAGCAATCGTACCAGGTCGAGTAATCGATCACCTGAGCGCCCAAAGACTGCAACAACCCGGTCGAGACCGCAACGCGGTTACCATCGAGAACGGTCTCGTCATAAAGCACGTCTTCCGGCACCATTTTGTGCACATGGCACGCCGGATGAACCGTGGCGCGGATGTTGCTGACATCGATGACCTGCCGTTCCGCGATCCGGCTGCGCATGACATGCAACCATTCCGAGTAATGAACGATTTCCTCGGGGATCAGCAGCTTGCCATCGACGAGACGGCCGAGCTTGGCGAGGATGGAGCGGACTTTTTCCCGCAGTTCGGCGGAGTGGAGCAGGAAATGACGGATTTCCTTGTAGTTTCCGAACGACGTCCCGCAATGGACCAGCGGGTAGTAATACCCGGCATCCATGCCGAACGCCTTGGCCGAGACATAGGCCTGATGGAAATTGCGCAGGAAGACCGCGGCAAGGCTCACGACATTGCCGATCCCCGACCCATGATAGTTCCATGCGGTGCAGGAGGTCTGGTCGGTCTCGTCCAGATAGCGGATGTCGAGCTGGTTCTGGATCCACAGCAACGAGCTGGGGTAGCCCGGAATATTGCCGCACTGGCCGCAGGATTTGTGGTGCCAGAGCTGATTGGTCGGGATTTTTTTCTCCCAGCCGTACAAGGTGCGGCCGATGACCGGTTCGTGCTGGTCGGTGATGCGGTGGACGACGATTTCACCGTCCTTTTCCAGATCCCACATCACGTCGCGGACATCGTGAACCTTGTCCTTCTGGGTCAGCATCTCGCGCCGGTCGATGCGCTTTTCGACCCAGGCGGTCGCCGTGCGGGCATCTTCCGGAGAGAGGGTGCTGGCGCGCCATTCGGAACCGAATCCGGTGAAGTCGCCTTCGGCAGTCTTTACGGGTTTCTCAGCCATTGTCCTTAACCTTTCGATCGTTTCGGATCAACGCGGTTGATCAGTCGTCCTGCTCGTCTTGCCAATCCTCGAAATCGGCGCGTTTTTCTTCCATGATGTCGCAGATCACGGATTGAGCAACCTGATGTCTGGAAAATAGGGCGAGCGGGGGTCAGGCATCCTGGTAGTCCCACTTGATGTAGCCCTTGGTGTCGGCGGCCCATTTTTCATCGATTTCGACGAGGACGGCGCTGACGAGGCGTTCGAGGGAGGCTTCGTTGGGGAAGACCCTGATTTTGGTGGTGCGGCGTTTGAGTTCCTGCTGGATGCCGCGTTCCATGGGGTTGGAAGTGCGAAGCCGGCGCTGGTGGGGTTCTGGCAGTGTGAAGACGGTGAGGCCTTCGGGGATATTTCGTTCGAGCCAATCGGCGAGCTTTGGTGCGGTGTCGCGATAGGCATTGACGAGGGTTGTGAGAGCGATCTGGGCAGCGGCGAGGGAATTTGCGTTCCAGACGGTCCGGAGTTCTGCGCCGATGCGTTTGCGGATGGCGTGGTTGGGGGCGTGGTGGATGGCGTTTTGGGCGAGGTGGAACTGGCATCGTTGCCAGTGTGCGGCGCCGAAGACGGCGCGGCGTGCGGCGTGCAATCCGGCATGGTCATCGGAGACGATGAATTCGACGCCTCGCAGGCCACGCTGATGGAGGCTTTCGAGGAAGGCACGCCAATGGACTTCGGCCTCGGAAAGGGCGACCGAGACGCCGAGGACACGGCGGCGTTCATCGGGTCCGATGCCGATGGCCGAGAGCACGGCGGCATCGCGGACGACGCCATTATCGCGCATTTTTTCATATCTGGCGTCGAGGATGAGGTAGCGGATCTCGGCGAGGGGTCGGGTGCGCCAGGCGGCGAGTTCGTCATCGAGCAGCTTGCTGGCGCGGCTGACCTGAGCGGAGGAGAGGCTTTCGATGCCGAATTCGCGCATGACGGCCTCGACGTCGCGGGTGGAGACGCCTTTGATGTACATTTCGGCGACGGCGACCATGACGGCGCGGACCGAGCGTCGGCCGCGTTCGAGGGACTGTGGGTAGAAGGGTTCGCCCACGTGACCGGCGGTTTTGGGGACATCGACGGTGATCGACCCGGCCGGGGTATCGATCCGCTTGGGCTTGTAGCCATTGGCGTAACCCTGACGATCGGGGTTGCGCTCGTAGTGACTGGCGTGGAGGAAGCGTTCGCGCTCGATCTGCATGGCGAGTTCGAAGGTCCTGGCAAATACCGTGGCGATATCGCCTGCGCCGTTTTCGATCAGATGTTCCAAAAGTGCCTCGATAATCGTATCCTTTTTGGCGTCCATTCATCGGTCTCCATGTTGGTGTGAACAACTGCATGGAATACCAGAATGAACAGCCCTTGCCGGGGCATGCCCCGGCAAGGGCACCAACTCCCAACCCAAAATGAATTTCCAGACGTCAGGTTACACCACCAGATCACGTCGAACAGATTTTCGTCGATCATTTCGAGCTGCTTCAGCACGCCGGTCTCTTCCCAGATCGTGTAAAGCTCGATCGATGTCTTGATGTTGACTTCCCAGGCGGTGTCCGTCGTATGCATGGTCGGCATCGGGATCGCCTTGCGGAGCAGATCGAGCGGGGCCTTCACTTTCGCGATATTCGGCCCCCAGTCGGGGAATGCATCGGGGGTGATCATGTTCGGCGCAAGCTGGTTGCCGGTCGAGACCAGCTTCATCAGCACGCGGGTGAAGGGACGCAGCACATCCTTGGCGGATTGCATGCCGTGCTGGATCGCGACTTCGCGCATCACCATCACCAGGCCGCCCGGTGAATTATGGAACGGGCAGCGGGCGGCACAGGTATAGCATTGCGCGCAGGCCCAGATTTTCTCCTGCATCGTATCGTAGATGCCTTCGAGATTCTCGGTCCACAACAGCTGCACGATCTCGCGGGGCGAATAATCGTAATAATGCGCCGAAGGGCAGGTCGCGGTACAGATACCGCAGTTAAGGCAGCCGAACAGCTCCTGATCGTAGAGCGGGTGCGCCTTGATATCGTTGAAGATCTCCTCGAGCTTGTCGTAAGACACACCCGAATTGCCGCTCAACGGGTCGCTGATTGTAACTATGCCACTATCCATGGTCCGAACTCCGTTGTCGTTCCAGGCTCATCCGCAATACTTGGGGTCGGTCAGTAAGTCAGGACCTTCACATCATCGTTTTCCATGACTTCCTCGATCACATGTGCGCCACCGACAATGCCGGAACATTCAGGGATCAGGTCGGCTTCCGTCATGTCGAACAAGTCCAGATTGGGCGAGCAACAGTAGAATTTCACGCCGGCGTCATGGGCGTCCTTGATGAAATCATAGACGGATTTGTCCGAACCCGCCTTGACCCGCAACGCTTCGGCAACGCCTTTCTTCATCAACTGCCCCGAAGTCGCGGTGCAGACGATCTCGACCTCATAGTCCATCGCGGCGGCAACGGTCGCCTGAAAGAAAGGCGCGCCCATTTCCTCGCCATTACGCGGATCGCTATTGACCATGATGATCATCAGTTTTCTGGCCACGCATTTCTCCCGATTTTTAATTATAGTCGTCAGGTCATCAGATTTTCGTGGGCCACAAGTTCGCGACCCCGCAAGTCAAAATGTGCTGTTGAATATAACGCTAGCCCGACACGTCGGGCTTGGCAAGACATATTCGGAGATTATGATATGAAAATCGATGGTGCACTGCATCACAACTTCGAAAGCGAAAGTAACCTATTGACCCGCCAGCGTTCGCACACGATCATCGGCAGATCACAACAGGAAACAGCATGAACCGCGCTCGTTCAGCCCATCCATCCGGTGACTTTTATGAGGCCGACCATGATCGGCGTGAGCGCATCGGCAATCGCCCGCTGTTCCTCGCCCAGGCGTACAAGACCGGGCGTGATGTCCTCGGGCGCTTCGTCGAACTCCATGACGAGGTCCTCGATCATGGCGCGCTTGATGCCCGGATGCCCGATGAAGCCGAGACAATTATTGTTGATCCTGAAGACCGCCGGCTCGTTGCCGGTGGTGGTGGCGAGAATTTCAGCGCCCGGCGGCAGAATCGCACGATCGCGCCCATAGATCACGATCGGAAATTCCACCGGCATCATGCCGCCCAGCGCCGCGGGATCGCTGCGACGGGCACGCACAACCTCCAGGCGCAGTCTGGTATCTTCGGCACCGCCTCCCGTTGCGATCGCCAGCATGGCGGCCCCGAGGCCGAGGCCGACGATGGGCAATTGCCGGGCGATCGCATCGCGGATCAGGCGGAGTTCCGGGCCCAGGCTCGCCAGCAGATCGCCGCTGACCGCGCCGCGCGGACCGGCACCGAGCACGATCAGACCCGCGAAACCTTCGGCGGTGGCCGGGATCGTCGCCCCCGGCGTGAACGGCCGGATATAGTGAAACCGGATGTTGCGGCCTTCGAAATGGTCTTCCATGAGGCCGAGATATTCGGAATCGGTGTGTTGCAGAACGCCGAGTGTGATCATGTTATCGTTTCCATATGACCGGATCGTGTTATGATGGATCAGTATAATAATCAAATGAGGGATTTGGAATCGTGACCTGGAACGACAGATTATCGTCAATCGAGATGTTCGAGGATATTGAATTCAATACGGATATCGTCGCGGCGCTGGAGGCTGCGGCAGAAGCCCGTCCGCTCGCGCCGCTGCGGTTTTTCACGCCGACCTTCCGGGCCTATGGGACCGAGGATGTCAAAGGCTGCAACAAGAACAGTTTTCCGGCCTTTTCGATCACGGCGGGCGCGTGCGCGCTCAACTGCGATCACTGCCAGGCGAAAATTCTCGACCCGATGATCCCGGCGACCGACCCGGCGATGCTCGAACGGAAAGTGCGCGATCTGGTTTTGTTGCAGGACCTCCAGGGGTTTTTGCTGTCGGGTGGCTCCAATCGCCGTAACGAGGTGCCGTATGAGCGCTATTACCCGACCGTGGAAAAACTCAAGCGCGAGTTTCCTCACCTGAAAATCGCGATGCACAGCGCCCTGCTCGATGATGTGAAAGCGCGCCGGATGGAGGCTGCCGGCGTCGATGTCGCGATGACCGATATCATTGGCGCGCAGGAGACGATCCGCGACGTCTATCACCTCGATCGGCCGGTCGAGGATTTCGAACGAACCCTGGCGGCGCTGAGCGCGACCTCGATGGACGTGGTGCCGCATATCGTGATCGGGCTGCATTACGGCCGGATTCTCGGCGAATTCAACGCGCTCGACATCATCGCCCGGCACCGGGTGTCCGCACTCGTCCTGGTCGTGGTGATGCCGTATTACGCGCCCTCAAACCGCCCGTTCGAGACCGTGACGCCGGAGGATGCGGCACGGGTGTTCGTGGCCGCCCGCGAGCGGCTGTCGGATGTGCCGGTCCAGCTCGGCTGCGCCCGCCCGGCGGGGATGCACAAACTCATCACGGATGCCTACGCCACCATGGCCGGGTTCGACGGAATCGCCTATCCCGCCGAGGGAATTCGCGCGCTGGCCACCGCGATCGGCCGACCGGTCGAACAGGCCCATGCATGTTGCTCGATCGCCCTCGATGGTCTGCGCGGGCGCACCGCCTGCGCGGCCTGATACCGAAACTCACATGAAAAACCAGAAGGAAACCGGATAATGGGATGTCTCGAAATGCCGCGCGATGCTGCGCCAGATTTCCGGCCCGGCGTGAAGGCGGATCATAACACCGCCGAGGCCATGATCCCCCGCGCCCCCGCGCCGGTTCCCGCCGATGCCCGCAACGGCGGCAGGGTCAAGGAGCGTGACGAGGTGCCGTCCGGCGTTTACTTGCCTAACAACAACATCCTGACGCCGCATATGCGCTCGCCCGCCTATGTCCAGATGTCGACCGCCGCGGCGATCACCCTCGGCGTGATGAACGGCTACATGCATCGCACGAGTTGCACGCGCTGCCTCAATCTTCTGCTGACCTACCCCGAAGGCTGCCGCGCCAACTGCGCCTATTGCGGCCTCGCCCGCCACCGCGAAGCGAGCCGCGACTATGCCGACCGCAACTTCATCCGGGTCGACTGGCCGGCGGTGCCTTATGACGACGTGCTCGACATCATGGAGCGCGGTGGCGACGGCGACCGCTTCCACCGGATGTGCATCAGCATGATCACCCATCCGAATTCCGATGACGATACCAGGGTCGTTCTGAAACGCTGGGTCGAGCGCGTGCCGGACGTGCCGGTTTCGATCCTGTCGAACCCGACCACGATGAGCCGGCTCGACGTGCAGACCCTCAAGGATCTCGGCGCGGATATTTTCACCGTCGCGCTCGACGCCGCCAACCCGGACGTCTTCGACCGCACGCGGGGCCGCGGCGTGCAGTCGCCCCATTCGTGGGACAAGTACTGGGATATCATGAAGGCCGCCGCCGAGATTTTCGGGCCGGAGAAATTCGGCGCGCATCTGATCGTCGGCATGGGAGAGAGCGAGCACGACGTGCTCACCCAGGTCCAGCGCATCCGGGACATGGGCGGCCATAGCCATATGTTCGCGTTCTTCCCCGAAAAAGGCTCGCTGATGGATCATCTGCCCGCGGTGCCCCGCCCGCAATGGCGGCGGGTGCAGCTCGCGCGCTACCTGATCGATTACCGTGACCGGCGGATCGACGACATGCGGTTCGATACCACCGGAAAGCTGGTCGATTACGGCATGCCGCAGGCGGATCTCGACGACATCATCAACGCTGGTGTCGCCTTCCGCACCTCGGGCTGTCCGGGCAAGGAGGCGGAGGACGTCTCGGCCTGCGACCGGCCCTATGGCGATTCGCCGGCGCGCGACATCGCCTCCTACCCGTTCCAGCCGAACAAGCAGGATGTCCGGTTGATCCGCCGCCAGCTTGCATCGACCAAGAGCTGAGCCATGATCCCGCGCCCGGTCTTTCGCGTGATCGACACCGGGATCCGTCCCGGTCAGCGCCACATGGCGTTCGACGAGGCATTGATCGAGGCGCGGGCGGCGAACGAGGTGCCCGACACTATCCGCTTTCTCCGCTTCCGCCCCACCGTGCTGGTCGGGCGTCATCAGGTGCTGCGTGACGAGGTCAAGCGCGACTATTGTGCCGCCCACGGGATCGAGGTGGGCCGGCGCATCACCGGCGGTGGCGCGATCTATCTCGATGAAGGGCAACTCGGCTGGGAGTTCGTGTTCGACCGCCACGCCCTGGGGTTCGGCGACCTGACCGAGACCACGCGGCGCCTGTGCGAAGCCTGCTGCACCGGCCTCCAGCGGCTTGGGGTCGCTGCGGCCTACCGCCCCCGCAACGATATCGAGGTCGATGGCCGCAAGCTCGGCGGCACCGGCGGCTTTTTCGACGGCAGGCTGGTGAGTTTTCAGGGCACCGTGCTGCTCGATGTCGATCCGGTGCGGATGGTGTCGTGCCTCAACGTGGCTGCCGACAAGCTCGCGAAACACGGGGCGGCTTCGATCGCCGATCGCATGGTCTCGCTCGCCATGCTCGGTGGCGGCACGGCACCCCCGGTCGGCGAGGTCATGACCGCGCTGCTGAACGGCTTCGCCGAAACGCTCGGGATCGATCCGGTCCGGGGCGAGATCACCGAGGCCGAGGAAGCGCGCGCGGCGGAATTGTTCGACCATGAGATCGGCACGCCCGCCTTCATCGAAGGCGAAGCGCCACCCGCCGCCAGCGATGCCGCCCGCGGCCATAGTTTCACCGCCTATCCCGGCGGACGGGTGCGGGTCGATCTGCGTTTCGAGGGGGCGGCGCGCGACCGGATCGCCGATTGCGCGATCACCGGCGATTTTTTCGTCACCCCGGCCCGCGCGATCCGCGACATCGAAGCGTCCCTGCGCCGGGCACCGGTCGCGGAGATCGAGACGATCGTGATGCAGGTGCTGACGGCACGCGGGGTCGATTTCATCGGCCTGACCGCCCCACAACTGATCGGATCGATCCGATCCGCAGCGGAAAGCCGGTTCGAGCCGCATCGTTTGCATGAAATGAACCTGGTGGAGCCAAGCGGAATCGAACCGCCGACCTCCTGAATGCCATTCAGGCGCTCTCCCAACTGAGCTATGGCCCCACCGGTTCGCGGCGTATAAACCGCGCTCCGGGGTGAAGCAAGGGGTGGAAACCCTGTGCGGTCGTGATAAGAGGGCGAAGCCGGTCGCCGGGTTAGCACAGTGGTAGTGCAGCGGTTTTGTAAACCGAAGGTCGGGGGTTCAAATCCCTCACCCGGCACCACGCGCCCCACTTCCTCTTACCGATATAGATGCCAGACGGTCTGTAAGCCGGGTTCTGTCCGCATCCTCGCGGATGGTGGACGGCCATTCGTCTGGGACGGGCATTGCTGCACGCCTCACGCGACCAACCCGGGTGACGGGTCGAAAACACCCCTGCGGCCATGATCGCTCACGCCGCCGGCCACCCCTATTCGGTCTTGCTCCCGGTGGGGTTTACCCTGCCGCCTTCGTTACCGAAGGCGCGGTGCGCTCTTACCGCACCGTTTCACCCTTGCCCGCAGGCCGAAGCGCGCGGGCGGTTTGTTTTCTGTGGCACTGTCCCTGGGGTCGCCCCCGCCGGCCATTAACCGGCACCGTGTTTCCGTGGAGCCCGGACTTTCCTCCGTCACACCCTTTCGGGTCTCGTGACGGCGGCCGTCCAACCGTCTGGCTCAGGTCTCTTCGACGATCGGGTAGGGCTGGTCAATGGGCACATTGAAAATGCCGCGCGCCATGATCACCGCGATGGCCCCGAGCTGGACCGTGGTGGCCCCGAGCAGGCTCATGACCACGCTGGGGGTGATCACCCGTGCGGTCGCCGGGATCAAATGATCGGCAATATCGCGCTGATCGAAATAATACAGCACGATCACGAAAACGACGGAGAGAATATTGGTGCCCGCGAACAGCCAGAGCACGATGGTCGCGATCTGGCGGCGGATGCCGGCATCGGACAAAGCGATGCGCTCCGGAACGGTCAGGCTGCGATCGAGGGCCTTGAGCGAAACCCGTGTTTCAGCGGCCGCCGCAACCGGCTCGACCGGAGGCATCAGCCGTCGAGGCTGACGCGGAGCGGATGATCCTTTCCCTGGATCAGGACGGTGTTCTTGTCGTCACGCTGGTCGGCCACGACGCGCGAAAGCGTGATGGCGCGGCGAAGTGCGGCGGCATTGCTCGAAACGCCGAATATTTTGCGCAGATCGGCGATGGCCTGCATGGTCCGTTCGTCGAACGCGAAACTGGTGACGGGCATGGCGATCTCCTTATATGAAATCTATATAGAAATTATATGGACATCGCAACCGGATTCAAGGGGGCGCCGCGTTCAGCCGGAGGTCGTTGCCGGCTTCGGCAGGGCGATATGCTGGCCGGGATAGATCAGGTTGGGATTCTGGATACTCGCCTCGTTGGCACGGTAGATCAGCGAATAATCCGTCCCTTTGCCGTAGAGCTTGCGCGCGATCTGCCACAGGCACTGCCCCTGGGTGATCACGATCTGGCCGGGTGCCAGCTTGCCGACCTTGTGCGGGGCGAAGGCCGTCTGCATCGATTGCAGGACGCTGCCGGTCGGGCTTGTGGTTTCCAGCCTGAAGGTTCCGGGTTTCGCGGGCAGGCTGTCGGTCCGCATGGTCCAGCGCCCGGCTGCATCGGCCTTCACCGTGCCGAGCTTGGTGGTGCCGAGGAACAGCGACACGGTGGCACCGGGCTTCGCGGTTCCCGCGATGACGGCCTTGCCCGAACCATCGTAATCGACCGAGCCGAGGCCGAGAGTGCCGGGTTGCGGCCCCTGGCCGCTCAGCACCTGCGAGGGCGATTTGCCGGTGCCGCTGAGCACCGCGAGCGCCCCCTCGTTCGGCGCCTCCGGCACGGATACCGTGACGCTGCGATTGCTCGCCATCACCTGACCGGTCGGGCTCGATTCCGACAGGGCAAGTTGTTGCCCCCCCGCCGGCAGGGGGGTGGAGGTGACGAAGGCGAAGCTGCCGGAGCGATCCGCCTTCACCGTGCCGATCGCCTTGCCGTTGGCGGTGATGGTGACGGTGCTGCCGGGTGCCGCATGGCCGGCGATCACCGCGTTGCCACCGGCATCCACCCGCACGGTATCGAAGCTCGGCCCCGGGGCGACCGAAGGCGATGCGATGGTGCTGGCCGCAACCTTCGGGGCCGGTTTGGTCGGCTCGAAATGCTGCTGGCCGCCGAGGAACACGAGGCCGAGCAAGGCAACCAGGCCCAGACCCGCAATGGCGGTCGGCGCGACCCACCCGGGAAGGGCAGGGCGACCGGGCTTTTCATTGTCGGTTTGCTGTGCGTTGAGGGCCATGGGCGGACTCTATCAATAACTTGCTTCGATTTGATTACCCTGCCACGAACTTGTCCCTGTCGATAGGTTCAAGAGGTCATTCTGGAATATGAGTCACATTTCGGTCACGGTATTTTGCGGGTCTTCAGTCGGCGTCGCGCCCGATTACATGCAGTCGGCGCGCGATCTGGGCGCGGGGCTCGCCGCGCGCGACATGACGCTGGTGTTCGGCGGCGGCAATGTCGGCCTGATGGGCGCCGTCGCGGGCGCGGCCCTGGGCAGCGGCGGCACGGTGGTCGGGATCATTCCCGATTTCCTGCGCGCGCGGGAGGTCGAGTTTCCCGGCCTGTCGGAGTTGATCGTCACCGATTCGATGCACACCCGCAAACGGCGCATGTTCGCCCGGGCCGATGCGTTCGTGGTGCTGCCCGGCGGGCTCGGCACCCTCGACGAGCTGATGGAGATCGTGACGTGGAAGCAGTTGGAGCGCCATGCCAAGCCCATCATCCTGGTCGATATTCTGGGCTGGGCGGGCAGAGTGGTGGCCTTGCTCGATGCGGTCATCGGCGCCGGCTTCGCCCGGGATTCGGCGCGCCAGCTTTGGGAAATCGTGCCGGATGTCGCGGCCGCGCTGGCCCGGCTCGACGATTATTCGCCCTCGTCCGGCAATGGCTCGATGGTCGAGACCCTGTAATCCTCGCCGAACCAGCGGCCGAGATCGACCTCGCGGCAACGGCGCGAGCAGAACGGCGCCTGTTCGGGAATGCTCGGCTTGCGGCAGATCGGGCAGGGTTTCGCGGTCATGGCAGGATCTCGTGGAGTGGCGGGCGGATACGGGGGCGCAGAATCTCGGCGAAGCCGAGAGAGGTAAAGCCGAGCAGGCGCGGTTTCAACGGATCGCGTGCGAGGGCCTGCGTCAGGTCGGGCGCGAGGCTGGGGCGCGCGCTCGCTTTCATGCCGGCGAAATCGATCAGGATCGCGCCGTTGAGGTTGCGCAGGCGGATCTGACGGGCGAGTTCGGGGATCAGCGCGCGATTGAGTCGCGCCTGCAGCCCGGTTTTTTCGCCCCGTTCGGCGGTTGCGGCCCCCGCGTCGATATCGATGGCGGTGAGCGCCGGGGTCGGGGATATGATCGCACGCGCGCCGCCGGGGAGACGCACGACCGGCTCGGTCAGGCCCGCGATTTCCTCCTCGATCCCGGCAAAGCAGGACGGCGCATGCTCGACACCGGCAAAATCAGGGCGGAGCCGGGCGATCAGCTCGAAATCCTCGGCGAGGATCGGCGCGGCCGGGTGCAGGGCACGGAATTCCGCGATCGGGCCGGGGCCACGGGCGTCGAGGCCAGGCCGGCCCGCCGGTTCACCCGGGGCGCGGGCGAGACGCGGCCCCTTGCCACCCTGCGCCGCGCGGATGATCCGCACCGCGAGCAGATCGCCGTCCGATGCCGATTTGCCGCCCGCGCTGTCGGGCAGGAAGCCGCTGGCGGCGCCGAGATCGACAAAGACGCCGCCGAGCGCCGGGGCCCGGGCGGTCACCCGGCCCGTGTAGCGATCGCCCACCCCATCCGGTTCATCGGGCTGCCAGATCGCGTAATCGACCAGCACTCCCGCCTCCAGCAGGGCGAGATGCACCGCCCCGCGCCGTCGCGCGGCAAGGATCACGGGGTGATCATCACGGCGCGCGCCAGCCGAGGCCGCGCAGGAGGTTCAGGGTTTCGTGCAGCGGCAGGCCGACCACGCCGGTATAGGACCCCGACAGGAAATCGATGAAACCGGCGGCGCGCCCCTGGATCGCGTAGCCACCGGCCTTGCCGCGCCACTCGCCGCTCGTGATGTAATGCTCGATCGCACCCGCTTCGAGCCGCGCGAAGGCGACGACGCTGGCGACGGTTCGCATCGCGATCCTTCCATCGGGGCCCGCGACCGCGACCGCGGAATACACTTTGTGACGCCGCCCCGAAAGCATCGTGAGGCACTGCCGCGCCTCTGCCTCGGTCTCGGCCTTGGGCAGGATGCGGCTGCCGAGACCGACGACCGTATCGGCTGCGATGGTGAATGAACCGGGGATGGCGGCACTATCGAGTTTCGCGCGGGCGAGGCGCGCGGCGAGGCTGCGCGGCACCTCATGAGGCTGCGGCGTTTCATCGATGTCGGGGCTGACGATACGGTCCGGGATGATCCCGATCTGGCGCAGCAGATCGAGCCGGCGCGGGCTCGACGAGGCGAGGACCAGCGTTACTTGAATCGGAACGTGATCCGGCCCTTGGTCAGATCATAGGGCGTCATCTCGACGTTCACGCGGTCGCCGGCCAGAACACGGATGCGGTTTTTGCGCATCTTGCCGCTGGTATGCGCCAGAATGACGTGTTCATTATCCAGCTTGACCCGGAACATGGCATTGGGCAGCAGCTCAGCGACGGTGCCGCTGAACTCGATCATGTCTTCTTTCGACATCTATCCTCGTTATAAGGTCGTTACGTGCGGGCCTCACATGAGCCGTGCGGGCGGCGAGGTCAAGGTTTGCGCGGATCGGAGCAGATAATACCCCCCTGCCTGTCGCTGCGGTCCGGAAGGCAATAAACCCGGTTTCGTCCCTCCCACCGGTCTATCGTGCCCCTCTATCGTGAAAGAATCGAACCCCATGAACGTCACCATCGGCACCCTCACCATCGGCAATGCGCTCCCCTTCACGCTGATCTCCGGCCCCTGCCAGATCGAATCCGCCGATCATGCCATGAGTGTCGCCGGCGCGCTGGTCGAGATGACCCGGGCATTGAATATCGGCCTGATCTTCAAATCGAGCTACGACAAGGCGAACCGCACCTCGCTCGGCACCGGGCGCGGCGTCGGCATGGCGGCGGGGTTGCAGATCCTGGCCGATATCAAGGCGAAATTCGCCATCCCGGTGCTGACCGATGTGCACGACGCCCATCAATGCGCGCCGGTCGCCGAGGTGGTGGACGTGCTGCAGATCCCGGCCTTTCTCTGCCGCCAGACCGATCTTCTGCTCGCCGCCGGCAACACCGGCCGGGCGATCAACGTGAAGAAAGGCCAGTTCCTCGCCCCGTGGGACATGAAGAACGTCGCCGCCAAAATCGCCAGCACCGGCAACGAGCGCATCATGCTCACCGAACGGGGGGCGAGTTTCGGCTACAACACGTTGGTCAGCGACCTCCGGGCGCTGCCGATCATGGCGCAGACCGGCTATCCCGTGGTGTTCGATGCCACCCATTCGGTCCAGCAGCCCGGCGGCCAGGGCGGCTCCTCCGGCGGCCAGCGCGAATTCGCACCTATCCTTGCGCGGGCGGCACTCGCGGTCGGGTGCGCCGCCCTGTTCATCGAATGCCACCCCGACCCGGATAACGCCCCGTCCGACGGTCCCAACATGATCCCGCTGGCCCGCATGCCCGCTCTTCTGGCGCGGTTGCAGAAATTCGATCTTGTGGCCAAGGCCGAGACCGGGCAGGAATGATCCCGTACCGGGAACGGTCCCGGAGGAGATCACGATGCATCGCCCGAACCTGTTATCCGCCGCTGCCTGTCTCGCCGTCGCCGGCATCGGTCTGGCGGGCTGCGCGGACCTGCCGTTCATGCACCCTCAACCGTCCTACGTCGTGTTCTTCGCCCCGTTCAAGACCAATCTGAATCCGCCCGGCATCGCCGTCGTCGCCCAGGCCGCGCACAAGGCGAAAATCGACCTGCTCTCTCCGGTCACCGTGACCGGCGCCGCCGACACGGTCGGCAATACTCCTGACAACGTGGCACTCTCGAACCAGCGCGCCGCCGCCGTCGCCGCCCAGCTCGTCGCGGACGGCGTCGCCCCCGCGCGCATCACCACCGAAGGGATTGGCCCGATCGGCAGCCCGCCGGACAGCAAGCAGGCCAGCCGCACCGCGACCATCGTCATCGGCAGGTCGCACGCACCCCAATAGGATTTCGCCGCAGGCGGGCGGTGGGCGCGCTCGCTAGATCGTGTCTTGGGTTACCGCCCGCCTCGTCGCACAACGCCGCGCATGGCTCGCAGCACGCTCAACCGTCAGGTCTTCACCCGCCGTGCTTTGGTGATCGGCGGCATCCAGACCGTCACCTTCGGCGGCCTGATCGCCCGGCTTTACGATCTGCAGGTGATCGAGCATGCGGGCTACCGGATCAAGGCGCGCGATAACGCAATGTCGCAACGCCCGCTCGCCCCCGAGCGCGGCCTCATCACCGACCGCACCGGCGCCCTTCTCGCGGGCAACCGCCAGCACTGGCGCGCCCTGTTCCTGATGACCGACACGCACGATCCCCGCACGGTGATCGAACGCGTCGCCACCCTCGTCACCCTGTCCCCGGCGGAGCGCGACCGCCTCGACGCTTTGCTGGCCGGCCCCGCGCAATACCTGCCGGTCACCCTGAAGAACGATCTCGACTGGGCCGAGATGGCGCGGCTCGAAGTCCAGGCGACCCGGCTGCCCGGCGTCATCATCGATCGTGGCTTCTCCCGTCATTATCCGCTGGGGCCCATCGCGGCCCATGCCGTCGGCTATGTCATCCGTCCCGACCAGGCGGCGGTGAAGGCGCAACCGGTCCTCGCTTTGCCCGGGGCGCGTATCGGCGGCTCGGGGATCGAACAGGCCCGCAACGAGGTGCTGATGGGCATACCCGGCGTGGTCGAAACCGAGGTCGATGCGCTGGGATCGGTCGTGCGCGTGCTCGATCGCGATTCCGGCCGGCAGGGCAAGACCGTTTCGCTCACCCTCGATGCCGAACTCCAGCGCACCGCGGTTGCCACCCTCAACAGCCGCGCCGGTGCCGCCGTGCTGCTCGACGCGCAGAACGGCGCGGTGCTCGCCATGGCCAGCGCCCCGTCATTCGACCCCGCCTGGTTCGATGACGGGGTGCCGGATGCGGTCTGGCATCGCTGGATGACCAACCCGGAACGCCCGCTCACCAACCGCGCCACCCAGGGTCTCTATGCGCCGGGTTCGTCCTTCAAACCCACCGTCGCGCTGTCCGCCCTCAAGGCCGGCACGATCACCGCCAAAACCCGGTTTTTCTGCCCCGGTCATCTCAAGATCGGCAACCGCATGTTCTACTGCTGGCTGCGCAGCGGTCATGGCTGGATGGATGCATCCCACGCCCTGCAGCAAAGCTGCGACGTGTTCTATTACCATGTCGCGATGCGCACCGGCATCGACCGCATGGCCGCGATGGGCGGAAAGCTAGGCCTGACCGGTCCCGCTCATCTCGATTTCCCGGGTATGGCCGCCGGCTTCCTGCCGACCCATGACTGGGCCCGGCGCCGCCGGATCGACTGGACCATGGGCGATACCGCGGTTCAGGGCATCGGCCAGGGCTACACCCTGTTCACCCCCCTCAACCTCGCCACCATGATCGCGCGGATCGGCACCGGCACGGCGCTCGACCCTCATATCGTGCGCGCGATCGGCGATCAGCGTCCCCACCGCCCGGTCGCGGCATCGCTCGGGCTCGACGATCGCCACCTCGCCACCGTCCGGCGCGGTCTCGATGAAGTGGTCAACACCCCGCTCGGCACCTCGTGGGGGGCGCGGCTGGTTCTGCCGGGCGGCATCCGCATGGCCGGCAAGACCGGCACCGCCCAGGTGATCAACGAGGATGCCGCAATGGAAGCTGCCAATTACAACGACGCCCGGCTCCCGTGGAAATATCGTCCGAACGCCCTGTTCGTCGGTTATGCGCCGGTCGAACGTCCGCGCTTTGCCGCCGCGGTGGTAATCGAACACGGCACCCTGCTCGGGCCGGTGAAAATCGCCCGCGACCTGTTCACCGCCGCGTTCCGCCAACCTATCGCGATCGGCTGAACCGGAATCCCCACCCGGTCGGGCAGGGACGGCGCAGGCTCAATCCCCGCCGCCGAGCGTGCCGAGATTGGCATCCGGGAGACCGGCAGTGCTACATGGGCCGGAGCCGGCAACGCCTTGACCGACCGGGCAGGCAGGGCTGCGATGATCGAAACACTGACCGAGGCGAGGTAGGGCAGCGACTGGGTGAACAGCACAAGGCACCAGAGCTTGGATTCCGGCGTCGCCCAATGGTGGCCGAAGCCGACCCCGAGCAGCGCGCCCCAGGTGAGGGCGAGCAGAACCAGCTCCTCGCGCGCCATCACCAGACCCTGCACCAGAGCGGGCGCATCCTTCATTTTCGGGGTCCGCAGGAACGGCAGCTTGTTGCTGAACAATCCTTTCCATACCGCCTTGCCGATGGTGTGCGACAAAGCGAGCCCGGCCACCGCCGCGCCGATCCGGTCGCCCAGCCCGCACTTCACCCGCGCCGAATAGAGGGCGAGGATCTGCACGATCTTGAAGACGAACAGACCGATCGAGGGCAGCATGAACAGGATGATCGGAAATTCGAACCGCACGGGGTCGAGGATCAGCCCGGCCGACCAGGCGAGACCGAGGAACAGGAAGGCGAGGCCGAGCGCATCGCCCATCCACGGCAGCCAGCCGGTCACGAAATGCCAGCGCTGGCCGAGCGTGAGCGTGCGGTCGAACGGCGAGAGCAGGGCTTTCCAATGCGCGCGGGTGATCCGCATCGCGCCATAGGCCCAGCGATAGCGCTGTTTGCGGAAGGCGTTGAAGTCATCAGGCATCACGCCGCGCCCGAAGCTGCGTTTGGAATAGACCGCCTCGTAGCCGTCGCGGAACAGCCGCATCCCCAGTTCGCTGTCCTCGGTGATGCACCACTCCGCCCAGCCGCCATCCTTTTTCAGGGCCTCGGTGCGGATGAGGGTCATGGTGCCGTGCTGGATGATCGCGTTGCGCTCGTTGCGGTTGACCATGCCGATCTGGAAGAACCCGGCATATTCCCAGAACATCATGCGCTTGAAGATCGAGCCGTCATTGTCGCGGTAATCCTGCGGCGACTGGGTGAAGCCCACCACCGGGTCGGCGAAGGCGGGGACCATGCAGCGCAGCCAGTCCGGATCGACGATGTAATCGGAGTCGAGCACACCGACGATTTCGGCATCCGGCGCGGTTTCGCGCAGGGCGAAGTTCAGGGCGCCCGCCTTGTAGCCGGGATACTGGCCGAGGGTGAAGAACCGGAATTTCGAGCCCAGCCGCGCGCAATGTGCCGCCACCGGCTCCCACACCGCGCTGTCCCTGGTGTTGTTGTCGATCACCAGCACTTCGTAATTCTCGTAATCGAGCGCGGCGAGGGCGTTCAGCGTCTGCTTCACCATGTCGGCCGGTTCGTTGCAGATCGGCAGATGCAGCGAGACCTTGGGCAGTTTCATGCCGTGCGGTGCCGGAACCGGCTCGAAATGGCGCTTGCGCACCCGGCCGAACAGGGTTTCGGTGAGGTCGAAACTATCCGCGATCAGCAGGAACAGCAGCAGGCCCTGGCCCAGCGCGAGGGTGCTCCACACCGCCGCCGCCGACCATGAAAGATAGGTCTCGCCCATCGTCATCAGCAGCATGGCCAGCGCCGTGCCGAACCCCTGAACCAGCACCGCGAAAATGACCTTGCCGATCACCCGCATGTCCGGCCGGCGCGACAGCAGGCCGAGCGTGATCATCAGCCCGAGCAGCGCAGCCCCGGCCGCCCAGGGCAGCCAGGCGCGGTTCGGCAGGACCGGGCCGGTCAGCGAATATTTCATCTCCCGCGAGAGCGACCAGAGGCCCCAATACCCGGCGGCGCGGCCTTCGAAGCTGGTCTTCCAGGGCTGGTCGAACGCTTCCATGACGAAATAATGCAGATGATCCTTCTGCGCGACGTTGAAGAACGTGCGCATGAAATTCGCCTGCAACACCCGCGAGGCGCGCGCGCCGCCGATGTCGATCCCGTCCGACGGCCAGCCGATCTCGCCGATCACCACTTTCTTGCCGGGAAACCGCTTCTCGACCTCATGCAGCCGGTACAGGGCATATTTCACCGCATCGGGTTCCGGCACGCCTTCCCAGTAGGGCAGCAGATGCACGGTGATGAAATCGACCGATTTGGCCAGTTCCGGGTGATGCAGCCAGACATGCCACGGCTCGGCGGTGGAGACCGGCACATGCACGCGCTTTTTGACGTAGTCGATATCGGCGGCGAGTTCCGGCACGGTCAGGTTACGCCGCAGGATCACCTCGTTGCCGACCATGACGGCCTTGACGTCGGCATTCGCGTTGGCAACCTTGACCACCTTGTGCAGTTCGGCCTCGTTGGCCTTGGGGTGCTGGTCGATCCACGCGCCCACCGTGACGTTCAGGTGATATTTCGCGGCGAGGGCCGGAATGTCGCCGAGGTCGTTCTGCACCGTGTAGGTGCGGATGTTGTGGGTTTTCGTCGCGACCAGCGCGAGATCGGAGTCGATCTGCCTGATCGTCGGGTACACGTTGCTCTGCGGGCTTTCCCCGGCATGGAAGGGCGAGAAGGCAAAGCCGCCGATTTCGCCGCGATACGCCGGCATGTTGTCGACCGGGCGATTGAGCGCCGCCCAGATGCCGAATGTCGCCCCCGCCGTCGCCAGCGCAGCCAGCCAGGTGCCCGGGCTGCGCCAGCCGGAACGGCCGCGTGGCCGGCTGACCTGAGGGGCGAGAGGACGAAGCTGGGATTGATGCGTCATGAACAATCATCCGGTTGAGGCGCAGAAACATCCTGCGGCTGCTCTCAGATGCGTGTGCAGTGCGGCATCGCACGGGCCGCATTATGGCGAAACCGGGGCATTTATAACCGTCAGGACACGGCTGCCGTGCTAGGGAGAGGCTATCGGATCATGGGATGCCCATCGCACATGCCGCCGACGATCTGGTCCATAAACTCAGGATATCCATGCAAACGATTGCCGAAATTGGCCTTTTGATCTTTCTGATCCTGCTCAACGCCGGATTCTCCCTTGCCGAGATGGCGCTGGTCTCGTCGCGCAGGGCGGCTTTGGCGCTGATGGCTCAAAAACACATGCGTGGTGCCCTCCGCGCGCGGGCCCTCGCGGATTCCCCCGAGCGGTTCCTGCCCACGGTGCAGATCGGGATCACCGCGATCGGGGTGCTGACCGGCGTGGTCGGCGGGGCGCAGCTCGCGGTCAGGCTCGCGCCGGTGCTGGCCGGTATCCCGGTTCTGGCACCCGTCGCGGGCAGCGTGGCGCTGGTGGTCACGGTGTTCACCGTCACCTTCCTGACCCTCGTGTTCGGGGAACTGGTGCCCAAGCAGCTCGCGCTCCGCAATGCGGAGCGGATCGCCTGCCTGGTCGCCTGGCCGCTCGACATGTTCGCCCGGATCGCGGGGCCGCTGGTGCTGCTGCTCCGCGTCACCTCCAGCGCCGTCCTTCGCGCCTTCGGCCCGATGGATCGCCATCACCGGGCGGTCAGCGAGGAGGAACTCAAGGCGATCCTCGCCGAGGGCACCGAATCGGGCATGCTCGAACACGAGGAGCGCGACATGATGGAACGGGTCATGCGCCTTGCCGACAAGCCGATCCGCGCGATCATGACCCCGCGCCAGGACATCGCCTGGCTCGACCGCACCGCCCCGCGCGGACAGGTCATCACCGCCCTGAAATCGGCCCCGCATTCGCGCTTCGTGGTGTGCGACCGCAGCATCGACAATGTCGTCGGCATCGTTCAGGCCAAGGACATCCTCGATCGCATTCTCGACGGCAAGGATATCGGGCTCGCCGCCAGCCTGCGCCAGCCTCTGGTCGTGCCGGATGCGATCTCGGCGCTCGATGCGCTGGAGCGGTTGAAGGCCGATCCGCTCGGTGTCGCTTTCGTATTGGACGAATACGGCAGTTTCGAGGGCATGGTCACGGTGGGCGACCTGCTGGAGGCGATCGTGGGGGATCACGACGAACCGATCCATTCCGAGGGCGGCACCGAACCCGCCGACAGTTTCGATCTCGACGGGCTGGAACCGGTGGACGAGGTCGCGCATCGCCTCAAGCTGCACGACCTGCCGGCGGAAGGGTCGTATCACACGCTCGGCGGATTCCTGCTCGCCTTGCTGCGGCGGGTTCCGCGCGAGGGCGACGCGATCGTTTTCGGGGGCTGGCGTTTCGAGGTTCTCGGCATGAATGGCCGCCGGGTCGAACGGGTGCGGATCAGCCGCGATCCGACCGCCACGCCCTGAGGACAGGGATCACGATCCGCCCGGGTTGGCTCCCGACATTTCCTGCGACGACACCGCCGAAATCCGCGCGCCGCGCGCGGTGTCGCCATGGTAGGCACCATATACTGCCAGCGCCACGAAGCCGCCGGCGAACAGGGTAATCAGGACGATGCCGATCTTGGCACCACGGGGAAGCGTATGCATGGCTCTTTATGCCGCATCGGCGTCCCGGAGGATCGGAACATCTTTGTGAGCGGCGGCGGCCCGGAATTCAGCCCGGCTTGCGGGGGGGCAGCGCCAGGGCGAGGGAAAGCTCCTTCAGCCGCGCCTGATCGACCGGTGCGGGAGCGCCCATCATCAGGTCCTGACCCTGTTGGTTGAGCGGAAATGTGATGACCTCGCGCAGATTGGGCTCGTCGGCGAGCAGCATCACCATGCGGTCGATGCCGGGTGCGGCGCCGCCATGCGGCGGGGCGCCGTAGCGGAAGGCATTGAGCATGCCGCCGAACCGGGCTTCGACCACTTCGGGTCCGTAGCCGGCGATTTCGAAGGCGCGCAGCATGATTTCGGGCTTGTGGTTGCGAATGGCGCCCGAACAGAGTTCGACCCCGTTGACCACGATGTCGTATTGGAACGCCTTGATCGTGAGCGGGTCCTTTGTGTTGAGGGCGTCGAGCCCGCCCTGGGGCATCGAGAACGGGTTGTGGCTGAAGCCGATCGCCTGGGTTTCCTCGTCCCGCTCGAACATCGGGAAATCCACGATCCAGCAGAATTCGAACGACTCAGCACTGATCAGGCCGAGATCGGTGCCGAGTTTGGTCCGCACGGCACCGGCGAATTTGGCCGCGGTCTCACGCGGGCCGGCGGCGAAGAACACCGCATCGCCCGGTTGCAGGCCCACGGCCTCGCGGATCGCCTCGGCGCGGCCGGGTTCGAGATTTTTTGCAATCGGGCCTTTCGCGCCATCGGCGTCGAACACGATATAGCCCAATCCACCCGCTCCCTCGGCGCGTGCCCACTCGTTGAGCTTGTCGAAAAAGCTGCGGGGGTTCGATCCGGCGCCCGGTGCGGGGATCGCGCGCACCACACCGCCGCCCGCCACGATTTTGGCGAACAGGCCGAAGCCGGAGTCGCGGAACGACTCCGTCACGTCCGTGATCAGCAGCGGGTTGCGCAGGTCGGGCTTGTCCGAGCCGTATTTCAGCACGGCCTCGTCATAGGCGATGCGGGGGAACGGCCAGTCGCTGACCGACCGCCCGCCCGAAAACTCCTTGAACAAGCCGCCGAGCACGGGTTCGATGGTTGCGAACACCTCTTCCTGATCGACGAAGCTCATCTCGAAATCGAGCTGGTAGAATTCGCCGGGGGCGCGGTCGGCGCGGCTGGCTTCATCGCGGAAACACGGGGCGATCTGGAAATAGCGGTCGAACCCGGCGACCATCAGCAATTGCTTGAACTGCTGCGGGGCCTGGGGCAGGGCGTAGAACTGGCCGGGATGGAGGCGCGAGGGCACCAGAAAATCGCGCGCGCCTTCGGGTGACGAGGCGGTGAGGATCGGGGTGGTGAATTCGGTGAAGCCGCGCGCGGTCATTTCCCGGCGCAGCCACGAAATCACGTTGGCGCGCAGCATGATGTTGCGGTGCAGTTTTTCGCGCCGCAGGTCGAGGAAGCGATAGCGCAGCCGGAGATCTTCGGGGAACTGGGCATCTCCGGCCACCTGGATCGGCAGCACGTCGGCGGCGGATTGCACCACGAAATCCTCGACCTGCACTTCGATTTCGCCGGTCGGCAGGCGCGGGTTGATGGTCGCGGCATCGCGCGCCACGACGGTGCCGGTGACGGTCACCACGCTTTCGACCCGGGTGGCTTCGGCGAGGTCGAACACGGCCGAGCCGTTCGGGATCACGCATTGGATGATGCCGAAATGATCGCGCAGGTCGATGAACAGCAGGCCGCCATGATCGCGTTTGACGTTGACCCAGCCGGACAGGCGGGCCGTGATGCCGGCATCGGCCGCGCGCAGGGCGCCGCAGGTATGGGTGCGATATTCGTGCATCGGGGACCAGTCCTGAATGAAATCAGGGGCAAATGGACGGCGCGGGTCTTTCCTGTCAAGACAGGGCGTGGCACTTGCCACGGATGAAGCCGCAAGCAACCTTTGCCGACCCCGTCCTGATCACCACCACCGCCGCCCTCGCTGCCCTGTGCGAGCGGCTCGCGACCGAGGCTTATGTGACGGTCGATACCGAGTTCATGCGCGAGCGCACCTATTTCCCGGAACTCTGCGTCGTTCAGCTCGGCGGGGCGCGGGACGTTGCGGTGATCGACGCGCAGGCCCCGGCGCTCGACCTCGCCCCGCTCGGCGCGCTGTTCGCCAACCCTGGCGTCGTCAAGGTGTTTCACGCCTGCCGCCAGGATATCGAAATCTTTCTGCTGAAATTCGGCGCTGTGCCGACGCCGATTTTCGACACCCAGGTGGCCGCCATGGTCGCGGGGTTCGGCGATCAGGTCGGGTATGACACGCTGGTGTCGTCTCTTGCCGGGGGCAGTATCGACAAGGCGCACCGGTTTTCGGACTGGCAGGCGAGGCCGCTTTCGCCCGCGCAGATCACCTATGCCGCCGCGGACGTGACCTGGCTTCGTCTGGTTTATGAAGCCCTGCGCGAGCGGCTCGTTCGGGAATCGCGGATCGACTGGGTCGCCGAGGAAGCGGCCATTCTCAACGAGCCCGGCACCTACCGCACCGACCCCGCCGATGCGTGGCGCCGCCTGAAACTGCGCGGGGCCAACCGGCGGCAGCTTGCCATCGTGCAGGCGATCGCCGCGTGGCGCGAGCGGGAGGCGATGCGGATCAACATCCCCCGCCAGCGCGTGATCAAGGACGAACAGATCCCTGAACTTGCTGCCCTCGCGCCCACGGATGCCGAGGGTCTCACGCGGGTGCGCGGCATTACCCGTGGCTTTGCCGAGGGAAAATCGGGGCAGGCGCTGCTCGCGGTGATTGCGACCGCCCGCGCTTTGCCGGAACGCGACCTGCCGCAGCTTCCTCGCGTCAATGATGCTGCCAAACCCTCGCCCGCATTGGTCGCGCTGCTCAAGGTGCTGCTGACCGAACGGGCGAATGCCAATCACGTCGCCGCACGCCTCATCGCCTCGGGCGACGATATCGACACGCTCGCGGGGGACACGCCCGCCAACCTCCCCTGCCTGACCGGCTGGCGCGCCGACGTGTTCGGGACCGACGCCCTCCGGCTCAAGGCCGGGAAAATCGCCCTCGCGGCGAAGGGGCGGCGGGTTGAGGTTATCGAGATTGGGTGAGGAGGGGTAGGAAGGCTTCTTTTTTGTAAAAAAGAAGCAAAAAACTTCCCTTCGCTGAGGCACGGGCCTCGAAACCGGCACGGACCCAGATCACAAAGTTTTTTTGCTTCTTTTTGTTCACAAAAAGAAGGCTTGTCTTGCCCGTTGCTTTGGCTCGACTGCCCGGTATTTCGTTACGATATCGTAATGAAATGGGTGTGAATGGGCTATTTCGGGTGGACGATGAAAAAATCGGGTGGGGTGAACCAGGGGTTATGGGTTTGGGCGCGGGGGCTGAAGGTGTGGTCGAGGAGGGATTGGATGGCGTCCAGCGTGGGGGCGCGGAGTGGGGGGTCGGGGGGGTTGGGGAGTCGTGGGTGTGGGTTTTGCGGGCGGGGTTTGGTGGATGGGTTGCGCAATAGGGGATGGCGTTTGGTTTGAGTGGGGTCGTTCGGATGGGGTGGGGGGACCATGCGGTAGATCAAGGTGAGGTCGATGCCGAGGAGGTGGCAGAGGGGGCGGAGGATGCGGCCGATGCGGGGGTCGCTCGCGATGAGGGATTCGGTTTCGGGCTCGCAGAGGAACTGGCGGAGGGTTTGGGCGTGGGCGTTGGCTTCGGGGAGAGGTTGGGCGATCCAGCCGAAGCGGCGGGGTAAAACCGGGGGTTGGTTTGGGTGGGGATTTGCGCGCGGCGCGCTGATGAGGGCCGGGCGCGGCAATGCGGCGGGGCTTGGTGCGCTCGGCCTCGATGCGGGCGAGCAGGTCGCGCAGGCGGGTGGTGAGGCGGGAAAGGCGACCGTAGAGCAGCAGGCCGAGCGGGGTGGGCAGACGTGCGGGACGGCCCTGCACCTTCACGCTGGCGGCGGCGATGGTCTGCTTCAGGCGATCTATGAAGCCCGCGAAACGGGTGAAGAGGGGTGAGGCCGCGGTCATGCTCACGTTAGAGCATGAGGGGCGGGGGGTGGGAAAGGGTTAGTTTTGGTGACGGGCGGGGTGGGGGGAAGTGAGAAAGAAAGTACTTCTTTTTTGGAAAAAAGAAGCAAAAAACTTCTGGTCGTAAAGGGGTGGCTGGGTGGTGGGGGCAGGGGCGGCGGCGTGGGGGATTGGCGGGGTTTTCAAGCGGGGTGATCGGTTCCATGTTGATGGCGGCGAAGCGGAGATAGTGGACAAGGGCAATGGCGAATGGTTGGGCTCCGGATGGGGCGGTTCAGGATCAGATCGACGATACGGTGAAAGACGAGATCATGCGGGCGCGGGCACGGATGCCCAGCGGTGCGGGGCAGGCGACCTGCGTGGAATGCGGCGAGGAGATTCCGCAGGCGCGGCGCAACGCGGTGCCCGGGGTACGGACCTGCATCGACTGCCAGTCCGCCGCCGACCGACGCCCGGTGACGATTGGCTTCAACCGGCGCGGGAGTAAGGATAGTCAGCTTAAGTAGGGGTGGGCGTTTGCTCCGACCGTCGCCAAACTTGTGGTTGCATACATCGTAATTCCGGGTAATAACCTTCGCGAGGGAGCGCAAAGTACGAATGGGATTAGAAGCTCAGGAATCCCCCCATTTTCCATAGGTCCAGGTATTGCGCCGATTCGCTGCGATTCTCTACCAAGCGTTGGAATGCATGGATGAGGGTGGATCATGGGAATTGCAGCATCGAAAAAGCGTGATGGTGGGCGGTTGAAGGACATCCGCGCATTCATTGACGAGTTGTATGCCCACGATCTCCACGCCAAACGCGTTGACTCCCTGTCTGCTGCGACACTGGGCGTGATGACCGGCGCGTCGCTCGCCGTCGCGATGATCGGTCAGGCGTTGGCACAGGCGCGCGGGCTGGTGACCAAGCACGCGATCAAGCAGGTTGATCGCATGCTCAGTAACGAGAGTATCGACGTCTGGGAAAGCTTCGCCCGTTGGGTACCGCATCTGGTGGGTTCGCAGACCGACATCGTCGTTGCCATGGACTGGACGGATTTCGACGGCGACGATCAGGCAACGTTGGCGCTCAACCTGGTGAGCAAGCATGGCCGGGCGATGCCTCTGTTGTGGCTGTCGATGTGGAAAGAGGAATTGAAAGATCAGCGCAACGCCATCGAGGATACTTGCCTGCGCCGCCTGTCGGAGGTTGTCCCGCCCGGCTGCCGCGTGACCATCCTGGCCGACCGCGGCTTCGGTGACCACAAGCTGTTCGCGTATCTTACGGAGCTTGGCTTTGCCTATATCATTCGCTTCCGCGGCAACATCCATGTCACCGATGCCGCAGGCGAGACGCGAACCGCGGCGGACTGGGTCGGCAAATCGGGCCGGGCGCGCAAACTGCGTGGTGCGCGCGTCACCGCCTCGCACGCCTATCAGGTCGGTGCCGTGGTGTGCGTACATGCGCGTGACATGAAGGAGCCGTGGTGCCTGGCGAGCAGTGACGCCGTGGCGTCTGCAGGGACATTGATCAAGCAATATTCCCGGCGCTGGACGATCGAACCCAGCTTCAGGGACGTCAAGGATTTGCGTTTTGGGATGGGGATGGCTGAGATCCGCATCGCCGAACCAGAGCGGCGCGATCGGCTGCTGCTCATCAGCGCGTTTGCGATGGCGCTGCTGACCATGCTCGGGACGGCAGGCGAGAGCCTGGGAATGGATCGACAGCTCAAGTCCAACACTTCGAAGACCCGCTCACACTCGTTGTTCCGTCAGGGGTGCATGCTCTATGAATTGATCCCGAACATGCCGAAGCACCGGCTACTGCCCCTGATGCGGCGGTTCACGGAAATGCTGCGCAGCAGCGGCATATTCGGCAATTCCATGCCGGCTACGTAATGAGGGGATGAGTGAGGATTAGAAGAACATTATAAGAATCTAATCGGACGCTCTAGCGATGCGCTCGAACAACTTCTGCAAGATTCTGAGCGGCTCCTCGAATTTACAGCCGCGCATAATTTTTGGAGTGACTTTGACCAGTTGTTCTCTACGGTCGAAAATCGCACGGAGCACTCCATCTTTCTCTTAGCCGCTCATGAATTTCAGTCAGCGCTTTATGAAGTGGCGTGTGGTGCATACCGGCACGCACACATTAGTTTGCGGCTATTCTTCGAACTTTTTAGCGCTGGCATTCTTTTCTCCGCGTACGAACTTAAATTAAGATCGTGGCTCTCAGGTGCTCCTAACAGCGACATAAGTTGGTCGTTAATTTCGGATCCAGATAAGGGCATCTTCTCAAATTCCTTTCTCAACGCTTTTAATCCCGCTTTAGCTGAGTCGGCAAAGCAATATCGTGCGCTCGCTTGCACGATATATCGCGAATGTTCAGAATTCGTCCATGGCAATTTGCACACGCATGAGCATATTACGGACGCATCCAGCTATAACGGAGATATGCTAATAAAGTGGAAGAACAGAGCCGAAGCGGTGCGACTTTGTATAATCTTCACCTTCGCCGGAAGGTACCTTAACTTTTTGCCTCCCGATGAGCAACGAAAATTGGAAACGATCATGTTGGAAACATTGGGGCATCTATCCGGTATCCAAGAAATTTTTGGAAAGTCTTAGTAATGACCGACTTCTTTTTTCGCACTGAGGATATAAAGCCGGAAGACGTTTATGGCTATTTTGTGGAGAACCCGCAAGATAGACAGCTTATAGACGCCCTGAAAAATCGAAACCCCACTATCTTGGTTGGTAGCAGAGGGGTTGGTAAATCATTTCTACTGAGAGTTGCTCAAAAAGAACTTACAAATAAATTTGCAACGGACCGTGTTTTTCCTGTGTATTTAAGTTTTGTTCGAAGTTCTTTACTGCAATCCAGCGACCCGGAACAATTCAAACACTGGATGTTGGCAAAAATAAGTTCAGCCATTGTCAGGTCACTTCAGAAAGCTGGCCTGATAGCTCATTTGCCGAAAAGCGCAGAGCAACTTGCGGGTAGTTCCGTTTCGGACTCAGGCCCAACGGTTATCGAAGCTATCGTAGAAAAATACGAAAACTCTTGGACAAACGTTGGAGTGCCGATTGACAAAAACAATATTCCCAGTCTCGATAAAATAAAGGAATCTTTAGAAGATTTAGCTGACGAATTAGATATACGGCGGTTTTGTCTTCTGATCGACGAGGCTGCTCATATATTTGTTCCTGAACAACAGAGACAGTTTTTTACGCTTTTCCGTGACTTTAGAAGTCACTGCATAACGTGCAACGCGGCTGTTTACCCTGGCGTGACTAGTTTTGGCGACACTTTTCAGCCGGCTCATGATGCAACGATGTTATCAATTGACAGGGATGTCTTGGCTGCGGATTATGTAAATAATATGCGTGAAATTGTTGAAAAGCAGGCTGATGCCGCAACGCTAAAAAATATAGCGTCTAACGGGCGGAATTTCGCAATTTTAGCATACGCAGCGTCGGGAAACCCGCGTCTTTTGCTGAAAACCTTAGCAGCATCACCAAAAGTAAATTCGGCCCAAGTCAACGAGACCGTACGTGAATTTTACAGGTCAGATATTTGGTCTGAACATTCGGTACTGGCAGCTAAATACACCGGCCACAAAGACGTTATCGACTGGGGGCGTTCATTTATCGAAAATCAAGTATTACCTGATATCAAGAACAAAAATGATTCATACCTTGCGGCCGATAAAAATACGAGTGCCTATCTATGGATTCATCGTGATGCTCCAGCTTCGGTAAAGGAAAGCCTTCGCGTTTTGTCCTACACCGGCATTTTGAGTGAACAAGCATCAGGTATTAAAGCAAGCCGTGGCGAAATCGGTACGCGTTACTTTCTTAATTTGGGTTGCCTCTTTTCGCTTGAAGCCGCTCCGGCTGCGACGGCATACAACGTGGCAAGAGGATTAACTCCCAAAAGAATGACTGAGTTCGGCGCGAACCATCCTGCATATAAATCGTTAGTGGATTTATTGGACAACGCTCCGTCTCAAGTAGGCGGATATGCTCTTAGCGAACAACTTGCGAAGTCAATTGCAGTTCTAGATATTTCTGAATGGCAGCGGGGCAAACTGGAAGAGCTGAATTTAAACACAATTGGAGATGTTTTGGCCGCAACAGAGGAAAAACTGAAAGAAGCAACTTATGTTGGCAATGCCCGCGCGAGGCGTATGCGCAACGCGGCTGTCGCGGCTGTTCTTGAGTATCTCTCTGGCTAAAAGTAAAAAATTTTTATAGGTAATGCTATAACAGAATAAACGTGGTCCGGGTCTACTTACTGTAAATTTTGAAAATCGTCGATCGATCCAGTTTATTGTTGTCGTTTTGTTGCGAACTAGTGGAAGCGATAGGTTCTATGACGCTAACACCTCATCAGCCGTCGAGTGACGGTGAACGATGACCTGCATGTAAGCCACGGCAAAGTCGGGAGGCGTTACGCGGGCTTGTTCCCAGTCCCGGAGGGTTTCGAGGGGGATGCGGTAGCGGGTGGCGAATTCGGGTTGGGATAGGTTGAGTTTGGTGCGGGTTTGGCGGATCAGGCGGGCGTTTTGGCCGCTTTCGAGGGCTTCCCGGGTGGTGGGGACGTCTTCGGGGTCGTGGGGGGCGGCGGGGATGGCGATTTCGGTGGTGTGGTCCATTGGTGGTGTTCCTTGCGGGTGTGGACCGTTTGGGTCTGTTCCGTGTCGGTTTAATGGCTTCCACCGAGATTTATAAGAGTTTTTTGCTTCTTTTTTGCAAAAAAGAAGTCTTGTCTTTGGCTTGCGCTGGGGGTCGTTGCCATTGACGCATCTGGCGGGTGCCTCGGCGTGGATTGCTTTGTCGCGGGGGATTGGTGGGTGGTGGGGTGGTAGGTTGATGGGCGCCGAAGGGGCACCCATCCTACGTTTTGGAACTCATTGCGGGATCGAGTTGGTTTGTGCTCGGGCGGTTTAGCGGCGTTCGGCTCGACTCATGGGAGTTTTTTGCTTCTTTTTTGCAAAAAAGAAGTCTTGTCTTTGGCTTGCACTGGGGATCGTTGCCATTGATGCATCTGGTGGGTGCTTTGGCGTGGATTGCTTTGTCGGGGGGGATTGGTGGGTGGTGGGGTGGTAGGTTGATGGGCGCCGAAGGGGCACCCATCCTACGTTTTGGAACTCGTTGCGGGATCGAGTTGGTTTGTGCTCGGTCGGTTTAGCGGCGTTCGGCTCGACTCATGGGAGTTTTTTGCTTCTTTTTTGCAAAAAAGAAGTCTTTCTTTGGCTTACACTGGGGATCGTTGCCATTGACGCATCTGGTGGGTGCTTTGGCGTGGATTGCTTTGTCGCGGGGGAGTTGGTGGGTGGTGGGGTGGTAGATTGATGGGCGCCGAAGGGGCGCCCATCCTACGTTTTGGAACTCGTTGCGGGATCGAGTTGGTTCGTGCTCGGGCGGTTTAGCGGCGTTCGGCCCGACTCATGGGAGTTTTTTGCTTCTTTTTTGCAAAAAAGAAGCCTTCCTTTGGCTTATACTGAGGATCGTTGCCATTGACGCATCTGGTGGGTGGGCGCGGTGGTGGATTGATGGGCGCTGAAGGGGCGCCCATCCTACGGTTTGGATGTGGTTGCGGGCGCGCTTGCCTTGTCGTGTAGGAGGGCCACAAGTTTCGTGTACCAAAGGGTGCGTCCCGGATCGTTATGCACCTATGCGGCCTTGCGGGCGCGGATGCGTCGCGGGCGGCTGGGGGGGTTGACGCCGCTGCCGCCAAGGGGTTTTGGGCTCTCGGCGTTGCCCGGTCGGAGGGCGAGGCTGCGGAGCATCTCCCGCGTGCTCGCCTCGCTGCGCAGGCAGGGCGTTGTTGCGGTTGCGGTCGATCACCGGATTTCGATCCTCGACCATGCGCGGCTCGCAGCGATCGGCCAGACTTTCGTGTGATGAGCCTCGCTTGATCTGGATCAAGGCGCACGACCGGCGATCCCGCTAATCCTCGGATCACATCCTGAGGAGGGTAAAATGGACATCAAGGATATCATGACTGTTGCGCCCACCACCGTGGGTCCGGAGACCACGATCGCCGATGCGGGGCGCGTCATGCTCGACCGGCATTTATCGGCCCTGCCGGTGATCGACCGCGACGGGCGGTTGCTCGGCATCGTGACCGATGGCGATCTGCTGCGCCGCCCGGAACTGGACACCGCGCCGGAAATCGGCTGGTGGCGCGGCTTTCTGACCCCTGAAACCTCGGCCCGCGCTTTCGTTCGCACCAGGGGGCGGCATGTCGGCGAGATTATGACCGAATCGGTCGTCACGGTCGCCGAGACGACCCGTCTGGTCGATGCGGTCGCCGTGATGGAGGAGCGCCGGATCAAACAACTGCCCGTGGTCAATGATGGCCTGCTGGTCGGCCTGCTTTCGCGGCGCGACATTCTCACCGCCCTGCTCGATCGGCTGATCGTTGCCAATGACGGCGCGATGACGGACGAGGCGATCGCGACCATGATCCGCACCGCCATCGCGCGGTCGAACTGGGCCCCCAGGGGCACTGTGACGGTGAGGGTCGTGGCCGGGGTCGCATCGCTCGGCGGCACCGTGTTCAGCGAGGCCGAACGCAATGCTCTGCGGGTGCTGGCGGAGAATACCGCCGGGGTCAAAAGCGTCCATGACGATCTCGCGCTGATCGACCCGATCGCCGGCGTTGCCTATGGGCTCGGCTGAAAGCCTGAAAGCACCATGGCGCGTGACATAGACCGGCGGCTGATCGCGGCAGGTCATGGGGCGCGGCGCGGGTTGAGTGCCGCCATCGCGCTCGGCTTTACCGCCGGGATCGCGGTCATCGTTCAGGCGTTTTTGCTGGCGCGCATTGTCTCGGCGATCGTTTTCCATGACGCTGGCCTCGTGGCGGAGCGGCGTGATCTGCTCCTGCTGCTCGTTCTGTTCGTCATACGCGCGGCGTTGAGCTATGGTGCGGAGATTGCCGCCTACCGCGCTGCCGCTGTCGTTAAACTGTCCCTCCGCCGGAGTTTGCTCGATCATCTGTTCGCGCTCGGACCCGGTTATGCCGGGGGTGAGCGCAGCGCCGATCTCGCGGCCACCCTGCTCGATGGTGTCGAGGCACTCGAACCCTATCTTGCGCGCTATTTGCCGCAGATGGCGCTCGTCGCGATGGTACCGCTCGCGATCCTGGCAGTGGTGCTGCGATCTGACTGGATCAGTGCGCTGATCCTTGTGGTCAGCGGCCCGATCATTCCGCTGTTCATGGTCTTCATCGGCTACCGGGCCGAAGCGATCAACCAGCGGCAATGGAGGCAACTCCTGGTGATGAGCGCATATTTTCTCGATGCGGTGCAGGGCATCACCACGCTCAAACTTTTCGGTCGGGCGCGCGACGAAATCGCTCTGATCGGGCGGATCTCCGATGAGTACCGCCGCGTCACCATGGCAGGGCTTCGCGTCGCCTTTCTCACCTCGGCAGCGCTGGAGTTCTTTGCGTCGCTCTCGATCGCGCTGATCGCGGTGCTGTTCGGCGCACGGCTGATCCATGGCGACATCACCTTCTTTCCGGCATTCTTCGTATTGCTGCTGGTGCCTGAGTTCTTCCTGCCGCTGCGCGGTCTCGCCACACATTACCACGCGAGGATGACCGCGATTGCCGCCGCCCGCCGCATCTTCGACGTACTCGACGCCACTCCCTCGGTGCGCTGGGGGACGGAAACGCTCTCCGCCGGTGCCATCTCGATCGCCTGCACGGGCCTCACGGTCGAATATACCCCCGGTGTCCCGGTGTTGCGCGATATCACATGCGCGTTTCCCCCGGGCTCCCTCACGGCCATCGTCGGGCGATCGGGTGTCGGCAAATCAAGCCTCGCCACGGCCTTGCTTGGTTTTGCAGCCCCCGCCGCGGGCTGTATCACGATCAATGGCGATATCGCGCTCGATACGCTGGATCGGGAGTCGTGGTGGCGTCATCTCGCCTATGTACCGCAGACACCGCGGCTGTTCGTCGGCAGCATTGCCGACAATTTGCGCCTTGCGCGGCCCGATGCCGATGCTGCGGCGATGCACGCCGCCCTCGCACGCGCCAGGCTCACCGATGTTGTTGCTGCCCTGCCCCACGGACTCGACACCATGATCGGCGATGCCGGCGAAGGCCTCTCGGGCGGCCAGATCCAGCGCCTCGCGCTGGCCCGCGCCTTTCTCAAGGACGCGCCCTTGCTGGTGCTCGATGAGGCGACAGCCCATCTCGATCTCGAAACCGAAGCCGAGCTGACCGAGGCGATCGCCGCGCTCGCGCGCGGTCGCACCACGATCATTATCGCGCACCGGCTCGCCACCGTCCGCCGCGCTGACCGAATTCTGGTGCTCGAAGACGGTCGCATCGTCGAATCCGGCACCCATGCCGAGCTGCTGGCGCGAGCAGGCGTCTATGCGGCGCTGATCGGGCCCGGAGGGCCTGGCGCCGCGCGATCCGTACCGGAACCGGGGGCTGCATGCGCAACCTGATCCGGCTGATGCGTCTCTACGCGCCCTACCGGCGCTGGATGGCCGGCGGCATCGCCCTCGGCCTGATCACCGTGCTCGCGAATTTCGGTCTGCTCGCTCTGTCAGGCTGGTTCCTCACTACCGCCGGAATCGTCGGCCTCGCGGGTTTTGCGGCACAGAACGCCTTCAATTTCTTCACCCCTGCCGCAGGCGTTCGCTTCTTCGCCACCGTGCGCGTGGTCGCGCGCTATACGGGCCGTCTGGTCGATCACGAAACCACCTTCCGCCTGCTCGCGAGCCTGCGTACCGATCTCTATGCGCGGCTCGAACCCCTGGCACCGCTCGGGCTCGCCGGTGATCGCGGGGGCGATCTGCTTGGCCGGCTGGTCGCTGATGTCGACCGTCTCGGGGATGTTTTTCTCCGCGTCATCTCGCCCTTCGCGGTCGCCGCGTCGGGCGCACTTGTGATGGCGTTGGTGTTGTCCGCGTTTGCACCTCTGGCCGGACTGGTGTTGCTGGCCGGGCTGGTTCTGGCCGGCGTGGGTCTGCCGCTCGCCAGTATGCGGCTCGGCCGCAGACCCGGCAGCGATGCCGTGACCCTGCAGACCGCGATGCGCGCCGACCTGATTGATGGTGTCCAGGGCATGTCCGAACTGCTCACCTACAACGCCGCCCCGGCGATGCAGGCGCGGTTCGATCGCGCCAGCACTGCACTGACGGCGCGCCAGGGTCGCCTTGCCGCCATCGCCGGCTTCGGGGTCGCCGGCAATCTGCTGATCGCCAATCTGACCATGGCGGCGATATTGGTGATCGGCGGTGCTCTGGTCTCCCATCATCGCCTGCCCGGCTCCGATCTCGCGCTGCTCACCCTTGGCGCCATGGCCACCTTCGAGGCGGTAGCGCCGCTGGCGACCGCGTTTCGACTGCTGGGCGGCATACAGGACTCGGCCCGGCGCGTGTTCGAGATCATCGATCGCCCGGTGCCGATCCATGATCCTGTGGCCAGCCCGACCCGGCCGGATCACCTCGGTCTCCGGTTCGCCGGCGTGCGTCTGCGCTATCCCGTGCCGGAAAAGACCACCGATCAGAACTGCCAGCTCTGGGCGCTTGACGGGCTCGATCTTGTGATCGAACCGGGCGAACATGTCACGATACTCGGTCGCAGCGGCGCGGGCAAAACCTCGCTGGTCAATCTGCTGCTGCGCTTCGCCGACTATCAGGAGGGCTCGGCAACGCTCGGCGGCGTCGAGTTGCGCGCGATCCGCGGCGATGATCTGCGCTCGCTGATCACCCTGGTTACGCAGCGCACCCGGATGTTCGCCGGCTCGGTGCGCGACAACCTGCTGAAGGCCGACCCTGATGCCGACGACACGGCACTCTGGCACGCACTTGCAATCGCCCGGCTTGATGATTTCGTGCGGGCCCATCCCGATGGGCTCGATGCACTGGTCGGCGAAGGCGGTGTCAAAATCTCCGGCGGTGAGGCCCGTCGCCTGTCGATCGCCCGTGCCGTCCTGCGCGACACGCCGTTCCTGATCCTCGACGAACCCACCGAAGGTCTCGATCCGCTGACCGAGGCCGCCCTTCGCGCCGCCATTATCCCGCTCTGCGTCGGCCGCACCACCATCACCATCACCCATCGGCTCGAAGGGATCGCCCCGACCGACCGCGTGGTCGTGCTCGATCGTGGCCGCGTTGTCGAGGATGGCCCGTTTTCCGTGCTCGAAGGAGCGGGCGGCACTGTCACGCGGTTGAGGCACCTGCAGGATCAATGCGTGCAAATCTGATGGGGGCGGGCCGGGTTTGCGCTCTTGATCCAGATCAAGGAGCCGCGTTGGTGCCTCTGATAGAGACGGAGGTGCATTCATCGAATGCACGGTTGGGGTTCGCCCCTTGTTGCTGCTTCACTCAGGGATCCGGCTCATGATCAATCCGACAATCGTCGATCTGTCACGCCTGCAGTTCGCCCTCACGGCCCTGTATCACTTCCAGTTCGTGCCTCTTACATTGGGGCTAAGCTTCCTGCTCGCGGCGATGGAGACGGTCTACGTCATCACCGGCAAAAAAATCTATAAGGACATGACGCTGTTCTGGGGCAAATTGTTCGGTATCAATTTCGCCATCGGCGTCGCCACGGGCCTCACCATGGAGTTCGAATTCGGCACCAACTGGTCGATGTACTCGCATTTCGTGGGCGATGTGTTTGGCACTCCACTCGCCATCGAAGGGCTGATGGCGTTCTTCATGGAGTCCACTTTCGTCGGTTTGATGTTTTTCGGCTGGGACCGGTTGAGCAAACCGGCTCATCTGGCGGTGACATACATCGTCGCTCTCGGGTCTAATCTTTCGGCACTCTGGATCCTGATCGCCAACGGTTTCATGCAGGATCCGGCCGGAGCGAAGTTCGATCCGACCACCATGCGCATGCAGTTCAGGAGTTTCGGCGCGCTGGTCTTCAGCCCGGATGCCCAGGCTAAATTCGTCCACACCTCGATCGCCGGCTACGTCGCGGGCGCAATGTTCGTGATGGGCATCAGCGCCTACTATCTGTTGCGCAAGCAACACCGTGAATTCGCCCTGCGCAGCTTTCGTATCGCAGCCCTGTTCGGCCTGATCTCGACTCTTGCGGTCGTGACGCTCGGGGATGCGCTGGGGCGGATGGATTATCTGGTGCAGCCGACCAAGCTCGCCGCGATGGAGGGTCTCTGGCACAGCGCCAAGGGCCCTGCGGCGCCATGGAAACTCATTGCCATACCCAATGACGCGAAACAGAAAGATGCTTTCTCGATCGGGATTCCCTACGTGCTGACCCCGCTCGTCGCACACGGCTGGAATGTCACGATCCCTGGCGTCTACGCTCTGGAACGGGATGCCAGGGCCAGGACGATCAGTGGCATCAAAGCCATCATCGCCCTGAAAACCTACGGCACCACCCACGACCCCGCTGCACTTGCCGCGTTCGATCGGCACGAGGCGGATATGGGGTATGGGTTCCTCGCTCAGCGCTATGCACCGCATCAGGATCTGTCCGCGATTACCCCGAAGGAAATGCCCGGGGTGCTGGCAAAGACCGCGCGCGAAACCATCCCCAACGTGTTCGTCGAGTTCTGGTCGTTCCGCATCATGGTCGGACTCGGGCTCGCCTTCATCGTGGTCTTCGCTTTCGGTGCCTATTACAGCCTGAGGAACCGGCTCGATCAGCATCCGCTGGTTCTGAAAGCTGCGATGCTTGCAATCCCGCTGCCGATCCTGGCGTGCGAGTTCGGATGGGTCACCGCCGAGAACGGCAGGCAACCCTGGACCGTCTACGGCTGGCTGCCGACGTTCCAATCCGCTTCGTCGCACGGACTTGGCTACATGATCTTCTCACTGGTCGGCTTCATGCTGCTCTACAGCCTGTTTATCGCGGCCGAATTGTATCTGATGTTCAAATTCGCCCGCCTTGGCCCGGGGGTTCACGCAATACCGGTCCCGCCGGCGTCTGTTGCGGCCCGGCCGCTCTACGGCCAGCCCGGTTACGCCGACAAATCGTGGAAATAAGGACAGTCTGATATGGAACTCTACATCGCGCTCAAGGTGATCTGGGCAGGTCTGCTGGGTGTCCTGCTCTGCGGCCTCGCTATCATGGTGGGGATGGACATGGGGGTCGGCACCCTGCTGCGGTTCGTCGGCCGGACCGACGCTGAGCGGCGCACTGCACTTGCGATGATCGGGCCGCATTGGGATGGTAACCAGGTGTGGTTCATTCTCGGCGGCGGTGCGATTTTCGCGGCGTTTCCGACGCTCTATGCCACGTCGTTCTCGACCTTCTATGTCGTTATGATCCTGCTGCTGTTCGCCATGATCCTGCGGCCGGTCGCGTTCGAATACCGCTCCAAGGTTGCCGCCAGACACTGGCGCGCCGGGTGGGACTGGGCGTTTCTGGTGTCGGGCGCCGTGCCGATGATCGTATTCGGTGCCGCGTTTGGCAATATACTACAAGGTGTCGGCTTTCATTTCAGCTGGGATGGGCAGTACTATCAGGATGAAAGTTTTATCTGGTATCTCCTCAATCCTTTCGCGCTGCTCTGCGGGGTGATGTCGATCTCGCTCGCGGTCTATCAGGGTGGCGCGATGCTGATGATCCGCGGCAGCGGCGACATCGCGGCACGAGCCCGGCGTTTTGCCATGGCGGGGGGCGTGCTGGCCGCCGCGTTATTCGTGATCGGCGGCGTATGGATCACGGTGATCAAGGGTTTCGCATTCACCCAGAAGGTCAATCCAGGCATGCCGGCCACCCCGCTCGGGGGACCGGCAGTCGTCATGCGCGCAGGCGCGTGGCTCGATAATTTCCATAGTGTGCCGATCCTCTGGCTGTTTCCCCTGATCGGCTTGTGCGGCATGCTTGGCGGAGCGCTGGCACTGCGTGCCGGGAAGCCGATTCTGGGGTGGTGGCTGGGCGCACTGGCCTGGATCGGCACGATCGCCACCGTGGGCTGCGCCATGTTCCCGTTCCTGATGCCTTCATCGTCAATGCCGTCCGAGAGCCTGACGGTCTGGAACGCCTCGGGCAGCGCCTATAACCTCGGCTGGATGCTCGGCTTCACATTGGTGTTCGTGCCGATCATCGTGACCTACACTGGCTGGGCGTTCCGGGTCATGAGGGGCAAGGTGAATCCAGAAGCGATTGCCGCCGACGACCATTTCTATTGAAAGCCCGTGAAATCATGAAAAACCTCGTCAAAATCGCCGCCCTCGCCGCCGTACTTGTCCTTGCATTGGCGCTGGCGGTCGTCGCCGGCGATTATGGTCCCTGGTATTTCGCCTGGATGGTCGGCACCGTGATGATCGTGCTGATTGCGGTCAGCGGTGCGGTGCTGTTCGAAACGCAGGCCATTGCCGCCTCTACCCACCCTCAACAATAGGAAAACCGTATCATGCTCGGTGGTCTCGAAGGCCTCATCATCTTCATCCCGTTCGCCTATCTCGGCCTTTACGTTATCGCATGGCGCTACACGAAAAAACGTTTTCCGTGACAGGCGAAAACCATCGCCCGGCAATTTCCCTGACTGGAATGATGGGTGCCAATTCGTTTGATGCCCACCACGACGATATCCAATCCGTCGCCAGTCTCGCTGCCGATCCGGTCACCGCCGCCTTGCCATTGCGCCTGACGGTCGCCGGTTACATAGCCGAACCCCCGATCCACCGATGAGGAGCACCCCATGACCGCGATGATCGCCGAACCTCGCGAATTTCACATGAGCATCCGTGTGGCCGACCTTGGCGCCAGCACGCTGTTCTATGAAGCCTTGTTCGGTGTCCCGCCCCGGGACATGACCTCGCGCTACACCACCTTCATCGTACCACATCTCGCACTCAATTTCGTTCTGCTGGTCAACGATAAGGGCGAGACGTTGGATACCTATTCCCTCTACCATCTCGGCCTCGGCGTCGCTGACCGCGATGCGGTACTCACTTCCTATCACCGGGCCGTCGCCGCCGGTGCGACCATAGTCAAACCGCCACGCACCACCTGGCGCGGCCTCCCCCTGCATGAACTCTGGCTCCGCGACCCGACGGGTTACAGTGTCGAGATCTACGCCCGGCTGACACCGGCGGAACTGACCGCAATGCCGGATGACCAAACGCCGACCTATCTGGTACCCGGCACCGAACCGGTTGCGGCATGATCGACACCGCCGACTCAGTCTCCGACGCCTTGATCGGCGCGGGCGGTTGAACAGCGTCAGGCCGGGGCTCGCTTCCATTCAGTGCCCATCGGCCGTTCGGACGATACCAACCCGGCCGATGACCTCATTGATCGAAATCAAAGACGTACCGCGATGATGGCTCTACGAAACTTTCGGTGATGTCCCTGTTCCGGAGCCTTTCATGTCCCTCAACGATGTCGTCCTCTGCGCCCCGATGCGAACCCCGATCGGCACGTTCAACGGGTCGCTGAAAGATATTGCCGCCCCCACCCTGGGAGCTGCAGCGATCACTGCGGTGCTCAATCGGGCCGGCCTCGCCCCGAACCTGATCGGCACCGTGGTTATGGGCAACGTCATCCAGGCCGGCGTCAAGATGAACCCGGCCAGACAGGCCGCGATCGAGGCGGGACTGCCGGTGAACATTCCGGCAATGACGGTGAACCGCGTCTGCGGGTCGGGCGCGCAGGCGATCGTCTCGGCGGCACAGGATGTCGCGATGGGTCTCGTCGATTGCGCGATCGCCGGCGGTATGGAGAACATGGATCGCGCGCCTTATTTACTGCCCAACGGCCGTTGGGGCATGCGCATGGGCGACGGCGCGGTGTTCGACGCGATGCTGCGCGACGGGTTGAACGATGCCTTCTCTGGCCAGCACTCCGGCTGGCACACCGAGGATCTGGTCGAACTCGACCATATCAGCCGCGCCGACCAGGACGCGTGGGCGCTCCGCTCTCAACAACGCTTTTCCGCGGCGAAAGCGGCCGGGCACTTCAAGGACGAGATTGTCCCCGTCGAAATCGCCGGCAAGCGTGGCCCGGTCGCCTTTGATGCCGATGAACACAACCGTCCGGACACGACGTTTGAAAGCCTGGAGAAACTGCGCCCGGCGTTCCGCAAGGACGGCACGATCACCGCCGGCAACGCGCCGGGGTTGAATTCCGCCGGTGCGGCAATGATCGTCGCCACCAGCGCCTTTGCCAATGCCCACGGGTTGGCGCCGATGGCGCGGCTGGTCGCGTGGGGCATCGGCGCGGTCGAGCCGGGCATGTTCGGCCTCGGCCCGGTGCCGGCCGTCCGGCAGGCGCTCGCCCGCGCGGACTGGACAACGAGCGACATTGAGCGGATCGAGATCAACGAAGCCTTCGCCGCCATCGCCCTCGCGGTTACCCGCCGTCTCGGCCTCGACGAGGCGATCGTGAACGTCGAGGGCGGCGCCATCGCCCATGGCCATCCGATCGGCGCGTCCGGGGCCGTTCTCACCACCCGCCTGCTGTATTCGATGCAGCGCGACCATCTCACCCGGGGCGTGGTGACCCTGTGCATCGGCGGAGGTCAAGGCATCGCGCTGGCGTTGGAACGGATCGGCTGAGTCCGGTCATGGTCTCCGGAAAGCGGCTGATCGGTGTCGCCGTTGTAGGTTTACTCGTCGCTGGTGGCGTGGTCCTGTACCTGCGCACTCGCCCGATCGCCACTGCCAATACCCTCACGCTGTATGGCAATGTCGATATCCGCGAGGTCGATGCCGCGTTCAACGATAATGGCCGGATCGGCAAGCTTCTGGTCCAGGAGGGCGATGTGGTGCATCGCGGCGAGTTGATCGCCCTGATGGACGATCGCCGCTTCGCCGCCTCGCTCGCCGCCGCCCGCGCCCAGGCCACCAACCTCCAGCAGGTTCTGGCCGCCCTGATCGCCGGCTCCCGCCCGGAAACCATCGTTCAGGCCAAGGCGCAAATGGACGCGTTGGCATTCGTTGCCCATAACGATCAGGTGAATTACCAGCGCTACCGCGCCCTGGTGACCGGCAACGCGGCCACCCGCCAGCAGCGCGACGATGCGCTGGCCGCCTATCAGAACGCCGAACAGACCTATCAGGCGGCGAAGCAGACCTATGTGCTGGCGGTGAAAGGACCACGCAAGGAAGACATTGCGGCCAGCGAAGCCGCCTATCGCGCCGCCGTCGCCAACGCTCAACTGGCCGAACGGGAGTTCAAGGATACCAGGCTCTACGCACCGGCGGATGGCGTGATCGAGGATCGGATCCTGGAACAGGGCGATATGGCCTTCCCTGCGACGCCGGTTTACACGATCGCCCTGATCAACCCGATCTGGGTACGCGCCTATGTGCCGGAGAGCGATCTCGGCAAGATCAAACTCGGGATGGCCGCCGACATCACCACCGATTCCTACAAGGGCCGGATCTATCGCGGCTGGATCGGGTATCTGTCACCCACCGCCGAATTCACCCCCAAGAACGTCGAAGCTCCCGATTTGCGGGCACAGCTCGTGTATCAACTCCGGGTCTATGCCTGCGCCCCCCGAAACGAATTGCGGCTCGGCATGCCAGCGACCGTGACGATCGATCTCGCCCAACATCCAAGCCCAGCCGATCAGCGCGGCCCTGGAGTCTGCGGCCATGACGGCGGCCACTGAACCCGCCACGACATCTCCCATACCCCCCGCGCCAACCGCTCCGGCTCTGGCTCTGGAGATCGTCGGAATCACCCGGCGTTTCCACGTCGGCAAACGCCACGTCGTGGCTCTCGATGGCGTGAGCGCGACCACAACGCCCGGCCTGGTCACCGGCTTGATCGGTCCGGATGGTGCAGGCAAGACCACGCTGATGCGGTTGATCGCCGGGCTGCTGCGCGCCGATTCCGGATCAATCTCGGTGTTCGGCATCGATGTCCACACCGACCCGCTCTCCGTGCAGGGCATGATTTCCTATATGCCCCAGCGCTTCGGCCTCTATGATGATCTCACCGTCGCCGAAAACCTCGAGCTCTACGCCGATCTCCAGGGGGTCGTCCCCACCGCTCGGGCGGCGCGCTACGCTGAATTGATGCAGATGACCAGCCTCGCCAGCTTCACCACGAGGCTAGCCGGCAAGCTCTCCGGCGGCATGAAACAGAAACTCGGCCTCGCCTGCACCCTGATCCGCCCACCCCGCCTGCTGCTGCTCGATGAACCGACCGTCGGGGTCGATCCGGTATCGCGCCGGGAACTGTGGTCGATCGTCGACCATCTGGTTCGCAGCGCCAACATGACCGTTCTGCTCTCCACCGCCTATCTCGACGAAGCGGAACGCTGCGACGATGTGCTGCTTCTGCACGAGGGCAACCTGATCGGCGCCGGTCGGCCCGGCGATTTCACCCGCGCAATGACGGGGCGCAGTTTTCACGTCCGCTCGCCCCACCTGCCGAAGCGTCGGCTGCAGGCGACCCTGGCCGCGCTGCCCAACGTAACCGATGCGGTGATCGAGGGCGAGACGGTGCGACTGGTCATGGATGCAGGCAAGACACCGGATTTTAGCGGCCAGCCGACGTTGGAGGACGTTACTCTCACCAGCGTGCCACCGCGCTTCGAGGATCGCTTCATCGATCTTCTCCGCTCCAGGGCCGGTGGCGTGCCCCCGCGCCGGTCAGCCGAAGCCACTCCGGCAACGCCCACAGCCGCCAGCAAAACCGCCCCGGTGATCGAGGTCGATCATCTGGTCAAGCGGTTCGGGCCCTTTCGCGCGGTGGACGACATCAGCTTCGCGGTACAGCGTGGCGAGATTTTCGGCCTGCTCGGGGCGAACGGTGCAGGCAAGTCGACCACCTTCCGTATGCTGTGCGGCCTGTTGCCGGCGAGTGCCGGGCGCTTGCAGGTCGATGGCTTCGATTTGCGTACCGCAGCCCCCACCGCGCGTGGCCGGTTGGGCTACATGGCTCAGAAATTTTCGCTCTATGGCGATCTTTCGGTGATGCAGAACCTCGATTTCTTCAGCGCCGCGTATGGTCTCAGGGGCGCCCGGCGCCGCGCCCGAACCTCCTGGGCGCTCGATGAGTTTGAACTCCGCCCGCTCCGCGATGCCACCAGCCGCGACCTGCCGCTCGGCTTCAAGCAGCGTATGGCGCTCGCCTGCGCGTTGATGCACGAACCCGATATCCTGTTCCTCGACGAGCCGACCTCCGGCGTTGACCCCCTCGCGCGGCGAGAGTTCTGGCAACGCATCAACCTCCTGGCCGACACCGGGGTGACGGTTCTGGTCACCACCCATTTCATGGACGAGGCGGAATATTGCGACCGTCTGGTCATCATGGCGCAGGGTAAAATCCTTGCTCAGGGCACCTCCGAACAATTAAAGCAATCCTGCCGCGACTCTGCCCATCCCGATCCAACGATGGAGGACGCCTTCATCGCCCTGATCCAGGCGGACCAGACGAAATCCCACGCCGAGGCGCGGGCCGTATGAGTGGCTCACTGATGCGGCTGCGCGGCCTGATCCGCAAGGAAACCCTGCAGATCCTGCGCGATCCCTCGTCGATCGCGATCGCCTTCGTACTGCCGGCGGTGCTGCTGCTGCTGTTCGGATATGGCGTCTCGCTCGATGCCCGGCACGTTGCTTTCGGCATCGTGGTCGATCAGCCGAGCGCAGCAGCCGCCAGTCTGACCGCCCAGTTCCGACAGTCGCCGTATTTCGCCCCGCGCGACTTCAGCAGCGCCGCGGCAGCGCAAGCGGCGCTGGCCAACGAATCGATCGACGGTTACATGTGGCTGCGCAGCAATTTCGCCCGCCAACTCGATGCCGGACGCGAGCCGACCATCGGTGTCTTCGTTGACGGCATCAACGCCAACAATGCCCGGATCATTGAAAATTACGTCCAGCAGAGCTGGTTCGTGTGGATCGCGGCCCAAGCCATTCCCGGCACGGCGGCCACCCCGATCGCGATGCAGCCTCGCATCTGGTTCAACCCGGCGGTCAGCAGCCGCGACTATCTGGTCCCGGGACTGATCGCCGTAATCATGACGTTGACCGGCGCCCTGCTGACTGCGCTGGTGATCGCTCGCGAGTGGGAACGCGGCACGATGGAAGCGCTGATGGTCACCAGGGTCAGTATGAATGAAATCCTGATTTCTAAAGTGGTCCCTTACTTCATTCTCGGCATGGGCGGCATGGTGGTTGCCGTGCTGATCGCGGTCTTCCTGTTCGACGTGCCGCTGCATGGCTCGATCCTGGTCCTGACACTGGCGGCCGCGCTGTTCATGCTCGCCTCGCTCGGCATGGGGCTGCTGATTTCCACGGTGGCGAAAAACCAGTTCGTGGCCGGGCAGATCGCCATCATCACCACCTTCCTGCCGGCCTTCATTCTATCCGGCTTCATTTTCGACATTGCGAGCATGCCGGTGGCAATCCAATGGGTCACGCATATCGTGGCTGCGCGATATTTCGTGTCGATCCTGCAAACCCTGTTCCTCGCCGGCACGGTCTGGTCGGTGCTGGTGCCCAATCTGTTCGCTCTGCTGATGATGGCAGTGGTATTTCTCGGTGCCGCCCGCCTCGCCGCGCGCAAGCGTCTGGACTGAGCCATGTTTGGACGCGTGCTGGCCCTCGTGATCAAGGAATTCCTCGCGATCCTGCGCGACGGTAAAAGCCGCATGGTGCTGGTCGGGCCGCCGCTGATCCAGTTACTGGTGTTCGGCTACGCCGCGAGTTTCGACCTCAGCCATGTGCCCTTTGCGGTCTATGATCAGGACCGCTCGATCGCGTCGCGCAATCTGGTCGCCGATTTCGCCGGATCGCGCGCATTCGAGCAGGTCGCCACCCTGCACAGCCCGCGCCAGATCCAGTCGTTGATCGACTCTCGCACGGTTGAGATGGTACTCGATATCGATCCCCGGTTCTCGCGCGACCTGCTGACCAATCAGCCGGCACCGGTGCAGGTCATCGTGGATGGCCGCAACTCCAACACCGCCTTGTTGATCCTGGGCTATGCCAACACCATCATCGCCGATGCCAGCGCGACCTGGGCCGCCGATCACGGGGGCGCCACCCCGCCCACGCAACTCGATCCGCACGCCTTGTTCAACCCCAATCTCGACTCTCACTGGTTCATCATCCCCGGCATCGTTGCCCTGTTGACTCAAGTGATCACATTGCTGGTGGTCGGATTATCCATCGCCCGCGAGCGCGAGGCCGGCACCTTCGACCAGATCCTTGTGACCCCGATGCGCCCGCTCGACATTCTGCTTGGTAAAAGCATCCCCGGCATGGTCATCGGGATGCTTGAAGCGACTGTCAGCATCATCGCTGCCGTTTATTGGTTCGATGTGCCGCTGCGCGGCGGGTTGCTCGATCTCTACACCGGCCTGCTGCTGTTTACCGCGGCCGTGACGGGCATCGGCTTGATGATTTCCTCAATTTCAGCAACCCAGCAGCAGGCGCTGCTCGGCGCGTTCCTGTTCATGGTCCCCTCGATCATCCTCTCGGGGTTCGCAACCCCGATCGCCAACATGCCAGCGCTGGTGCAGGACCTCACCTGGATCAACCCGATGCGCTTCGCCCTGGTCGTGATCCGCCGCTGCTTTCTCGAACAACCCAGCTTCGCCTCGCTGATCACCCAGTACGCCGCCATGGCCGTTCTGGCCGCCATCAGCCTTACCGTAGCCGCCGTGCTGTTCCAAAAACGATCAGTGTCGTAGCGACGACGAATCTTGATCGAGCCGTACCATATCAGCGCGGCGTTCATGGATCAGCTGAAAGGTGGTATCATCGGTCGACAATCCAGGTTGGCGTTGGAACTGGGCCGCGCGGATTTCGGCAGTATCGGTGCGGGACAGGCCCCCCAAACCAGGTGCTGTGGGCATCCGGCTACTGCCGCACCCCGGCGTGTTGCTTTTCTGGTAGCCCACATGCAGCCTTTCCGATCTGATGCTGGGCATGATCACGCCCATGTCCCCGGCATCGTTCGTGCGCCTCAGCATGGCGGTGATGGTGCCATCCAACCGCATCAGGTTCGAATCCCGTGAAGTCACACGATTCCAAGCCAAGTGAAGATCGGGATTTTTATGGTGTCGAGCAGGAGGGTGAACAACGTTGCCGTGAGGAGGGTTGCAAGCACAAGAAGGGGGCTGATGGCGATCATGGCAAAGCCTGCGATCGCCATGATCGCCGCGATGGCGATGGCCGCGACAGAGGATGCAGCGACCCATAGGCTAGGGCGCGACTGCCAGAAGTGGCGGCGTTCGCGGATCGCATAGATCGAGGTCTGACTGGCGAACACCAGGGCGAGGAACGCCAGGGTGCGGATGGCACCGAGGCGGAGCCCGAGCCCAAAAATGCCGACGGCGACAACGCCGGTGCAGAAGCCCAGCAGACCCAGCCCCATCAGGATGCCGGCAATGGTCAGGTTGCCGATGCGCCACACGTTGGGGATCGGTGAGGTATAGACATTGTCGGTGGTCAGCGACATCGAGAGAAAATCGCCAGTGATCAGATAGATCACGATTAGTAACGGGGTCAGGATCGCGTGGCCGGTCATCAGCAGACCGAGGGCGAGGAACAGCACAGTCGCCAGTTTGCGGATGATGGTGTTCAATGTGTAGGTTTGGATGCGCTGGAAGGTGACGCGGCCTTCCTTGACCGCAGCGACGATGCCGGCGAGGCCGGGCGTGGTCAACACCATGCCGGCCGCAGATTTTGCAACGTCCGTCGCGGTCGATACCGCGATACCCATTTGCGCCTGGCGCAGGGCGGGGGCGTCGTTCGCGCCATCGCCGCACATGCCCACAGTGTGATGTGCCTGCTGGAAGGCTTTGACCAGCTTGTACTTGTCTTCAGGCAGCACGCCGGCAAACACGGAGAAGCTTTCCGGGCGGACATCCGCCGGGATGGCACCGGCCGGGCAAACCGGACCGTCGAGTCCGACGGCGCGGGCGACAATGGCCGCTGTGGTCGGGGAGTCGCCCGTGACCATCACGGTGCGGACGCCGAGGGTTTTCAACTGCGCGATCAGAGCGGCGGAATCGTCACGCGGCGGGTCGCTGAGGGCAATCAACCCGACAAGGCGCAACGCCTGTGCCGGACCGAAGGCCACCGCGAGCACCCGGAACCCTTTGGCCTGAAGCGCCTCCGCTGTGGTGGCCGCCTCCGGCATTGGCAGGGTCAGCGCACTCACCGCGGCGAAGGCGCCTTTGACGATACGCCAAGGCGTGTTGTCGGATCCGGTGACATCCGCCGCGGACATTTTATTTGCCGGATCGAAGGGGATGAATTTGACCAGAGCCGGGGCATCGGGGACCGAGGCATGCTGCGCCGCGTCCCGGATCGCTCCATCGACGGGGTCCTGCCCGCCATCGGAACTGGCGAGGGCGGCGAGGGTTATGACATGCGCCTCATCAAAATCGGGCATGGGGGCGATTGTGGTGACCTTCAGTTCGTTGCGTGTGAGCGTGCCGGTTTTATCGGCGCAGAGGACCGTCATGGTCGCGGCTTCATCGACCGCGGAGAGGCGGGTCGGCAGGACGTTCTGCCGCCCGAGGGCACGGGCACCGATGGCGGCGGCGAGGGTGAAGGTGGCGGGGAGGGCGACTGGGACCGAAGCAAGAATCGCGGTGAGCACGAGGGGGGTGATTTCGCGGCCGCCCATGCCGATGCGGATTGCGTAGGCCACCAGGAACAGGGTGACCAAGCCGTTGAAGCCGGCAAGATTGCGTACCACCCGGAGCACCGCCTTTTGCTGGGCGCTGACGACATGGGCGATACGGACCAATTCAGCGGTGCGGCCGAATTTGGTCTTGACGCCGGTTGCCGTGACCAGGGCAACCGCCTCGCCGCGACGCACCAGAGCGCCGGCGTAGGTCTGCAGACCAGGGACGGCCTCGATCGGCACCGATTCGCCGGTGAGCATGGACTGGTCCAGCAGCACCTCGCCATCGATCAGGGTGACATCGGCGGCGACCACACTGCCAAGTGAGAGTTTCACGACGTCGCCCGGCACCAATTCGCGCGCGGGGCGGATGACCCAGGCGCCGTCTCGCTTGACCGATGCACTTAGCGCAAGGCGGGATTTCAGCGCGTCCAGCGTTGCTTGGGCGCGACCTTCCTGCAACAGGCCGAGGGTGGCGTTGAACAGGAGAAGGGCGGCGACGACAGCGGCTTCGATGTCATCGCCGAGAACGATCTGCAGCACGATCGCTGCTTCCAGCATCACCGGCACCGGTGCCCAGAATTTGCCGAGCAGCCGGGGAAGGAACCCGACCGTGGTGTCCGGCGTGGCGTTGGGGCCGTACTGGGCGAAGCGGGCGGCGGCCTGCGCGCTGGACAGGCCGTTTGTGTGGCGAGCGTGATCAGCGGCGGTGGCCGGTGGTGAGGCGTCGTTCAAAATGCCACCCAGACGCCGCTGAATACCGTATCATTCGCGCCGGCGCTGCGGTTCGCGCCGTCGTAATTGTTCGGACCGCCGTTGAATGTCGGGTAGATGGTGTCCTCGACGAAGAATTTCGCGTTCAGCCAGGGAAGCCAGGCCGGACCGCCTTTGTTGAACAGATAATAGTCGAGTTCGGTGGTCCAGCTCCTGGAATCCGGTTTGCCGTCGAGATTGCCGGAAATCGGGCCGGGCGGATAAAGATTGTCGTCGGGGTTACCATCGATTTCATTGTAGGATTCGGTGATGCCGTAGGTCTGGTGGATCAGTTCCGAGGCCGTCACGGTCAGGTCATTGAGGTGGTCGTTGCGATTTGATGTCAGGCCTTGGGCGTAGCTGGCATTCCAATCCTGCGATTCGTGGATCAAGCTGGCCTGGAGCGAAAATGCCTGTTGCGGTTCGATCCACTGGAACTGGGTGTCGACTTCCAGATCGGTGATGTGATTGGTCGCGCCGCTGACCACACCCTCGGGATAGGGATTATCGATCAGGCCATAGCCGCCGAGTTCGAAGGAATAACTGTTCCAGGTGCGCTGGAAGGCGAGGCGAGCGTAGGGGATCACGCCATCATCCTGGGTCGCGGGGCCGACACCCAGCGCGTAGCTCATTTGATTGGGCAGCGATTTATAGAGGTCCGCCTCGGCATAGACCATGTCTTCGGGGGTGACGTTCAGCGCGGCATAGGCGCCGAAGCCATAGACTTCCTGTGCCAGTTGATAGACCTGGGGTGAAGCGACCGGGCTGGGGGCGAGGTAGGAATGGATGAACGGATAACCCCAGTCCGGGGTCGAATTCCACAGATCGGTCACGGTCGGCGCGTTGTTGAAGGTGAAGCCGTAGAACAGAGGTTTGTTGAACAATGTTCCGGGTTCTGCCAGCCTGATGTCGGTATTGTCCCAGTGCCATGATTTGGCGACGTTGTCGTACGTCACCTGGATGAAGGCGCCGAGGCCGAGTTTGGCATCAATTGCACCGCCGTAATACACGCTCGATTGCTGGGCAGCGGCCCAGGCATCGTTTGATTTGTAGCCCGGCTTGAGGCCTCCGGCGATTTTGTCGTGCAGCTGGGTATATCCGGTCTGGGACATGATCGCGATATTTTTCCAGCTCGGGAACATGCCGCCGGCGATGTAGCCTTCGAGTTTGAAATCACGACCATAGGGGGTGAGTTGTGGAAAGCCGATGTGACAGGCGGAACAGGGTTCGCCCGTCTGCGCGGCAAACGCTGGAATCGCGTGGGCGATGCAGGGAAACAAGATGGGCGGTATAGCGACCAGACTGATGAACAGCCTACGCATCGTTGCATTTGTCATCGATAGTCTCCACTAAAAATCTTCTATATCCCGCTCAGGTCAGAAGTTCGAATTTTGTTGGGTTTATGATCCGGGAATTTTCCGTGATCGCATCGTACCGGTCGTTCCCGTTTTCGGGCCCATCGCGGCATGGGAACTCCAGCATTGCAAGGCGGAAATCCTTGAAGCTGGCATGGCGTTTATGTGCGCGGCCTGCCTGTGTACGAGCCCCCGCAATCTTCAACTGGCCTGAGATGGGGGCAGTATGGCTGGAGAAATGACATCTGATCCGGCGATCTGACCGCGCCTGCCACAGTTTGATGAATCTCGCCTGATGGTATCGGACGTTTTCGAGAGGGACGCGGATCAAGCGTTGGCCGGGAGGCGCCGCCATGATCGCCATCGACAACGCGATCGGGCTGGCTTGCGGCTTTCGGGCTGGCTCGCGGTGCCTGATGTTTCCGACGGGCTGATGAGTGGGCAAATGCTCGGATCCCGGGTGATTGGTTCGCGACGTGTTCCGCAAAACAGCGATCCGCGCACCGTAACCGGATCGGTGCATCCGTGCGTTGATCTGGATCAACCCGGATCCCGTTTGTCCCCCCCGATCTTCGGGATCCACGCCGGGCAGAAACTGCCAAATTTTTGATCCTCGACATCGTTCATTTGACCTGGATCAACGACAAACGAACGTGTGCGGAGCACATACGCTGAACTAACAGGCATTCCAACGATAGTCAGGATATTGCTGTGGCCGCGCGATTCGTATCACGAAACCTAATGGATCATCGGCCCGATCATCCCTGGCGATTGCGGCCAGTACATCACGGCGTGAACGATGCCGAGCAGGAGATTTTGTCATGAACATCGATATCAACCGCGCCGACCCCGCAGCTGGCCAGCTGATGCCGCCTGCGCACCGGGTTGTTACCCCCTCACCGTTACCCCGCGAGCGGGTTTCGACGACCGATGCGATCGACCGCGCGCTGCACGCCGCGGAGGCGAAATTCACCGCCGGGCTGTCTCCGGCCGGATTGGCACTCGCAATGCGGGACTGGGCGGTTCACCTGGCAAATCAGCCGATGCGGCGGATGGATCTGGCGCGTCAGGCGATGGAAGATTGGGCCGCGATCGGACGGATCACGCTGGGACTCACCGAAGCGCAAACCGAACCGACCGACGGTGACCGACGCTTCGCCCATCCGCGCTGGCAGGACATGCCCTACCGGATCTACAAGGAACAGTTCCTGCGCGCCGAACGCTGGTGGCGCGATGCGACCACCGGCATCGCCGGGGTCGATCCAGCACATGAGCGCATGGTGAGTTTCATGGCACGCCAGGCGCTTGATGCGTTGGCGCCGACCAATATTCCAGCCATGAACCCCGAAGTCGCGGAGGCGGCTCGCACCAGCCATGGTCAGTCGATCCGCGACGGGTTGAAGAACATGCTGCAGGACACAGCGGTCGCTTTGCGCCGCCAAATCGATCTGCCGCTGACACCGGGGCGCGACGTGGCGGTGACACCGGGCACCGTGGTCTATCGCAATCGCCTGATCGAATTGATCCAGTATGCGCCGACGACCGCGACCGTGCGGCCGGAGCCGTTGCTGATCGTGCCAGCCTGGATCATGAAATACTATATTCTCGATCTGTCGCCGCATAATTCGCTGGTCCGCTACCTGACCAGCCAGGGCTACACCGTGTTCATGATCTCCTGGCACAACCCGACCGAGGCGGATCGTGACATCGGGCTCGACGAGTATCGCGCCGATGGCGTGATGGCGGCACTCGATGCGGTCAGCGCGATCACCGGGGCCACAAAAATCCACGCCGCCGGTTATTGCCTCGGCGGCACGCTGCTCTCGATTGCCGCCGCAGCGATGGCGCGCGATGGTGACAACCGTCTTGCCTCCCTCGCGCTGTTCGCCGCGCAGACGGATTTCACCGAAGCGGGTGAATTGCAGCTGTTCATCAGCGAGGCGCAGCTTGCGTTTCTTGAAGATATCATGTGGCGGCAGGGTTATCTGGACACCACCCAGATGGCCGGCGCGTTCCAGATGCTGCGCTCGAACGATCTGATCTGGTCGCGGATGATCCGGCGCTATTTCATCGGCGAACAGGAACATCCGAATGATCTGATGTCGTGGAACGAGGATGCCACCCGGATGCCTTACCGGATGCATGCGGAATATCTGCGCCATCTGTTCCTGCACAACGACCTGGCCGAAGGGCGGTTGCAGGCGGGTGGCCAGCCAGTCGCGATTGGCGACATCCAGATCCCCTTCTTCGTGGTTGGCACCGAACGCGACCACATCGCGCCCTGGCATTCAGTGTACAAGCTGCATTTGCTCAATCGTGGTCCGCTCACCTTCGTGCTGACCTCTGGCGGCCATAACGCCGGCATCGTGAGCGAACCGGGCCACAGGGATCGTCATTTCGCAATGCAGTTCCGCGCCCCGGGCGAGCGTTATCTATCTCCGGAAGACTGGCGGTGGGCAGCGCCGATCCAGGAGGGGTCCTGGTGGCCGGCATTGCGGAGTTTTCTCGACAGGCTTTCGGGTGAGCCCGTGGCACCCCCACCGCTGGGTCGCGAAGCGGCGGGCTATCCGCCGCTCGGTGCGGCACCCGGCATCTACATCCACGAACGCTAAGAAATCGGATATGGATGCTTTCAACCGCCTCCCGCTTACCGGCGGGACGATCGAGAACCGCGTGTTCGACGAGATCGCGATCGGCGACACCGCCTCGGTCAGCCGGACGCTGACGCTCGATGATATCGCGTTGTTCGCTTATATCTCCGGCGACATCAATCCCGCCCATCTCGACGCCGATTATGCCCGCACCGACATGTTTCATCACATTGTCGTTCATGGCATGTGGACGGCAGGACTGATCTCGGCGGTGCTGGGGACGAAACTGCCTGGTCCCGGGACAATCTATCTCGATCAAACGCTCCAGTTCCGTGCACCGGTCGCACCCGGCGACAGGATTACCGCAAGCGTCACCGTGACGGAGCGGACTGCGGAAAAACACCGGCTCAGCCTCGAATGTCTCGCCGTCAATCAGAATAATGTTACCGTGCTGCGTGGCACCGCGATCGTACAAGCACCGACCGAGAAGATCAGCCGTCCGGCAATGGCGCTGCCGGAGGTGCGGCTGACCCGGCATGAGCGGTTCAATACGCTGCTCGCCGAAGCGAAGTCGCGCGGGCCCTACACCACCGCCATCGCGCATCCGTGCGACGAACTCACGCTGCGCGCCGCCCTCACTGCCGCCGCCACCGGATTGATCATTCCCATCCTGGTCGGGCCGATCGCGAAGATCGAGGCCGCTGCCACTGCCGCCGGGCTGGACCTGACCGGCCTGAGGATCGAGGATGTGCCGCACAGCCACGCCGCAGCCGCCCGCGCGGTGCAGCTGGTGCGCGACGGGACGGCGAAACTGCTGATGAAAGGCGCCCTGCACACCGATGAACTGATGCACGAGGTGATGATGACGGACGGAGGCCTGCGCACCGGGCGGCGTTTGTCGCATGTGTATGTGATGGATGTGCCCAGCTATCCCCGCCCGCTGCTCGTGACAGATGCCGCAATCAACATCGCTCCTGACCTTGCGACCAAGGCCGATATTGCGCGGAACGCGATCGACCTTGCCCATGCGCTCGGCATCGAGAGCCCGAAACTCGCCGTGCTCGCGGCGGTGGAGACCGTCAATCCCGCGATGCCCTCGACGCTCGATGCCGCTTCCCTGTGCAAAATGGGCCAACGCGGCCAAATCACCGGTGGCATCATCGATGGACCGCTCGCGTTCGATAATGCGGTCAGCCCGATGGCGACGGCGGAGAAACACATCGTCTCTCCGGTTGCCGGTCAGGCCGATATTCTGCTGGTGCCAGATATCGAGGCAGGTAACATGGTGGCCAAGCAACTCACCTTCCTCGCCGGTGCCGATGCGGCGGGCGTTGTGGTAGGGGCGCGGGTCCCGATCATTCTGACCAGCCGTGCCGACAATGTGGCGACCCGGCTTGCTTCCTGTGCCGTCGCGTTACTGATGGCGGCGCATCAGGCGCGCTGATCATGTGCGAATTGCTGGGTATTTCCACACGTATTCCCACCCGTGTCGCCCTGTCCATGTCGGCGCTTGCCGCACATGGCGATCCCGCCCGGCATTTGGGCGATGGTTGGGGGGGTGCCTTACATGATGGTGCCGACGCGTTCGATCGTGCCCCATTGCGTGGTGTAGAATTGGCTACCTCATCGCGCTCTCCGGCTGGGTTGGCCGGGTTGATCAGGCTGCCGTCGCGGCGGGCAGCTTGATGATGGGTTGATCGCACAAACCTGCGATGGTTTCAGCGCCCATGGATAGCGACTGACAGGTCACATCAAGCTGTATGTCAATTTCGCACCATGAAGCAACTGACCGGCTGAGCTGTATGCCCGAAGAATTACAGGGCTGTAATTCTGTCAGCCCATTGCCTCTGCTAGTACCGGGATCGACTTTGCCGCTGGCGTTTCTGCTAGTTCATCGTGATGACTCAGCGGCAACAACGCGTTGGTTTCAGGATAATATGCACCTACCGAACCACGCGGGATGTTATATTTTATGGCTGTAAGGTTCTCGACCACGCGTAAGGTTGCGTCAGTCGAGATTGTGCGTAACCGAATCTTGTCACCCGGCATGATTCCGCGCTCCATCATGTCCGCTTCATTCATCAGGACTACCATGCGAGTACCGGTGATGCCACGATACCGATCGTTATTGCTGTAGATGGTCGTGTTGTATTGATCGTGACTTCGCAGCGTGGCGAGGCGAAGAACTTTGGGTTCATTGTTACGGGACTTTTCCTCCGCAACGCCCTTGAACACCAGAAAATTGGCACGTCCGGATTTGGTGTGCCATATTCGTTCACTCGCTGGATTGCGCAGTCGGAACCCGCCGGGTTGACGCACCCGGCGATTGAAATCGTGAAACAAATCGGGATAGACCGCCTCGATATCGTCGCGGATCCGGTCGTAATCCGCAACGTAGCCGTCCCAGTTGATATGGGTGTAACGGTCAGGGAAAATTGCTTTGGCCATGCCGCATACGATCGCGACCTCGGACATCAGATCCGGACTGACCGGTTCGAGCAGGCCGCCAGAGGCGTGCACAAAACTCATACTGTCCTCGACCGTGACCGATTGCAGCACGCCGTCTTGCTCGTCGAGTTCGCTGCGGGCACGGCAAGGCAGAATGAGCGCCTCCTTGCCGTGGACCAGATGGCCGCGATTGAGCTTGGTATTAACCCCGACCGTCAGAGCGACGCTGCGCATCGCCGCGGCGGCCACCGGCGTATCGGGCACGGCGGCGACGAAATTGCCGCCCATCGCCAGGAACACCCGCACCTCGCCGCGGATCATCGCCTCGATGCTGGTGACCACGCCATGCCCGTGCGCGCGGGGTGGCTCGAACTTGAACACCTTGGCCAACTGATCGAGATAGGCTTCGGTCGGTTTTTCATCGATGCCGACTGTGCGGTCGCCCTGCACGTTGGAATGGCCGCGCACCGGTGAAATACCGGTACCGGGCCGACCGATATTGCCCCGCAACAGCAGCAGATTGACGCATTGCTGGATGTTTTCCGAGCCGTGGCGATGCTGGGTGATGCCCATGCCATACATCAGGATGACCGATTTGGCCTCGCAATAGATGTCCGCAACCTGTTGAAGCGTCGCGCGATCGAGGCCGGAGGTTTCGATGATATCAGCCCAGTCGGTCGCGTCGAGATCCGCGACAAAATCCTCGAACCCGTGGGTGTGGGCTGCGATGAAATCATGATCGAGCACACCGCTCCGCCCTTCGGCCTTGGCCGCGCGCTCGGCCTCGATCACAAGTTTCATCACGCCCTTCAGCGCTGCGGCATCGCCGCCGACCTTCACCTGGCAATAGAGATGCGCGATTTTCACGCCCTTGGACAGCATGTCCTGTGTGCTCTTGGGGTCGGCGAATTGTTCGAGCGCCCGCTCGCGCAGCGGGTTGAACACCACGATCCGCGCGCCGCGCTTGGCGGCATCGCGTAGCGTGCCCATCGCGCGTGGCGAATTGGTGCCGGGGTTCTGACCGATGTTCAAGATCATGTCGGCGTGTTCGAAATCCTCCAGCACCGAGGTGCCCTTGCCGATGCCGATCGAGAGCGGCAGGCCCCGACTGGTCGGCTCGTGGCACATGTTGGAGCAATCGGGGAAATTATTGGTGCCGACGAGGCGGCCGAGCAGCGCGAACAGAAACGCTGCCTCGTTCGAGGTGCGGCCGGAGACATAGAACTCGGCCTGATCCGGATGATCCATCGCGTGAATATGGCGCGCGATGGTCGCAAAAGCTTCGTTCCATGCGATGGGGACGTATTTATCAGTGGCAGCATCGTAACGCATTGGCTCGGTCAGCCGACCTTGTTCCTCAAGCCAAAGATCGGTCTCAGCCAGCAATTCGGTCACGGTATGGCGCTCGAAGAAGGCACGCGTTACCCGTTTGTCTGTTACTTCCCAAGCGATTGCCTTGGCACCGTTTTCGCAGAATTCGAAGGACGAAGTATGTTTCGGATCTGGCCAGGCGCAACCCGGACAATCGAACCCCTCAGGTTGGTTCGCGGCCAACAGCGCCTTGCTGCCGCGCGCCACAACGCTTTGCCGGCGTAAGGCTTTTGCGGTTGCAGCCAACGCGCCCCAGCCTCCAGCCGGAGCGTCATACGGGGCGAAAAACTCGTCTTGCTCTGCCATCAGTCGAGATCCTAACCTTATATCATTGGATATCGAAGATTTCCCCTCATGGCGCAAGCTCCTCCAGGCTTTCTGAGGCCATAGGAGGTATACCCCGGTCAGGTCACAGGGCGCTTTCTGCCGCGAGATCCGCGATGCCGGAGATCAGGAATTTCTCGGATGTTTCAGCCCATGCCGCAACGAAACCAAGATCCCGAAGCCGATGGCCGCTCCGTAGCCGGACAAGCCGGCCATTGGCGATATCATCCCGAACGATGGCTGGCGGTATTGCGGCGATCCCGATCCCATCGAGCGCTCAAGCAGACCGGCTACCTCCGCATCGTGTATAGCGGATCGCTTGCATATTCCAACACGCTGGGCATGGTCGGCGTGAAGGACCGGGCGTGGATACGATCGGCGGCGGCAATGGTCGTCGCGGTCGCTGGAGTATTGCTGATCGCGCTCGGCATCTTCACCCATCTGCTTGAGGTGCTGACCATCGAAGGACTGTTCATCATGGCCTGGGGAGCCAGTGTGATTTCATATTACTGGCTGACTGGCAGGCCGGGCGCGCAAACCCCGGAAATCGATCCCGCTCGGTTACGCGGCTTCGAGCCTATTGGGATGATCACTCTGGTGATCAGTCTCGTTGTGTCGATCCCGCTCGAATTACATGTTCTTGGATCGGATCTGTCTGTGCTCGCGCCTTTCATCAACATCATGCTGGCACTCGGCCTGCCGGCGATCCTTTACCGCTGGGTACCTGCCTGCCGGATTTCAAACGTGCAAACAATCGGCGCGGCTTCGTAATCCACCGATTTTGTGACCAAATGCCCTGGAGATTGTTCAGTGACTCACATTGCTACGGACTGGCGCTTCTGGATCGATCGGGGCGGCACATTTACCGATCTGATCGGCGTGGCGTCGGATGGACGGTTCGTCACACGCAAACTGCTGAGTGAAAATCCCGAACGCTACGACGACGCGGCAATAGCCGGAATCAAGGATGTGCTCGGGGTCGCGCACGGCGACCCGGTCCCGTCCGAACGTATCCATTCGGTCCGGATGGGTACGACCGTCGCGACAAACGCGCTGCTCGAACGTAAGGGCACCCGCACAGCCTTCGTCACAAACCGTGGCCTCGGCGACGTATTGCGGATTGGTACCCAGGCGCGGCCCCGCCTGTTCGATCTCGCGATCAAACTGCCTTCGATGCTCTACGAGACGGTCATCGAAGTCGATGGCCGGATCGGTGTCGACGGCACCGAAACCACGCCTCTCGACGAAAAGGCAGCGCGGTCGGCGCTGGACGCCGCAAAAGCGGACGGCATCGAAGCTGTTGCGATCGCTTTGATGCACGGCTGGAAAAATTCAGTTCATGAAAGGCGACTTTCCGACATCGCGCGCGAAGCTGGATTTACCCAGATTTCGGCGAGCCATGACGTCAGTCCGCTGCTGCGCCTGGTGCCACGTGGCGGCACCACAGTGGTCGATGCCTATCTCTCGCCGATCCTGCGCCGCTATGTTGATAAAGTGGCGCAATCGCTCGATGGAACCAGCCTCTATTTTATGCAGTCACACGGTGGGCTTGCGGAAGCGTCGAGCTTCAAGGGCAAGGATGCGATCCTTTCCGGCCCTGCCGGCGGCATCGTCGGCGCCGTGCGTTCAGCCGAGGCCGCCGGCTTCGGCAGCATCATCGGCTTTGACATGGGCGGCACCTCCACCGATGTCGCCTTGTACAATGGCACGTTCGAACGGAGCTTCGATACCGAAATCGCCGGCATCAGGGTGCGTGTGCCGATGATGGCGATCAACACGGTCGCGGCCGGAGGCGGCTCGATCCTGCACTTCGACGGTGCGCGATTCCGGGTTGGTCCTGAATCCGCGGGCGCCAACCCGGGACCGGCGTGTTATCGGCGCGGTGGTCCTCTTACGGTTACGGATGCCAATCTCTGCCTCGGCAAAATTCAGCCCGGCCATTTCCCGGCGATATTCGGCCCGAACGGCGATCAAATGCTCGATGCCGACATCGTTCAGGAACGGTTCGCCGCGGTCGCTCGCGAGGTTGAGCGCTCGACAGGCATTTCCCGCCTCCCCCAGGAGATCGCGGAAGGCTTTCTCGAAATCGCGATCGCAAACATGGTGAAGGCGATAAAGCAAATCTCAATCCAGAAAGGTCAGGATCCACAGCGTTTCGTTCTCACCTGTTTTGGCGGCGCCGGCGGGCAGCACGCCTGTCTGGTTGCCGAAGCGCTTGGAATGGATACGGTCTTCATCCATAAGTTTGCAGGCGTTCTCTCCGCGTTCGGCATGGGCCTCGCTGAACTCGGCACCGTGCGTCAGTGTGCCATCGAACGGCCACTCGCAGCTTCGGCAGCCGAAATCGACACCGCGATCGCCGCTCTCTCCGATGAAGCCCGCGCGGCGGTGGTCGCGCAGGGCGGTGATGCCGCGACAATTCGTGTTACGGCACAGCTTCACCTGCGCTACGACGCAACCGAGGCCATTCTGCTGATCCCTGCCGACGTGACCGACCGCGTGGCTGCTTTCACCGAAGCCCATGAGACCCGATTCGGTTTTGCGATTCCGGGCCGCCCGGTCATCGTCGATGCCGTATCGGTTGAAGCGATCGCGCCGGGCGAGAGCGTTCATGAACAGACCCCACCGAGACGGGAAACGGCTTTGACCCCGGTCGATACAGGGTCGATCTGGAGCCGGGGCGAGGCGCATCATGCCAGCATATTCGACCGGCTCGATCTGCGTTCCGGTGATGAAATTTCCGGTCCGGCAATCATCTGCGATGCCAATGCAACCACGATCGTCGAGCCGGGCTGGATCGCTCAGATCGCCGCGCCCGACAATCTGATCCTGCGCCGCCAGGGCGAGGCGCACGGCAGGGTGCCGGATCCGGATGCGCCACCTGACCCGGTTCTTCTCGAACTCTTCAACAACCTGTTCATGAGTGTCGCCGAACAGGCGGGCGCGGTTTTGCAGAACACGGCACAGAGCGTGAATATTCGCGAAAGGCTCGACTTCTCCTGCGCCGTGTTTGATGCTGAAGGACGCCTGATTGCAAATGCGCCGCACGTGCCGGTCCATCTTGGATCGATGAGCGAAAGTGTGCGCCATATCATCAAGACCCGCGGGGGCACTCTCCGTCCCGGCGACGTGATCGCCCTGAACAATCCGAGCGCGGGCGGTACCCATCTGCCCGATATCACGGTCATCACCCCGGTCTTCGACCCCGAAAGTACCGAAATCCGCTTCTTTACCGGTGCGCGCGGGCATCATGCGGATATCGGCGGCATTACGCCGGGATCGACTCCGCCAAATGCGACAACCCTTGTCGAGGAAGGCGTGCTTATCGACGATTTTCTGCTCCTCGATAAGGGCAGGTTCCGCGAGGTCGAATTGCGCGATCTCCTGCTTTCCGCTCGTTTCCCGGCACGCAATCCAGAGCAGAACATTGCCGACATCAAGGCCCAGATAGCGTCCAATCACGCGGCGGCAGCGGGCTTGGATGCCATCGTCGCCCGGCACGGCTGGAAGCTGACTTCGGCTTATCTGCGCCATGTGATGGACAATGCCGCCGAGCATGTTCGCCGGGTGATCGACCGGATCGGCGAGGGGCGCTTTATCTATCGCATGGATGATTCCAGCGTCATCGCGGTGCGCGTCGCTATCGATCGGGCGGCGCGTCGCGCGACGGTGGATTTCACGGGCACCAGCGCACAGCACAGTGGTAATTTCAACGCCCCGCGCGCGATCACACAGGCCGCTGTGCTGTATGTCTTTCGCTGCCTGGTCGGCGAAGACATCCCGCTCAACGAAGGCTGTCTCGATCCGATCGAGCTCATCATCCCGGAAGGATCGTTCCTCGCCCCCGCCTCCGGTGCCGCCGTTGTCGCCGGGAATACCGAGGTCAGCCAAGCCGTGTGCAACGCTCTGTTCGGCGCACTCGGCGCGGTTGCGTGCAGCCAGGCGACGATGAACAATTTCCTGTTCGGAGATGCGAAGCGACAATATTACGAAACCATCTGCGGGGGAGCCGGTGCGGGCCGAGGTTTCGCGGGCGCCTCTGCCGTCCAAACCCATATGACCAATACACGGATGACCGACCCCGAGGTTCTGGAACTGAATTATCCGGTCACTGTCGAGGAGTTCTCGATCCGGCGCGGCTCAGGTGGTGCGGGAGCCTGGAGCGGCGGCGACGGCGCAATCCGCCGTCTGCGCTTTCATGCCCCGATGACGGCGATGATCGTTGCCTCCCGCCGCGAGGTGGCCCCGTTCGGTCTCGATGGCGGAGATGACGGTGCGGTCGGCCGGCAATGGATCGAACGTGCCGGTGGAACCCGTGAAATCCTGCCCGGCAGAGCGGAGACTTCCATCGCTCCGGGGGACATATTCGGCATCGCAACTCCGGGCGGTGGAGGCTACGGCCGTCGCAGCTGAACAACAAAATCCGGCATCGACGCTTTGCAAGGTTTTGCGAAACGCCCAGGCGCGACAGCGACGCGATCAAAAACGCCATCACCGAACCTTGGAGCAGCGGCCAAACCGAAGGCCAGATCAATCGTTTCAAGATGCTGAAGCGGTCAATGTTTGGCCGGGCGAGCACCGGACTAGTACGAATTCGAATGATGCCGTTATCAAACCTCCTTCTACGTCAATTTCGCCGCAGAGCCTCCTTTTTTCCAGACGGAAGTCCTGGTCTCCCGTTCTCTTCTCTCGCCCACGATCCGCGCCAGAGCGGCGTCGGTCGCGGGTTCGGACCAGCGGGTGCGGATCAGGTCGAGGCCGGCGGTGGCGGCGCGGCGGTGGGCCTGGGGGTTGTCGCAGAGGGCGAGGATGGCGGTGGTGAGGCTTTCATTGTCGGTGGCGATGCAGGGGGCGAGGGTTTCGGGCCAGTCGAGGCCTTCGATGGCGGTGGGGGTGGCGATGCAGGGGACACCGGCGGCGAGGCTGTCGAGGATTTTGCCTTTGACGCCGGCGCCGAAGGTCATGGGGGCGATGGTGAGGGTGAGGCTGGCGAGGAAGGCGGGGAGGTCGTCGATTTTGCCGCAGATGGTGACGCGTTCGGACCGATGGTCGCGCAGGGCGACGGGCATGGCGGAGCCGGCGATGAGGCATTCGATGTCGGGGTCGGCTGCGCGCAGGAGCGGCATGATGTGGTGGATCAGGCGGTGGGCGGCGTCGAGATTGGGGGCGTGGCCGAAATGGCCGATGAAGCCGAGGCGGTTGCGCGGGGTGCGGCGGCGGGGTTTGGCCGCTTCGATCGCCCAGGGGACGATGTGGATTTTTTCGGCGGGGAGATGGCGGCGGAGCAGGGCAGCTTCGGCGTGGGAATGGGTGATGACGGCATCGGCGGCGGCGGCGAGGGCGAATTCGGTATCGCGGACCTTGCGGGCGCGGGCGATGAGGCTGGCTTCGCGCTCGACGAAGCCGCGGCGGGCGAGGCGGATGTGGTGGAGGTCGGCCACGCTGTAGACGATGCGGGCGCGGGGCTGGTGGAGGCGGACCAGGGGCATGTAGGCCGCGGCGGCATCAAGCCGGTGGAGGTAGACGAGGTCGAAGGCGTTGGCTTCGCGGCGGAGCAGGGTTTCGACGGTGGGGGTGATCGGGGCGGCGTGGAAGTCGATGGCGGGTGGCGCCAAGGTCGGGACAAGTGTTGGGGGGACTGAGGCGTCGGCGGCGATGAGGCTGACGGCGAAGCCGAGGCGGGTGAGAGCGGCGGCGTGGGAGAGGATGGCGTTGGACCCGGCATCGCGGCCCGGAGCGGGCATGGTGGTGTCGATGATGAGAGCACGGCGCGACGGGGATTGTGCGTTGGAGAGGGTTTCGGGGCGGCGGGCGGCGAGGCGGTCGATCTGGCGGGCGAGGGTGGCGATGGCGGTGTCGATTGCCTCGGTGGTGGCGAGGCCGTCGAGCAGGGATTGGAGCAGGGAGGCTTCGTGGGCGTCGAACGCGTGGGCGGGGGCGATCAGGGCGGGGGAGCCGGGGAGTTCGGCGCCGTCGCGTTCGCGCACCACGCGGATGAGGTGCTGACCGAGGCCGGGCAGGCCGGATTCGAGGCGGATGTCGAACCCGTGATGGCCGGTGCCGATGCCGCTGGCGGCGAGGTCGGGGCGGGGGACGTTGGCGATGATGCGGTCGAGCAGGGTGTCGTTGTCGATGACGAGGAGGGCGACCGGCTGGTTGGGGAGGCGGTCGTCCTGCGCCCAGCCGGTGAGGCGGGTGCGGGTGGCGAGGTCGAGCCGTCCGCGCAGCATGGGTCAGGCGGCGCGGAGGTTGGCGGTGTGGGGGATGGCGGTGTGGGGGATGGCCGGGTTGGGGAGGATGGCGTGGTCGGCGATGCGGCGGAAGGTGAGGTCGGCGAGGCGCGTGCCGGGCGGGACCGGGATGCGGAAGCCGCAGCGGCCGCTGCCGTGGCCGGCATCCTCGACATCGGGGCGGTGGAGGGTGGCGAGGCCGCGATGGATGACGCGGCCATGGTGGAGGAGTTCGAAGCAGACCGGGACGCCGGGGTGGTCGGGGGCGGCGGCCCAACCGACGGCCCATGATTGCGGCGTGGGGCCAACGTCTACGGTTTCGGGGGCTTCGGTTTCGATGCGTTCGAGCCAGCCGTGGAGCGGGCTGTGATCGGCGGGGGGTGGGGCGATGCCGGCGAGGGCGGCGAGGCGGGTGCGGATGGCGTGCAGGACGGGGCCGGACTCGATGCGGGTGGTGATGTAGGCGGCGGGTTCGGGTGGGGTGGCGCCGTAGCGGGATTCGTAGTCTGCCAGATTGTGGAACATGGCGCGGTTGTTGTCGTCGACATAGGTTTCGGAGGCGGCGCCTTCGGCGAAGATGACGCTGTGGCGGGCGAGTTCGACGTGGATGTAGTCGATCCGGGTTTCGGCGGTTTCCTGGACGATCGAGACGCCGTTGATCAGGGCGGCGGCGGGGATCAGCACGCCGTCGATCAGCATGGCATGGGCCGGGCTGACGCGGAGGGTGCGGCGGGGGCGGCCGTTGCCAAGCGAGAGCGGGGCGAAGCGGATGGGCAGGAGATGGGTTTTTCCGGCGGCGAAGCGTTCGGAATAGGACCGTCTGCCCAGCCATTTGACCGGTTGGGCGGTGCCGTCCGCCGTGAGGACGAGATCGCCGATTGCGAGGGATTCGACGTTGGTTTCACCTGACGGCGTCGCGATGCGGGTGCCGGAATGGTAGCAGGCGACGGTGATGTCGGTCCCGCCGAACCCGTCCGAGGTGATGCTGAACAGGCTGGAGGTGAAGGTGCCGGTGGCGAGGGTGATGTCCGCGAGGTCGACATTGGTGGCGGTTTCGAGGCTGAGCATGCCGCCGGCGGTGCCGGGATTTTGGGTCCACACCGCGCTGGTGGCGCCGGAAATGCCTTGCAGGTCGATCGTGTCGGTCGGGGCGAAATTGGAGATCTGGCTGAGGATGGCGGGGGTGAGGGAACTGCCGAAGACGAGATCGTTGCCGGGGCCGGCGAAATTGAGCGGGGGGCCGAAATTGTCGTTGATGAGGTTGTTGCCGAGGATGAGGGTGCCGTCGCCGGGCTCGGTGGAGGCACCGGGGGCGTAGCCGAGGTCAAGGAACGGGATGACGGTATTGAGCGTGGTGGGGTTGAAGAGTTCGGTGGCACCGCCGCTGACTTCATCGGTGAAGAGGAAGCCCTGTTCGGTGATGGTGAGGATGGTGGTGTCGAGCGAGCCGGTGGTGAAAAGGATGCCGCTGGCGCCTTGCACCACGACATCGTAGGTGCCGGAGGCGGTGATCTGCGTGTATGAGCCGACGGTTGGGTTGTTGCCGACGGTGACGGTGGTGCTGCTCATACCGGGAATCCTGGGGTCAGAAATAAACTTATGGTTGTATCCTATCTCTGAAACTCGCCAAGTCAAATCAAATCTATGGCCCTGCCACCACTCTGAATTGTGGCAATCACCCAACCAACAGCACAGTGCTGAGACCAAAAAGTTTTTTGCTTCTTTTTTCCAAAAAAGAAGCGCTTGCGTTTGCTACCCTTGCCCGGCCCCCGAAGCGACCGTCTGCATCGGCGCGCGGAGGTGGACCGGTCCGCGATCGTTGGTGCGCTGGCCGGGGATGGCGAGTTGGACGCGGTGCAGGGCGGCCGCGGCGGCCTCGGTATCCGGGTGTTTCGGCGGGGTTCGGTTGGCGAGGATATAGGCGTAGCGGTTGGCGCCGGGCGGGAACGGGTTTCCGGGGCCGAGGGCGGGTTGGCCGGGGGGGATTGCGGGTTTGAGCGGGATGCCGAACCGGGCGTTGATCGCTTTCAGGGCGGGTCCCTCGACCGGGGGGATGCCGAGCATCGGGCCGATGCGGGCGATGATGCGCCCGACTGCGGGGGCGGCGACGTAGCCGCCGGTGGTGAAGCCGTAGGAGAAATGCTGCATTTTTTTGGTCGGCTTGGGGTGGATGACCAGGACGTAGACGACGTAGCGGGGGTCGGTTGCCGGGAACATCGCCATGAAGGAGGAGTTGTTGAGGTGGTTGCGGTAGCTGCCGTTACGCCCGACGACCTGGGAGGTGCCGGTTTTGCCGCCGACGAGGTAGCCGGGGACGCGAGCGTAGACCCCGGTTCCCGAGAGGACGACGCCGCGCATGAGGCGGCGCATGGTGACCGAGACGCTGTGGCGCATGACGCGGATGCCGGTGCGCGGCGGGGCACCCCTGGTGCGGGCGAGCAAAGTGGGTTTGTAGAGGATGCCGCCGTTGACGTCCGCCACCACGGCGTTGACCAGGATGATCGGGGCCATGGCGATGCCGTTGCCGAAGCTCACGGTCATGGTGGTGAGGAGTTTCCAGGTGTCTTTCGGGTGCCAGATCGGGGGTTGGACGCCGGGCATCTGGATCGGGGAGGGTCTGAAGAAGCCCATTTTGCGCAGCCAGGCGCGCTGGATTTTCGAGCCCATGATGGTGGCGATGCGCGACGCGCCGATATTGGACGAGAAGGCGAGGATGGCGGGCATGGCGAGCCAGTAATGGACCGGTTCGTAGTCGGTGACTGAAAAACCGTCGACGAAGAGGGGGTGGGTGGTGTTGAAGCGGTCCCAGTAATCGACGAGGCGGGATTGCAGGGCGGCGGGCATGGTCATGAGTTTCATGACGCTGCCGGGTTCGTAGTCGCCGGAGATGCAGCGGTCGAACAAGGCGTGGGTTGGGGCGTCGTGCAGGTCGTTAGCGTTGTAGTCGGGCAGGCTGACCATGGCGACGACGCGGCCGGACATGTTTTCGACGATGCCGCAGGCGCCGCGGGCTTTGTAGTCGGCCATGGCGCGGGCGACTTCGCGGTGGACGATGGCTTCGACGCGGAGGTCGATCGAGAGGTGAAGGGGCTGGGTGGGGTGGGCGATCAGGCGGCGGTCGAAATAATCCTCGATGCCGGCGATGCCGCGCTGGTCCGGCGTGACGCCGCCGAGGACGTGGGCGGCGAGGTTGCCTTCGGGGTAGTGGCGCATCCAGACGTGCTGGAAGTAGAGGCCGGGGATGCCGAGGCGGTTGACCGCGAGTTCCTGCGCGGCGGTGAGATCGCGGTCGAGATAGACGAAGCCGTAATGGCTGAGGCCGAGGCGGTGGGCGATTTCGGCCTGGTTCAGCATGGGAAGTGCGGTTTCGAGGCGGGCGGCGTCGCGTTTCGGGGTGGTGATTTCTTTCGGGTCGGCGAAGAGGGCGGCACCGGGGAGGGATACGGCGAGGATGCGGCCGTTGCGGTCGAGGATGGGCGCGCGGTCGGGCGCGGAGAGCATGGTGCGGAAATCGGGGCGCTGGGCGGCGAGGACGGCGGCGCTCGGCTTGATCGGGGCGATGATCGTGGCGTCGATCAGTTTGAGCGCGAGGAGGGCGTAGATGAGGATGAAGGCCGCCATGCCGAAGCGGGCGCGCCCTTTGAACCGGCTGAACCAGCGCGGGGCGATCGGCGGCGGCGGGCTGAGGGCGGCGCGGTCCTGGTTGCGGTTGAGCGACATTGTGGGGAATTAACACAATCTCTTCACGCTTTTGTATAAGGGGCTGAAAAACTTTATGTTACCACGGAAGACGATTATAGGTCGGTTCGGGGTTGGACCGAAATTGGATCAGCGGAAGGGGACGAGGATGTCGCGATTGAAGCCTGGGCTGGCGGGGTCGGTGCTGTTGCTGGCGGCGAGTGCCGTGCTGCTGGCCGGATGCGGGACCGAGGCGCCGCACCGGATGGGCACCGGGACGGCGGGCGGCGCCGCGACCGGGGCGGCGTTCGGGCTGATCGGCGGGCCGATCGGGGTTGTGGTGGGCGCGGCGGTGGGCGGCGGGATCGGGGCGCTGACCGCTTCGACGACGACGCCGAAACAGATCAATCTCGATAATGTCGGCAAGGTCGGGCCGGCGCCGGGCGGGAGTTACGGGGCGGCACCGCAGGCGGCTCCGGCGCAGGGCTATTCCGGCCCGGGGTTGCGCCAGCAGATCAATTCGTATCAGGCGCAGCCGACCACGGCGTATCCCCAATCGGGTGGGCAATCGTATGGACAATCGTATGGGCAGCCGCAATCGCTGAGTCCGGCGGGCGGGTATGGCGGGCAAGGTGTCGAGTCGCAGCCGCTGCCGCCGCCGACGGTGAGGTAGCTGCGGGTTCGGATGAGCAACGGCATAAACTTCGTTCATTCGGGGTGGGGTGCGGGGTCGCGCGGTTGATACGATGGAGGGTCGTGACCACCATATCGGTCCGTCAACGGTTCCTGACGTCGAGGCGGCGACAGGTTGGCTCTCCAAAATTCCGGAAAGGATGAACGATATGACCTTCAAGAAAACCCTTATTGCCGCGCCGCTGGCGCTCGGCATGGCGCTGGCGCTGGCCGGGTGTGGGACCAGCCAGCCGGAACGCGCCCAGGGCGGCGCGGCGGGTGGTGCGGCGGCGGGTGCCGCGGTCGGGGCGGTCGGCGGGCCGATCGGCGCGCTGGCGGGTGCCGGGATCGGGGCGGTCGGCGGCGCGGTTGCGGGTTCGCAGACCACGCCGAAGCAGATCAATCTCGGGGCACCGCCGAAGGTGAAGATGCCGGGGACCGATACCACCACGCAGTAAAGCCGGATTCCACGCGATATGGAACGCCCGCCGGTGTGATGCCGGCGGGCGTTTTTTATTGCGGTGTCGGGCGGGATACGGGTTAGGCGATGCCGCCGGTGACGTAGCTGCGCAGGCTGCGGACTTCGTGGGCCTGCTGGTCCATCAGGCCGGCCACGACGTCCCCGATGCTGACCACGCCGATGAGCTTGCCGCCGTCCACGATGGGGAGATGGCGGAAATGGCCGTCGGTCATCAGGGTTTCGGCCTCGAAAATGGTGGTGGACGGGGTTGCGGTGGTCGGCGCGCGGGTCATGAGCTGGCTGGTGACCATGTCGAGCGTGGCGGGACCGTTGGCGGCGAGGCTGCGGACCACGTCGCGTTCCGAAAGGATGCCGAGGAGATCCTGGTTGGCGGACTGAACGACCACCGCGCCGATGCGCTTTTCGGCGAGGACCAGCACGACTTCGCGGATTTTCGAGTCCGGCGGGACGGCGATCACGGAGACGGGTTTGCGTTTCAGCAGAGATGCCATTGTTGTCATCATCATCCTCCCAAGGATTGATGCCCGGAAACCCGGGCGGGCGCCGGCGAATTTCCACCGGAAGATATAGACTTATGAATATATGCCGGATGAGCGATCTGAATCAACAAAATTTCATCGCATGGCGCCGTTGTCATGTTTCCGTTGCGGTGGCGGCGGCGAAAGCGGCGGTCCAGAGGTGTTGGGCGGGGACGATGGCGAGTTCGTCGTGACCGCCAGACGCGGTGGCGGCGAGGAGGGCGGCACTGGCGGCGGCGGCGGCGGCGAGGGCGCGCCGGGCGTTGCGGTGGGGCAGATAAGCGGCGAGGAACAGGGCGGAGAAGGCATCGCCCGCGCCGGAAAAGGGGCGCGGCAGGGCTTCGACGGTGTGATGGTACGGGTTTCCGGCTTCGAGCATCAGGATGTCGAGGGTGCCGGGGGTGGTGTCGGTGCCGGTGAAGCCGGTGAGGATGACGAGGCCGGGGCCGAGTTGCGCCATGGCGCGGAAGGCGTGGGCGCGGTCCGGCACGGGCAGGCCGGTGAGGATTTCGAGTTCGAACGGGTTGGGGGTGGCGATGTCGGCGCGCGGCAGGAGGTGGGTGCGGGTGGCGTCGACCAGGGCATGGGGGACGTAGATCCGGCCGGAATCGCCCAGGACCGGATCGCAGAAGTAGAGCGCGCCGGGATGGGACGCGCGGGCGCGGGCGATGGCATCGGTGACTACCGGGACGGCGGCTTCGGCGCCGAGATAGCCGGAGACCACGGCCTCGCAGCGGGCGAAGGCACCGCGCGCGGCGAGGCCGGTGACGAGGGCGGCGAGGCGGGCCTGTTTCACCGGGCCGCCTTCGCTGCCGCCGTGGCCGGGATGGTGCGAGAGGATGACCGATGGCAGGGGCCAGACTTCGAGGCCAAGGCGGGCGTAGATGAAGGCGGCAGCGGTATTGCCGACGCTGCCGTTGAGAACCTGGGACTGGATCGAGAGGATGGCCATGGCGGCACTTGGCGGACCGGGCGGGGGCGTGGCAAGGGTAACCGATCGAGAACAGAAGGTGATTATTTTGCCGCGAGGCTCTTGACGCGACGCGGGTTCGATTCATAGAACATCATGTTAGCGCTTTGTTCCCGGTGGGGATGACGCGATGGTCCGGGCCGCAGGGGCGGTTCGGGTCGGTTCGGGGTTTTCGGACGAGGGAATGATGCTGACGCGCAAGCAATATGAGCTGCTGGTGTTCATCGACCAGCATCTGCGGCGGACCGGCTGTTCGCCGAGTTTCGAGGAGATGAAGGACGGGCTCGATCTGAAATCGAAATCGGGCATTCATCGATTGATCGGGGCGCTGGAGGAGCGCGGGTTTCTGCGCCGGCACAAGCACCGGGCGCGGGCGCTGGAGGTGATCAGGCTGCCGGCGGACAGCGTGCCGGCGGAGCGGGGCGATGCCAAATTCGCGCCGAATGTGATCCGGGGCGATTTTTCGCAGCGGTTCCAGGGCGCGCGGGCGGCGGCGGAGGTGGCGGCGGTGAGCCTGCCGCTCTACGGGCGGATTGCCGCGGGCCAGCCGATCGAGGCGCTGCGGGAGCATCAGGCCGAGATCGAGGTGCCGATCGCCTTTATCGGGCAGGGCGATCACTACGCGCTGGAAGTGGTGGGGGATTCGATGATCGAGGCGGGGATTCTCGATGGCGATACCGCGATCATCCGCAAAGGCGAGACCGCCGAGACCGGGCAGATCGTCGTGGCACTGATCGACGACAACGAGGTAACGCTGAAGCGGTTGCGGCGGCGGGGCAATTCGACGGCGCTGGAACCGGCCAATGTGCGCCACGAGACGCGGATTTTCCCTGCCGAGCGGGTGAAGGTGCAGGGGCGGCTGGTGGCGCTGATGCGGCGATATTGATACCGGTGCAGATCGCCCTTTGACCTTACGGGCCAGCCACCCGATATGGGGGGAATGGCAGTATGGGGTAAGGTGATCGGCGGCGTGGCCGGGTTTGCGTTCGGCGGGCCGGTGGGCGCGATTGCGGGGGCGGCGCTTGGCCACGCGGCGGATACCGGCGATCTCGGATCGTTCGGGGCGCGGCTGGGGCGGGCCTTGCCGCTCGATTCCGCGCGGCTGGCGGCCATGATCGGGCGGCGGGAGCAGGTGTTCGCGATTGCGGCGACGGTGCTGGCCGCGAAGCTTGCCAAATGCGACGGGCCGGTCAATCGCGCCGAGATCGATGCGTTCAAGCGGCAGTTCCGGATCGAGGACGCGGCGGTGCCGATGATCGGGCGGTTGTTCGATCAGGCGCGCAACGATTCGGCGGGGTTCGAGCCCTATGCAAGGCAGCTCGGCGAGAGTTTCGCGGATAACCGGCTTGCGCTCGAACAGGTGCTGGGGGCGTTATACGCGATTGCGCGGGCGGATGAGCCGATCAACGGGCGTGAGGCGGATATGCTCACCCGGATCGGCGTGGCGTTCGGGCTCGATGCGGCGGCGCGGGCGCGGGCGGAGAATCCCTCCTCCTACGCGCTATCCGAAGGCGATCCGTATGTCGTGCTCGGGATCGGGCGCGATGCGAGCAGCGAGGCGATCCGGGCGCATTGGAAACAGCTGATGCGGGAAAATCACCCCGATCAGCTCGCGGCGCGCGGGGTCCCGCCGGAATTCGCCGCACGGGCGACCGACCGGGTGGCGCGGATCAATGCCGCCTGGGACGATATCAAGCGCGAGCGGGGTTTGTGAGGTCGCCCAATCACGACGACCGGCCCGATGGGGCGGTGATCGATCATCTGGTGCTGCATTATACCGGGATGCGCAGCGGGGCCGATGCGATCGCGCGGTTGTGCGACCCGGCTGCGCGGGTTTCATCGCATTACGTGGTCGAGACCGATGGGACATTGATCGCGCTGGTGGATGAGGAGCGGCGGGCCTGGCATGCCGGGGTGAGCTATTGGCGCGGGGTGCGGGGGTTGAACGATCGCTCGATCGGGATCGAAATCGTCAATCCCGGCCACGAATTCGGCTATGTGCCATTTCCCGATGTGCAGATCGAAGCCGTGATCCGGCTGTGCCGGGGCCTACTCGAACGCCACCCGATTCCGGCGCGGAACATAGTGGCACATTCCGACATCGCGCCCGACCGGAAGCAGGACCCCGGCGAATTGTTTCCCTGGGCACACCTCGCGGCGCACGGCATCGGGTTCTGGGCCGATGACATCGGCCCACACGGCGATACCGCGACGGAACTCGCCGCGATCGGCTACGATATGGACCTGAAACACGACCTGGTGGTGGCGGCGTTTCAGCGCCGGTTCCGCCCGGCGCGCGTGGACGGACAGGTCGATGCGGAGACGGCCGGGGTTGTGGCGGCGGTGGCGCGGATGGTCAGTTATATAAAGCTTCCTGTCTGATGACCGTTTCAATCCAGGTGCGTTGGATAACGCCACCGCACCACCCTATCCCGCTTCAGAGCAACGGACCCTCAGGCCGGTATCACGGAAAACGCACAGATGTCATCGTGCTGTAAACAGTATCCGGTTAGGTAGCGGATGAAAATCATTGATCTCTTTGGTGGGCCTGCCGAACAGATAGCCCTGGACGTAATTGCAACCGCAGTCGCGCACGAATTGCAGCGTCTCGGGCGTGTCGACCATTTCGGCGATGGTCTCGATTCCCATGCGCCGGCAGAGCTCGGTCAGGGCCGACAGAAAAGCCCGCCCTTTCTGGGCTTTCTGGGCGTTCCGCACTGCGGACCCATCCAGTTTGACGACATCGACATCAAGGACCGACAGATATTGGAACGACGCCGCACCGGCCCCGAAATCATCGAGGCTGACCTGAAATCCACGCTGCCGTAGCGCCTGGATGAAGCGATCCGCCGTCTCCAGATTGGCGATCCGTGCGCTTTCTGTGATTTCAAACATCAGCCGTCCGCGGAGCCAGTCATTTTCCGCGAGCAGGTTTAGCAGCGCCTCGGTATAGGCGGCCTGTTCGATCGAATAGCCTGATACGTTGACCGCGATCCGCTCGCGCGCGTTGTTAAGCGGTCGGGTGAAGAGCCAGGCGATGACCTTGCGGACCATCGCGAGGTCGAAGGCCGCGATCAGGCCAAGCTCCTCGGCGACCTGAATGGTCGTGAAGGGTGATTCCTGATCCTGGGCCTCAAAGCGGCACAGCGCCTCGAAATGATGGATCCGACCAGTGTTGATCTGCACGATGGGCTGGAACACCACGGTGAACGATTGCTCGTTGATTGCCCGCTTGATGCTTCCGACCGTTATGACCGAATTCTGGAACGCGCTGCGCAGGTTGTTCGCCATCGTGCGCAGATCGGTACCGGACGCTGCACCGAAACGACGCAGCGTGTGCGTCAGGGCGAGTGCGAGATCCACCTCGGCCACCATTACGGTATCGATCGCGAGGGTCGAAGCATCGATGGTCAGGCCGATGCCGGCCGGGTCTGCGGCTCTGGTGATCGCCTCGAGCTGACGGATCAACTGATCGATCGGCGCCCCCGCCTCGTGCAGGAGCGAAAATGTGTCGTCACCGATCCGCGCCGCCATGTCTTCTTCGATCGATCGGGCCTTCAAAGCGGTGCCAACCGCTTCCAGCATGCCGTCCTGGCCAGCGCCCAACCTCTGGCGCAGGTCATGCAGGTCGGGCATTACCACCAGCGTGAGTTCGGGAACCATACCTGCGGCGTGACCGCGCTTGATCCGCTCGGCAACACGATCGACAAAACTGGTACAGTCAGCGAGCCGGGAGGCCGGATCCAGAGTCGGGGTTTTTATCGCATGCGCGCCGGTGTCGCGTCGCTGCAACGCGATATGGATCGTCCCTTCCTCGCTATCGAGGCAGTTTGCCGCCAGCGAAACCCATAGCGGTGCGGCGCCCGGGCCGCTCAGCGTGATTGTCTCTATCATCGCACGACCGACCTCCGGCAGACGCTTCAACCAGGGCTCTATGACAAGCCTGTCGACCGGGGCGACAACATCCCGAAAATCCAGGCCGATCAACGTGTCGCTACCGCATCCCAGCACGGCCTCGCACGTGCTGGACACGTAGGAGATCGCGTAATGCCGATCCAATTCGAACAGAACGTCGCCCCAGCAAAAAGCGAAGGCCAGATATCGGTTCCGTTCGGAGCCCGGCTTGTGCGGGACCGTGGCGGGGCGATGCCTCACGACCAATCTTTCAGAACAGGTCGAGTACGGTGACCCTCGATCAGCATACCAGCATTCGTCATCATCGCAGGTGGGTGTAACGCACGATCATTTCGGAATGGTGAATCCTGACCGGAATCGCACTGCGACAGAGGCATGGCTGCCAGAGGATTTACTCACGAGCGTGGGGGAGTCCCTCATCGCGACTCATTTCCGACTGTTTGTGTCACCCGCGCGCTCAGCTCCAGGTTTGTGCTCGACCTGTGATCAAACCGCAGAGGTCGCACACGATCTCGGCATCAAGATGACCCGCGGTTGACGAAATCGATCTGATGATGAACTATAATTTATAGTATACCGAGTGCCGCCAATGGCACCGCAGAGTGAGGGAGACTGATCCGATGACAACGATAGAGACGGGCATCAACGCGGGTGCCAGGCGCGGTTCTCTGGACCGGCGCGGCCTGATCAAGGCTGGGGCGGCGGTGGGTGCCGCGGGGTTGCTGGCGGCGCCGAAGCCGAGTTGGGCGGCGAGCGAGGTGCCGATCAAGATCGGGTTGGTCGATCCGATCACCAGTATTTTCGCGCCGCTCGGCCATAGCGAAATCAAAGGGGCGCGCTTTGCCGAGGAGGAAATCAACAAGAAGGGCGGCATCATGAGCCGGCCGCTGCAACTGCTGGTCGAGGACGGCGCGGGCAGTCCGGGCACCAGCATTGACAAGGCATCGCGCCTGCTTTCGCGCGACAAGATCGATTTTCTGATGGGCACGGTGAATTCCGCGTCGTCGCTGGCGCTGAGCCAGTTTGCCAACAAGCACGACCTGCTGTTTCTCTGCACCGGCGGCCATGCCGATGCGGTCACCGGCAAGGAGTGCCACTGGAACACGTTCCGCACCTGCTCGACCACCTGGATGCTGACATCGGGGGATTTCGAGACTCTGTTCAAGAAATTCGGCAAGTCCTGGTATTTCATCACGACCGATTATGCATTCGGTCATGCCGAGCAGAGCGACTACACCAAGCAGCTCAAGACGGCCGGGGGGCGCGTGGTCGGGACCGCGCTCGCGCCGGTGGGGACGACGGATTTCTCGTCCTATCTGATCGACGTCAAGGCGAAGAAGCCGGATTTCATCTGCCTGCTGCTGGCGGGGGACGATCAGGTGAACTGCATGAAGCAGATTTCGCAGTTCGGCATCAACAAGCAGATCCCGGTCGGGGGCGCTCTGTTCGAGCTCGAGCAGGCGCAGGCCCTGCCGGAGGCGGCGCGCTATGGCTGGTGGACGATGGAGTGGTACTGGGATCAGCCCCATACCCCTCATGTTGCGGAATTCGTGAAGGCGTATTCGACCAAATACAAAGGTGAATATCCCTCCGCCCGTTCCTGGTTCGGTTACGCTTCGACCTATGCGATCAAGCTCGCGGTCGAGAAAGCGAAATCGACCAACACGATGAAGGTGGTCCGGGCGATGGAGGGGCTGGTGCTGCCGCCGGAGATTGCGTTGCAGCCGAACGCGCCGGAATATCGCGCCGCCGATCATCAGCTGATGCTCAGCATGTTTCCCGGCCATGTCATTCAGGCCGGAAAATATCCCAGTCTGTTCGATGTCTCGGCGATCATTCCGGGCAAGAAGATCGCCCTCTCGGCGGCGGCGGCCGATTGCAAGATGACCTACCCGACCTGAGACGCAGGGTTTCCGGCCCCGGTGCCGGAATGACCGGGCGGATCGGCCGTGACGGCGCGATCCGCCCGGCGACGAACGGACTCTCGATGGGATGGAGGCGGCATGGGGCTCATTCTGTTGTTCAACGTGTTCAACGGCCTGATTCAGGGCGCGTTCTATGCGCTGATGGCGCTGGGGCTGGCGCTCATTCTCGGTCTCAACAACACGATCAATTTCGCTCAGGGCGCGTTCATGGCGTTGGCGGCGTATTTTGCGTTCACGCTGGTGCCGTATGTGGGATTCTGGGGCGGGCTGGTCATCGCGCCGCTGCTGGCCGGGGCGATCGGACTTGGGGTCGAGATGGTGCTGGTGCGGCGGCTCTATAACCGCAAGGACCCGATCTATACGTTGCTGCTCACGTTCGGGCTCGCGTTCATCATCCAGGACCTGATCCGCACCGTGTGGGGTGCGCAGGGACAGCCGCTCGCGATTCCGGCGTTTCTCAACCATCCGCTCAGCAGCACGTATTTCTTTGTCACCGGCTATCGGCTGTTCGTGGTCGCGGTGGCGTTGCTCGGGACCGGTTCGTTGTTTGCCGTCCTGCGGTTCACCCGTATCGGCATCCGCATCCGCGCGGGGAATTCCGACCTTGAAACCATATCGGCGCTCGGCGTTAACATTTATCTGCTGCGCTCGGCGAATTTCGTGATCGGCATTATTTTTGCCGGTGTTGCGGGCATTCTTGCCGCCGGGCAGATCGGGCTGACACCGACCATGGGCGATAGTTTGATCATGCCCGCCTTCGTTGCGATCGTGGTCGGCGGGGTCGGCTCGCTGGTCGGTTCGCTGCTCGGCGGGCTGATCATCGGCCTGGCCTCCGGCATTACCACCGCCTTCTTTCCAGCGGCCAGCGAGGTTGTGATTTATGTCATCATGGGGATCACGCTGGTGGTGCGACCGCGCGGGCTGATGGGGCAGGAAGGGTTGTTCGAATGAGCGGCGTTGCCGGTGCGCCGGCCTCCGTGTCCGGCGGGCCGATGATCTCGCGGCGCATCCTCGGCAATGTGGCGCTCGGACTGGTGCTGTTCGCCGTGCCGGTCTGGCTGCCGCTGGTCGGCGGCTATACCGATCTGGCCTCGCGGGTGCTGATTTATGCGCTGGCCGCGATGGGGCTGAACCTGCTGCTTGGTTTCACCGGCGGCCTCTCGTTCGGTCATGCCGCGTATTTCGGGCTTGGCTCCTACGGGGTCGGGTTGATGCTGAAATATGAAACCCACAGCATATTGCTGGCACTGCTGGTCGGCACCCTGGTCGGTGGCCTCGCCGCCGCGCTGCTCGGGCCGATCGCGGTGCGGCGGCGGGGGATCTATTTTTCGATGATCACCATTGCGATCGGTCAGATGTTCTATTTCATCGCGGTGCGCTGGAACGGGCTGACCGGCGGCGAGGATGGGCTGACCGGGTTTTCCCGCCACCCGATCCATCTGCCGGGGCTGACCCTGCCGATGGGATCGGTCGGGTTTTATTACCTCGTGCTGGTCTGCTTCGGCGTGGCGGCGCTCGCCCTCTGGGTGGTGCTCAACGCGCCGCTCGGGCACAGTTTCGTGGCGATCCGCGAGAATTACAAGCGGCTCACCTTTCTCGGCATCCGCACCCAGCGCTATGTCGCGATTTCCTTTGCGATCTCGGGCGTTGTCGCCGCCCTGGCCGGTGGTTTGAATGCCCTGCTCGATAATTTCACGTCCCCGAACACGTTGAACTACACGCTCTCGGGCGATTTCCTGATCATCGCGGTGCTCGGCGGGATGCGCAATTTCTGGGGCCCGCTGATGGGGGCGGTGATTTTCGTGCTGGTGCGCGACTATGTCAGCTCGATCACCAACAACTGGATGACGGTGATCGGCCTCGTTTTTGTCGTTTCCGTGATTTTTTTCCCGATGGGGGTCCTCGGATTCTTCAACCGCGGGGCGAAGTCGTGAGCCTGCTGGTGCTGGATCGGGTCGGGCGGCGGTTCGGGGCGTTGCAGGCGCTGTCGGGGATTTCGCTCAGCGTCGAACCGGGCGAACTCCGCGCGATCATCGGCCCGAACGGTGCGGGCAAGACCACGTTGTTCAACCTGATCAGCGGGTTTTTCCCGCCCTCCGAAGGCAGTATCGTGTTCGCAGGGGAGACCATCACCGCGGTCAATCCGGCGGCGCTGGTCAAACGCGGCATTATTCGCACGTTCCAGATTACCGAGATTTTTCTTGCACTTTCGGTGCATGACAATCTGCGGATCGCGGTCGAGACCGCGATGGGGCTGAATTTGCGGCCCTGGATTTCGGCGGCCACGCGCGCGGCGGTGGAGCGGCGGGTCGAGGAACTCGCCGAGATCGTGCGGATCGCGCCGAAGCTTCATCGGATCGCGGGCGAATTGTCGCATGGCGATCAGCGTGTGGTGGAAATCGGCATCGTGCTGGCCAAGTCGCCCAAGCTGCTGCTGCTCGACGAGCCGACCGCCGGGATGGGTGATGAGGAAACCAATCACATGACCGACCTGATCCGCCGGCTCAACCGCGAGCAGGGGATTACCATGCTGTTCGTCGAGCATGACATGGCGATCGTGTTCGGGATCGCGGACCGGATCACGGTGCTCGACAACGGGCACATGCTCGCCGAGGGCAATGCCGAGGAAATTGCCGCCGATCCCCGCGTGCAGTCGGCCTATCTGGGGCAGGCGGCATGAGTGCGGTGCTCGAGGTCGACGGGCTGCAGACCTATTACGGCAAGAGCCACATTCTGCATGGCGTTTCGCTCACTGTCGGGGCCGGCGAACTGGTCGCGCTGCTTGGCCGCAACGGGGCCGGTAAGACGACGACGATGCGCAGCATCATGGGACTCACCGCGCCGCGTGCGGGCCGGGTCAGGCTGTTCGGCCAGGAGACGACCGGCAGGCCACCCTACCGGGTTGCTTCGCTCGGCGTCGGCTACGTGCCGGAGGGGCGCAAGATTTTCGGCCATCTCACCGTGCATGAAAATCTGCTGGTCCCGCCTGAAACCAAAGGGCCGTGGACGATCGAGACGGTCTATCAGCTGTTTCCCCGGCTCGCCGAGCGGCGCACCAGCAAGGGGGGGCGGCTTTCGGGCGGCGAGCAGGAGATGCTGGCGATTGCCCGCGCGCTGCTGCTCAACCCCAAACTCCTGATTCTCGACGAACCCTCGCAGGGCCTCGCACCGGTGATCGTGCAGGAGGTGATGCGCACCGTGGAGCGGATGAAAGGGGAGGGGATGTCGATCCTGCTGGTCGAGCAGAATGCGTTTCTCGCCCTGCAACTCGCGGATCGTGCGTATGTGCTCTCGGATGGCGCAGTGGTTTATGACGGCGCAGCGGCGGTCCTGCAGGCCGACCGGGACCGGATGGAACAACTGGCAGGTGTCAGTCATCACGGCTGAGACAGCCCTGTTGTTGCGCAACAGGTTCCGGTTGCGAACTGATATGCTCCGATCGCCGTGAACGGGTCCTGTCATCGAAGGTAGCCGAGGTGGAGCCGGTGGGGGTGGCGGCACGGCGAGGGGAATGTCATCGCCGGGGAGTTCCGCCAGTACGGCTGGCGCAACCGGGGCGAGCGGTTCAGCCGGTCGCTTCTGCGCTTGTTTTCCTTCGCGAGTGCGGCCTCGTGGACCTCGCGTGTTCATCTCCATCATCGAAGGGCGGATGGCGTTCAACGTGTGATAATCAATCACGTCTAAATCGTTATGATATCGTAACGATTTAGACGTGATTGATCGTGCGCGAGGTATGGCGAATTTTCGCTTTGGGGGGCGAAAGCGGGAACGGGGCCTGTGCGGGGCGGCGATGGGATTATTGCCGGTCCGGGTAATGACGGGGACGCACTCGCCGCCGCATTTTGCTGCGGTCGGGGCGACCGGTGGCAAGGTTTCGACCGGATCGATCGGTTCGGAATTGGTCGATGCGGTGGGAATTTGGGTTGGGGGCCACGGATCGTCCCGCCAGTCGGAATCGAGCGGACACGGCGCGGGGACGCGCTTGCGGCGGGGATTGGCGGGCGTGCGCTTGGTGTCGCACGGTTGCCGGGCGGGCGCGAGCGGATTGGACAAGGCTGCGACGGCTTTGGCGAGACTGGCGGCGATGCTGTCGAGCAGGAGGAACAGAAGTTCCATGAACTTCACGATGGCGGGATGATGGTGATCGGCGTCCGCCTCGCAGGCATGGCGGAAGTCTTCAAATATGACTTTGAAGTTTTCGGCCAAGGCTTCACGAGGGGGAGATGCTTGGGTCACATGGGACTATAAGCATAGGATCAGGGGGGTGAGAAAGCAGAGGAAAGGGAAGGAAGGACTACTTTTTTGAAAAAAAGTAGCCAAAAAACTTTTGTTATCTGGGCTACGGGCGTTGTCAGGGGGCACGGGCTCAGAGTCAGAGAGTTTTTTGGTTCTTTTTTGCAAAAAAGAAGAGCTTGCCTCCCCTGCCTTTCTGCCGGTCAGCCTGCCGCCGGTCGCGGCGGCGTTGATGTCCAATGCGGCGCTCGGGCCGTCGCGCCATCCGCGCCGGTTCACGCGGTTCTGGGTCCGGGCCACGGCGGTGATGGGTTTAGCCGGTGCCAAGTTCACCGGCGAGGTCGGGCTGTGCTACGCCACCTCCGGTCCCGGTGCGATCCATCTGCTGAACGGGCTCTACGATGCCAAGCTGGATCACATGCCGGTGGTCGCCATTGTCGGCACGCAATCGCGGATGTCGCTCGGGGCCAGCTACCAGCAGGAAGTCGATCTGCAGAACCTGTTCAAGGATGTGGCGGGCGATTACGTCATGACCGCGACGCTGCCGGGGCAGGTCAGGCACCTGATCGACCGCGCGGTTCGGATTGCCCGGACGTTGCGGGTGGTCACTACCGTCATCGTGCCGCACAAGGCCGCTGCCGTGCTCAATGCCGGGATCGCCAAGGCCCTGCTCGGCAAGGCCGCCGTGCCCGACGATCTGGCCTACGTGACCGGCTCGCTCGGATTGCTCGGGACCAAGCCGAGCTGGGACATGCTGAAGAATTGCGATACGTTTTTCGTGATCGGGTCGTGCTTTCCCTCTTCCGAGTTTCTGCCGAAACCGGGCGATGCCCGTGGCGTTCAGATCGATATCGACGGGCGGCACCTCAGCCTGCGCTATCCGATGGAGGTGAATATCGTCGGGGATGCCGCCTCGACCCTGCGCAAGCTTCTGCCGATGCTGGAGCAGAACACCAACAGCGATTGGCGCGCGACCATCGAGAAGAACGTGGCGGAGTGGTGGAAGACGCTCGAAGGCCGGGCGATGCAGCCTGCCGAACCGCTCAACCCGCAGCGGGTGTTCTGGGAACTTTCGCCCAAGCTGCCGGAAAACTGCATTCTGCCCGCCGATTCCGGGTCGGTCGCGAACTGGTATGCGCGGGATCTGAAGATACGGCGCGGGATTGTGCGCATGGAATTGAACCGGCGCGATCTGCGACCGACCGGTTCCCCGAGGGGCTCGCCAACGGGTCGGGGCTGGTGGGCCGGAACCTGATGACCCAGTCGAACCAGGCGGCGTGGGGCCGCATACAAGACGAGGTGCGGTGGAACAAGGGCCCGCCGTCGCTCGCGCTGACCGAGGACGGGTTCGTCCGACGGAAAAGACCCGAGGGCGAGGTTTCCGAAGGCAGCTTCATCGCCTGCACGTTGTGGCTCGCCGACTGCCAAAACATGCAGGGCCGAAGCGCAGAAGCGCGGCAGACGCTGGAACGGGTGCTGGCCATTCGAAATGATCTCGGGCTGCTTTCCGAGGAGTACGATGTGCCTGGCCGGAAACTTCCAGCAGGCATTGAGTCATCTTGCGCTCGTTACCGCAGCGCTCGGCCTTTCCGGGCCGGTGCTGCAACGCGGTGGCGGATGATCAGGAACCGGGCGAGGACGTCAAGGCCGAGCGCCACATCACCGGCCCGGATAGATGTTGGTCCCGTAACTATTCCAGATCTGTCGCCCGACATTTCAGGATCACGATCGCCTCGGCACCGGGCGCATCTTCCCGGTTCTTCAATCGCAACGTTCCGCCATGCGCCTCGATGATTTCGCGGGCCAGGATCAGGCCGATGCCGCTGCCGCCCGGCTTGGTGGTGAAGCCCGGCACGAACAGGTTTTCCTAGCGGGGAAGACCTTCGCCGTCATCGGTGATGACGATGCGGATACGCGATTCGATGAGGTCGAGCGTGATCGCGACACGGCCATTGGTTTCCAGCGAGGCGTCGGCGGCGTTACGGATCAGGTTGATCAAAGCCTGCTCGATCTGGGCCGGATCGAGCATAGTGGCGCCCTCGTCTGCGATCGTCGCGATCACCGGAACCCGGGTTTCGAGATCGGCGATGCGCTGCACCAGCGGGCCGAGTAAGACCGGTTCGGGAACCGGTGGCGGCAATCGGGCGAGTTCGGCGTAGCGGCGGATGAAGCTGGCGAGGCTCCGCGAGCGGCGCTCGATCAGGGCGAGGCCGGCACGCGTCTGGGCCGGGTCGTGCGCATGCTGTTGCAGGGCTTCCGCCGTGGCCTGAATCGGGCCGAGCGAGTTACCGGTTTCGTGGCTGAGCACCCGGATCAGCCCGCGCCAGACGCGGCGTTCCTCATCGCGCAGGGCACGGGACAGATCGCTCGCAACCACGATCAGGTGGTCGCGCCCGCCGCGCCGGAACGGCACGCGCCGCACGTCCCACGGGCCGGTCCCGCCGGGTAACGGGGTCTCGAAACGATGGGGGCCGGCGAGGTCGAGCCAGTCGCCGATGCCCAGCGCATCGGGGCGCCGGCCGGTCAGTCGTTCGGCATCGGTGCCGAGCAGCGATCCCGCGGCACCGTTGCCGCCGACGATGGTACCGCCGGGTCCGATCACGATGATCGCGAGATCGACCGCGCCGAGCAGTTTTCCGAGCAGGGCGTCAGACTCGATACCCGCCCGCCGGGTTCCCATCAGGCTGTCGGCCAGAACGTTGAACGCAGCGAACGCGGTCCCGGGGGCACCGCGCGCCGGAACCGCCCGCAGCGTGTAATCGCCCTCCCGCAACCCGAGCAGCAGGGCCGCGATCTGACGGTGATCGCGCCCCGATCGTCGCCGCGCCAGGACGTAGCCGAACAAGCCTGCGATACCGGCGCCGGCAAGCGCAAAAATGATCGTCATGTGCGGATCTGGGACAGCCGGCGATAGAAGGCGCTTCGCGACAGGCCGAGCCGTCTTGCCGCGGCCTCGACATCGCCGCCCGCCTCCGCCATCGCGCGCTGGACGAGGTAGCGCTCGGCCTGATCCAGGGTCATGCGTTCGAACGGTGCCTCCGGTTGCGGATCGAGGCTGAGATGGGCGCGGGTGATGGTTCCGTCGTCGGCGAGCAGTACGGCCCGCTCGATTACATGCGCCAGTTCCCGAACATTGCCCGGCCAATGATGGGCAGCGAGCGCAGCCAGGGCATCCGGTGCGAAAGCGGTTACGTCGCGGTTATGGCGGGCGGCGGATCGCGTGAGGCAGTCGGCGGCGAGGAGAACGATGTCATCGCCGCGCATGCGCAAAGGTGGGAGCGCAATTTCGACGGTATTGAGGCGGAACAGCAGATCGCGCCGGAACCGTCCGGCCTCGATCAGCCGGTTCAGATCGGCGTTGGTTGCGGCGATCACGCGAACATCGACCCGACGGGTCGCGGTTTCGCCGACGCGGGTGATCATGCCGTCTTCCAGAACCGAGAGCAGGCGGGCCTGAGTGGCAAGGCTGGCATTGCCGATCTCGTCGAGGAACAGCACACCGCCGCTCGCGATTTCGAACCGGCCGATCCGGTCCGACTTCGCATCCGTGAAGGCCCCGCGCGCGTGGCCGAACAATTCGGATTCGATCAGGCTTTCAGGAACCGAGCCGAGATCGAGCGTGACGAACGGCTTGTCGCGGCGCCGCGACAATGCGGCGATGTGGCGGGCGACCAGCCCTTTGCCGGTGCCGCTCTCGCCCGTGATCAGCACCGGAACATCCGCCTGCGCGATCTTCGCGACCAGGCTCAACATGGCACGCATCGCCGCACAGGTGCCGATAATCTCGCCCTGCGCCGCCGGGCGGGTGAGGCTGGCTGCCGTGCTGCGCGCGCGGAGCAAGGCGAGCTGGCTGCGGAGCACGGTGATCAGACGGACGTTTTCCCACGGCTTTTCGAGGAAATCGGCTGCCCCGGCGCGGAGCGCGCGCACGGCGAGATCGACCGACCCCCAGCCGGTCAGGACCACCACCGGCAGGTCGGGGTGAACGGTTTTGACCGAGGCGAGCAGGCGCATACCCTCCTCGCCGGATGTCGTGTCAGAGCTGAAGTTGAGGTCGAGCAGGAGGGCGTCGATCCCGCCGGCATCGAGCAGCAGGGCGGCCTCGGCGGGGGATGCGGCGCCTTTGGTGGCGAAGCCTTCGGCGCGGAGCACCAGGGCGAGGGCTTCGCGGATATCGGCCTGATCATCGGCGATCAGGATTGTGCCGATGGGATCAGCCATGATCGGAGGCGGAGGGTGCTGCGCCGGCGCGTCGAAAGGCGGTGAGCGCCAGCCGGACGAACACGGCGAACATCCCGAACGTGGCGCCGATCAGCGTGAGAAAGTTGCGATTCACGAGGCGTCCAGCATGGATTTGACCGGCGTGTTTGCGGCAAGCGAGGCCGGCTTCCATGCCGCGCCCAGCACGATCAGGCTGACCACGATCATCGCGAGGATGAACACCAGGGGTTCGATCCGCTCGATTTCGAACAGCAAGGGCGACATCGCCCGGATCAACAGGTAGCCACCCAATGCACCGCCCCCCAGACCGAACGCGAGTAGCCAGGCCGCATCGCGCAAGGCGAGGCGCAGCAGCCGCGCCGGGCTTGCCCCCAGCATCGCCCGCATGCCGAATTCCGGCAACCGGGCCCGGGCGATGAAGGCGTTTACCGCATAGACGCCAAGCCCCGCCACGACCAGGGCGATGAGTGCGAAACTCAGCGCCATCCACGCCGCCAGGGTGCGAAACGCGGTCTCGATGAACATCAGCCGCCGGTAGGGCAGCACCCGGCTTACCACCGCCCCCGGCACCGCCGACGCGACTGCGGCAGTCACATGACGTTTTGCTGCAATCACACTGCCCCGATAATGCACCACCAGATGGACTTCCTGCAGGGTGGCGCCGGGAAATTTCACCGATGCCACCGGGAAATACATCGTCCCCGGTGTCTGGTGCCAGGGGGCTACCCGCCAGACCACCGGTTGGGCGACGCCCACGATGCGATATTTGCCGAGCCCGTACAAATTGAGGGTTTTGCCCATTACGCGGTCGGTCCCGAAGACGCGTCGGGCCAGACCCGCTCCGACGATCATGACCCGGGCCCCGCTGCGATACTCGGTTTTGGTGATCCGCCTTCCTGCCCGCAACGATATGCCCATGGCGCGAAAATATCCCCGATCCGGCGTCACCATATTCGCATGGAATCGCCGTGCGAGGGGCTGATTGCGGCTCATCAGTGAATAGTAATGGCTTTGCGAAAACGGGTAGGCTGCAAATCCGAAGCCACCGACGGCGACAATACCGGGCTCCTTGCCCACGCTCGCTTCGATCGCTGCCAGGGAGCCGGTGTTGGCCGCGACTTGCGGCAACAGCACCGAGGCGATCAGCCGGTGCGCGGATTGAAATCCGAGCGGCCGGCTCAGTGCCGCATAAAGGCTGCCACCAAGTGCGAAACCGGCGATCAGCAATGACAGCGCGAGCATCACCTGCACGATGCCCATCAGCCGCTGCGCCCCTCTGGCGCCACGATCCATCGTGGACTTGCCACCCTGGCCGATCCCTTGCCCCGGTGCCCGGCGCGACACCTGCGCAAGCGGGATCGCGGTAACCATCAGGACCGACATCAAGGTAAGCGCGAATACGGTCAGCACCGCGGGCCAACCAAAACCGAAGTGAAACGGCGTCACCCCGAGCGCTGTACCCAATGGGGCGATCCCGCCGCGCTCGGCGGCGAACGCAATCGCGAGCGCCAAGGCTGCGACGGCGATGCCGATCGGCACCTGTTCGAGCAGCAGCAGGCGCATCACCGCGCCGCGCGAGGCGCCGATGACGCGGCGCAAGCGGTATTCGTTGATGCGGCCGCGCTGGCGGACCAAAGCGAGGTTGGCAGCGTTGGCAATCGCCAGAACCAGCAGCAGCAGGGCCATGCCTTGCAGCACGAGGGGCAGAACAGCGAGATTATCACTCCCGATCAACACGGGCCGCAGAAATCGGGCGTCGAGGATATCCACGCCGGCGGAGGCGGCGGTATTCGGCTGCTGGTATGCCAGCACGAAGCGTTTGACCTCGTCGATCTGGCGGTCGAGATCGGCCAACGTGACCCCCGGCGCCAGTCGGGCGACGCCGAACTCGTTGACATTCTGCATGATCGGCCTGGCCATGGGCAGCGGCACGACTTCGAGGACATCCTTGTGATCGGCAAACGCATAATCGCGCGGCAGCACACCGACGATCCGCTTCGCGCCCGCGCCCACATCGATCGTGCGGCCGATCACCGAGGCTGCGCCACCAAACGCCGACTGCCAGAACTTATAGGATATCATCGCCTCCGGTGGTCCGCCCGGCCGCCCTGAATCGAGACCCGGCAGCGCTCCCAGAGCCGGCACCAATCCCAACGTGCGAAACCACGATGGCGTGACCTGCGCGAAGGAGACGCCGCGTGCCACGCCGCCGATCATCGCCGTCGCTTCACCGCCCTGCACATAGAGCCCCGTATCCTCGATGCCCTTCAAGGATTGCGCAAGCCTGACATAATCATCCGGCGAGATCAGGGGCTGGGTCAGCCCGGTCCGCGGTCGCATATGGCGCAGCAATACGAGCCGACCGGGATTGTGATACGGCAGGGGGGCGACATAGACATCATGGACAATACCGAACGCCATGGCATTTGCCCCGATCGCCAGCGCCAGCATCACCACCGTTGCCACGGCAAAGAACGGCCGGCGCACCAGGCCGCGCCACACCAGGGCAGCGTCGTTGGTGAGGATTTCTCTCATCGGACTATCCTGCATCCAGCAATGTCTTGACCGGCGTAGTGGCCGCCCGGGCGGCTGGCCGCCAGGCTGCGGTGAGGACAATGACGGCGATGATTGCAAAAGCCGCGGCGAATACCAACGGTGCGATCCCAGCCTCGTGAAACAGCAGGGGCGACATGGCGCGGATCAACAGATAGCCGCCGATCGCCCCGCCGGCGAGGCCGAGGCCAAGAAGCCAGGCCGCGTCGGTCATCGCCAGTCGCAGCAGGCGTGACGGGCTGGCTCCAAGCATCGCCCGCATGCCCAATTCGGGCAGACGGGCACGGGCGATGAAAGCATTGACCGCATAGACACCGAGAGCCGCGAGGATCAGCGCGAGACCGGCGAAGATGGCGACGATCGATGCGGCCATGCGCCGCAGGCCCAACCGACGATCGATGGTTGTGGAGTAAGCGTGGATCGACGCGACCACGCTGCCGGGAATCATGGTCTGGATCAGGGTTTTGGCATCGTGCGCGGCGGCTGGAATCGAGCCGCGGACGTCGACGACGATACCTGCGACATCCATCGGGTAGCCAGGAACGGCGAAGGCCGCCATGGGCAGATAGATCGTACCAAGAGACTGGCGCCAGGGAGCGATGCGCCATACCACCGGCGCGGCAACCCCGATGATCCGGAATTTTCCGATCGGCTCGATCTTCACGACATGTCCGGTCGGGTCGACCTTGCCGAACAGACGACGGGCGACCCCGCTGCCGATCATGACGACTCTGGCACCAGACGCCTGATCCAAATCGTCGATATCGCGGCCGCTTCGAACCGTGATGCCGAGCGTCGATACATAGTGTTCCGCCATGATCGCGACGTTGACCAGACCGCCCTTGGCATCGGCGTGGTCGCGCTCGATCGCGAGACCGGCTTTACTGGAACTGAAAGGGATGGTCATGAACCCCGCCGCAGTGGCGTCGCGTACATAGCTCGCGCTGCGCAAGCGCGTGAGCGTCGCCTCCAGCGCCGGTACGAGCACCGTTGTTTTCGGAGCGATCACCTGAGCGATGATCCGATGGGTCGGCGTGAACCCGAGCGGACGGTTCAAAAATTCGAACTGGCCGATGCCGAGCGTCAGACTCCCCGCGAGCAAGGCGAAGGCCAGGGCGATCTGGATAATGCCGAGTAGACGCTGGACGCGCCTCGTCGCGGGGCCGAGGGTCGCCTTCGCCCCGCCGCTGAGCGCGGCATGCAACTGATATCGCATGGTCATGATCGCGGGGGCAATGCCCGTCACGGTTACTGCGACCACGCTGAGCACAGCCGCAAACCCGACCTCGTCCCATCCGAATCCGAACCGAAACGGCGCCACCACGATTGCCGGCCCGTAGGAGAGAATGAACCGGGAGCCGATCCATGCCAGAAGGCAGCCAAGCCCGAAGACGACCAGCAGGATCGGCAATTGTTCGAGCAACAGCCGGCGCAACATGAGGGCGCGTGAACCACCGAGAATGCGGCGGAGCGCGAATTCGTGCACCCGTGCCCGATGGCGGATCAGGGCGAGGTTGGCGGTATTGGCGATTGCGAGCAACAGCAGGAGCAATGCTGTACCCTGCAGAACAAAGGGCAGGACACCGAGATTCGTCTCGCGTTCAAGCGCGGGGCGCAGCGGCACGATATCCAGTTCCGCATGACGCAATGGCTGTCGGAAGAAAGGCGACAATCGCGCGATCACTGCAGGGAGCGCCTGCTTCAAGTCGTTGTCGATCCGCGTGCGTGACTGCCCGTTCGCCAGCCGCACGACCATCGCCGCCTCTGGATTTTGTTCAGCAAGCCCCGCTTGCGGGAACCGAAGGGGGGTCAGGACATCAGCGCCTTGAGTGAAGGCGTAGTCGGGCGGCAGAACCCCGACGATCCGGTAGCTGCCTCCGTCGAACGTGATCCGCCGGTCGAGCACGGACGGGCTGCCACCATAGGATTTCTGCCAGAATTTGTAGGAAATCATCGCTTCGTCCGGCCCGCCACGCCGACCGGCGGCAAGACGCGGGAGCCGCCCGATGACCGGCCGAACCCCGAGCGTGCGCAAAAAGGACGGCGTGACCCGGTTGAACGTCACCGGCGTCGGATGCCCGGCAATGGTCGCGGGCTCGACGCCGCCCGCGAGAAACAGGCCCGAATCGGCGAACGCCGGACTGTTTCGCCGGATCGCCCGATAGGCGCTGGGCGAGAGCTTATCGGCATTATATGGTGTGGCCGGCGCATGTTCGTTGACCAGGAAAAGCTGGTCGGCAGCATGATAAGGCAAGGACCGGATCAGAAACCCGTAAGTGATCCCGAACGCCGTTGCATTGGCCCCGATCGCCAGCGCCAGCATCACGATGCTGGCCACGGCATAGAAGGGGCGGCGCGCGAGACCGCGCCAGGCGGTGGCAATATCGTGACCGAGCGTGCCGCCCATCATTTGCCTCCGTTGGGCAGATCATCGTCCTCCGGGTGCAGCGCCACTACCGCTTCGCCGAAGCTTTCATCGACCACCTGACCGTCGGAGAGCCGCACGATACGGCGGGCGCGGCGGGCGTAGTGCAGGTCGTGCGTGACCATCAGGATGGTCGCACCCTTGTTGGTGTTCAGATCTTCGAGCAGCGTCATCACCGCCTCGCCGGCTTTGGAATCGAGATTGCCGGTGGGTTCGTCGGCGAGGATGATGTCGGGCTCGGTGACCAGCGCACGCGCGATCGCGACGCGTTGCTGCTGACCGCCCGATAATTGCGCCGGGTAATGCCGGGCGCGGTGGGCCATGCCGATATCGGCCAGGATGGCGGCGACCCGCTCATCGCGCGCGGCCTTGGCGATGCCGCCACGATAGACCAGCGGCAGGGCCACGTTTTCAGCGACGGTCAGATCGCCGATCAGATTGAACGCCTGGAACACGAAGCCGATATGCCGGTTGCGGAACGAGGCCCGGTCGCGTTCGCGCAGATGTGCCGCATCCTGACCGGCGAGACGGTAGCTCCCGGCGGTCGGGTCGTCGAGCAGGCCGAGAATGGCCATCAGCGTCGACTTGCCACACCCCGACGGTCCGGTGACCGCGACGTATTCGCCGCGTTGAACCAGGAGATCGACGCCGGCCAACGCGTGGGTCTCGACCTGATCGGTGCGGTAGATTTTTTTCAGATCGACGACATCGATGACGGTTTCAGCCATGCTCGTGACTCCCGGATGAACGGATGATGGTGGTCGAAATCTGCCGGACCAGCAGGGGCGTGGCACTGCCCGCCGCCTCGGCCAGCCCGACCTCGTGGGTAATTGCCGCAACGATCGCGCGATGCAGGGCGAGTTGGGCGGACAGGAGTTGCTGTCGGTCCGCGATCAGGTCGCTTTCGCTGATCAGACCGGCGCGAACACCGTCCCCCGCGGCCCGCACCGCTCGCGCGGCAACCCTCGCCGCCGATCGCGCGGCTTTCAGCCGGGCGCGATCGAGCATCACGGCGAAATAATCGGTTCGCACCGTGCGGATCACGGTGAGCCGGGCGGTGGCGGCGTTGGCGAGGGCTTCATCGCGGATGGCGCGGGCCCGGTCCGTCGCCGCTCGGGTCGCCCCGCCGGAAAAGACGTTCCAGTTCAGTTGCACGGTCACGGAATTGCCCTGCTGCGCCGAGTACCCCGGCCCGTTCAGATCCTGCCCGAAGAAGGCGTAGCCTGCGGTCCCGGCCTGCGCGGCCTGGGTGTGCTGGAGCTGTAACGAAATATCGGGCAGATCGGAGCCGCGTGCGGCGGCGACCAGTTCGGCATCGTCCCGCGCGGTGAGGCGCGATGCCGCAAGCGTCGGGTTGCCGGATCGGGCCCGATTGAGCCACGCGCCGACCGAGCCGGGTGCAGGAAGATGCAGGACAGTCGGCAGGTCGCCGGCTGCGGCGATCCCGGCAGTGCCGGTGATCGCGGCGAGGTTTTCGCGCGCGGCGATCAGCTTCGCCTGCGCCTCGATCACTTGTGCCTTGATCGATTGATCGGCGGCACGCGCTTCGTCCGCACCGATCACGCCGGACAGGCCCGCGCGGTACCGGGCCTCGGCGTCGTGATATTGCGCCCCGAATCCCCGTGCGGCCTGGCGCAGCGCGGTCAGATCGCTCCGGGCGGCCAGTACCGCGACATCATCGCCGATCACGGTGGCAACCAGATGCTCCAGCGTCGCCTGGTAGGTGGCGGCGGCGGCCTGCACCGAAAAGCCTGCGGCCTGGAAGGATTTGATCTGGCTCCAGTCGAACAGGGTCTGGGTCAGGGTCGCCTGCCAGGTGGACGTGTTCAGGTGCTGCGTCTCGGCGATCGGCTCGAACCCGCTGCCATAGAAATCGGCCCCGCTGAAGGATTGGTTCTGCGGTCCGGCACCGGCCGCAACCACGAAATGCGGCAGGAGCACCGCGAGAGCCGAAGGTGATGCTGTCGCCGCTGCGCGCAGCCGCGCCGATGCCGCGACAAAGGCAGGATCGTTGGCCCGCGCTGCCTGCCAGACCTGCCAGAGGGATGACGCGCGTGCCACGCCAGGCAGGCTCGCCAGCATCACGGCGATCAAAACCAGCGGCCTCATCGGATGCGCACCATCGCCTTGCCGGCGAAGTCGCCGGTATCGGACACGATGATCCGGTCGCCCGGCGCGAGGCCGGAGAGCACCTGGATCGCATTGGCCGAAGTGGCGCCGAACCGTACCGCCACCGGGATCGCCCGCCGTCCGCCATCGATCAGCTTATAGACCCGCGCGGAACTGTCGGGCCGGGCATCGACCGGACGGGCAACGAAGATCGTGCGGGCAATGGTTGTCACGTCGATATCGCCCAGCACCGCCAGATCGGGTCTCGTCCCCGGCGGCAGGCGGGCAGGGAGTTTCACATCGACCCGCACGCTGCCCTTTTCCACCGACGGAGACACGCGGCTGACAATCCCCGCGATCCGGCTCTCGCCTTCATCGTTCAGGCGGATGCTGGCGGTCTGGCCGGCCACGACCTCACCGGCTTCGCTGGGCGCGACATCGAGTGCGGCCTTGAGATCGGTCAGGCTGGCGATCCGCGCGATCGCGCCGCCGAGAGCGAGCGTCTGCCCCGGATGGGCGGCTACGCTCTGCACCACCCCTGCTTCGCCGGCGGTCACCGTCAGGGCCGCGACATTCGCCTGCGCCTCGGCGAAAGCCGCCTGAAATGCGGCTACCCGGGCCCTCTGCGCCGCGATCTGGGCGACCTGATTACGTGCAAAGGCAGCGATCCGTTGTTCGGTCAGCCCGACCTGCTCGCGCGCCGTGGTGGCATCGAGCACGGTCTTGCGGTAATCGAGTTGTGCGACGACGTGTTCGGCGGCCAGCCCGCGCTCGGCCCGCGCGCGCAACGACGCCGCCTCCGCCGCATCCCGCGCGGTTGCCAGTTCGGCCTCCATGCTCAGGCGGGTATTGTCCAGCATTGCGGCGGTGGAGGCCAGTGTGGCCCGGGCATCGGCCAGATCCGATCGGGCGGATATCATCGCCGAGTCCAGATGAGGATCGACCAGCCGGACCAGCACGGTGCGCGGTGCCACGGAGTCACCGGGCCGGACCTCCACCCGTGCGACCGTTCCGGGGACGGACGCCGTAACGAAACGTTCCCCGCGCGGCCGAAGCACGCCGGGTGCCTGCACCCGCACCCGGAAGACCCCCTGACGCACGCGAGCGATCACCAGCGAATCCCGCGCGACCGAGGGGCCGGAGGGCAGCAGGACCACCAGGGCCGCCACCACAACGACACAGAGCGCCGCTATACCGACCCAGGCGACCTGACGCTTCCGCCGATTACGGCGTTGCACATCGGCAGGAATCTGAAAATCAGGCATTGCGGTTCCCGAACGGTTGGCAGGCGATCGGCGTAGTGGACAGCAAATTCCATGCCAGCCCGCGATTGCCCTGAATACCAGCCGAGCCGGGCGGGACGGATCAATTCCGACGTCGACTTATCCCGGAAATGGGATTGACGTCCCGATTTCGGGATGGATGATGGTCTCGCGAGGATCGCAAGCCGCGCGGTCCATATCGATAAGCTGCGGCGGCGCCTGCGATGAGGCGCCCGGAAACCTGTTGGCCTCTGATCATAAATGCGGTGTTCTATCGATAATGATCGAATACGAACTCAGGGGAGAGACACATGACAATCGATGCCACCCGCCGCACCGTGCCTGCCGGGCTCGCTGCCGGGGCGGGAGCCGCAGCACTTCCGGCCATCTCGTTCGACAATGTGGTCACCACCCCGGCGGCCCTGAAGGTCGATACCGATCAGGTCGAATTCGGCCGCCCTTTCAGGAGGCAACCAGCAGAAGGTTCTGCTGGCCTGCGGCAGAGACCAGAACTGACCTGGCACCACAGTGGGATGGGAATGATCCTGACCCTCCATCCCATGCGGATCATTTATCTCTATCTCGATCGCCCGCAGGCTTGCCAGCCGTCACGACGCGTCCGGGCAATGCCACGTATGCTTTCAAAGCCCAGGCGGATCGATGCCCCGGTAGAGTGCGATCACCATCGTACGCTCATTTCATAGCAGAGATATATTTTGCATCAAACAGATCCGGTTCCGTCACACTCTGGTTTGACTTGATTTCGCCTTGAAGTCTCATCAATTTCGTTACCAGTGCGACATTCGATTTGTAGGGTATGATTTTGAAGTGACCTGATCCGGTCATCATGTATTTCATTTCCGGGAGATTTGGATTGATGACCAGCTTGTACTGTGAACTTGCATCCGCTGGTGAGATACCGAGGGCCTTGCCGATGATGCCGTAGGATTCCGCCGGGTGGGATTTGATATAGTCTTCGCCTTCGAGAAATCCCTTGATGATTGCCGGCATGGCATCGGGGTGGGCTTTCAGGAAGCTCGTCTTCACCGCGAAATTATCGGTGATGAGGCCGGGGGCCGCGGCCGATGTGAACAAGGCATGGAATTTGGGGTTGCCCGTGACCATCGATATATGCGGTGCCCACGTGACTCCCGCTACCGCATGGCCGCCCAACAGGGCTGCCGGCACATCGGATGCCGGCATATTGGTCGATTTCACATCTGCCAATGTCAGTTTTGCCTGATGCAATGCGTAGGCGAGCAGAAGCTCGGAATACGACGTCGTATCGAGCGGGATCGTCTTGCCACGCAGATCGGCCACCGACGTGATCGATTTGCGCGCCACGATGGCGTCCGCACCGTTCGAATAGTCGATCGGCATGACGATCTTGATGTCGAACCCCTTGAGATGGTCGCCGATCACCTGGTTCATCGACAGATCGGCGGAATCGACCGATCCGGAGACGACGGCTGCGTTGATGCCGGTTTCCATGTGGACGAACCTGATCGGGTAGGCGCCGAAGAATTTTTTGTCCGCCGCGACGAAGAGCGGGGCGAAGCCGATCCAGGCGTTCATCGCGAAGGTGACCGGAGTAGCAGCCCGGGCCGCAGGTGCGGCAAGCACCGTGGTGGTGGTGGCGAGCGCGGCGATGACGAGTTTGTATGATTTCATTGCTGATTCCCAGGATGATGTGAGGTTGCCGGTTCAGTGAGAGACCTCATTCCGTCGAGGTCGGCGGACATGCCAGCGGTCGCGCGAATGCGGTCGGTAATGATGCGTTTCAGGGCAAGAAAGGCGGGGTCGAGGCGGAGGTCGCGGTGACGGCGGGCGAACGGGACATCCTCGATCGCGTCGATCCGCCCGGGGTGAGGGGCCATGACCACGACGCGGTCGGCGAGGTAGATCGCTTCCTCGACGTCGTGGGTGACGAAGAGGATGGTTTTCCGCTCCGCGGATTTCACGTGCAGGATGAGGTCGTGCATGACTTCGCGGGTCTGGGCATCCAGGGCGCCGAACGGTTCGTCCATCAGCAATACCGCGGGCTTTGCCATCAGGGCACGGGCGATGGCGACGCGCTGGCGCATGCCGCCCGAAAGCTGGTTCGGGTAGGCGCGCTCGACCCGTGCGAGACCCATCAGGTTGAGCAGAGCGACGCTGCGCCGCGTCGCGTCGCCGATTTCGCTGTCGGTCGCGTCGCGGGCGTGGGCGGCGAGCGAACGGCAGAAGCGGATGTTTTCCATCACCGTCAGCCATGGGTAGAGGCTGTAATCCTGGAACACCATGGTGCGATCGCGCCCCGGGCCGGTGACAGGTTGGCCATCCACCAGAATCCGGCCGGTGCTTCGGGTTTCCAACCCGGCGATGATGCGCAGCAGGGTGGATTTGCCACAGCCCGATGCGCCCACGATGGCGGTGAAGCTGCCTTGTGCAATGGTCAGGTTGATCGGTTGCAACGCCTCGAAACCGCCGGGGAAGGTTTTCGACACGCCCTGCAGGATGACGGAATTGGTCATTGCAGCCAGGGAAACATGAAGCGGTGCAGACGGCGCAGAACCTGATCGGTCAGCAGGCCGATCAGGCCGATGAGGATGATTCCAACGAAGATCTTGTCGGTCTGGAGGAACCGCTGGGCGCGGAGGATCGCGTAGCCGAGCCCGGAATTGGCGGCAATGAGTTCGGCGACCACGAGATAGGTCCAGGCGAACCCCAGGGTGATGCGCAACGTGTCGAGCATCGCCGGCATGGCCGAGCGGAGCAGGACAAGGCGCATGATTTCGCGATTGGTGGCACCGAGGGTGCGGGCCGCCTCGATCTGGGCCATCGGCACGCGGTTGGCATCCTCGGAGATCATCAGGACCATCTGAAAGAAGGTTCCGATCCAGATCAGCGCGATCTTCGAAGACTCGCCGAGGCCGAACCACAGCAGCACCAGCGGAACGAACGCGACCGCGGGCAGATAGCGGGCAAACTCCATCATCGGTTCGAACAGGGCGCGAACCGGTTGATACGCACCGATATACAGGCCGAGCGGCACCGCCATGATTGCGGAGAGGGCAAATCCGGCCATGACGCGATAGACCGAGATTCCGATATCGTTGACCAGATTGCCGGTCTGCCACCAGTCGATCAGGGCGCGGACCACTGCGACCGGACCGGGCAGGAACAGCGGATTGACCGAACCGCTCGCCGCGACGACCCACCATAAACAGAGCAGGCCGAGGAAGCTCGCGGTTGCCATGCCGAGATAGCGTCGGCGGTCGAGCGAACCGCGCACGACCCAGATCGGCGGGCGGATCGGCTTGTACCGTTCCGCAGCGGGGGGCGCGGGATCGGCCATGTCGTCAGTCAGGTCGTCAGTCAGTCCAGCCATTGGGGGAACCTGTCCTGGGTGCGAAAAAAACCGATGTCATGGTTGGGCCATAGATGCGCGCCGCACGAGCAGGCGCGGGATTTCAATGCCCGGAGTGAGGCGAGTGCCGCCGTTTCATCATCGCGGTAGCAGAGCCCGGGCGCGATTTCGTCCTCAAGGTTCTCGATGAGGTCGGCGGCGTCGCCACAGAGCAGGATGGGAGCACCGCGCGGGAGTTCGATCAGCATCGACATATGGCCAGCGGTGTGGCCGGGGCTCTCGATTGCGGTGACGCCGGGGGTCAGGTCGTATTCACCGCGTTGGAGATGCCACCGGTAGTCGGCGGCAAAATCATCCGGGAAATAGCCGCGTGCGCCGGGCTCCCCGGCCGCAAGTCGTTCGGCCTCGTGGACGTGGATGTCGGCATGGGCGAAGTCGTGCAGGCCACCGACGTGGTCGAAATGCAGGTGGCCGAGAAAGACCAGATCGATATCGCGCGGGTCGAGCCCAAGGGTGCGAAGGCGGGCGGGAAGCCGATGGTCGGCCGGCATGTCCGGCGGTGGAAACGGCAGATCGCCGTAGTAGCGGGCGCGCAAGGCGGGATCGTCGATCTTGCGATAGTCGCAGCCGACATCGTAGAGAATCCGGCCCTGGGTGGTTTCGATCAGATAGGCGAGGATCGGCGCTTCGATCGCAATACCCATACCACGATTTCGGGTGGAGATCGACTTGTCGTAAGTATAGGTGCCGGTGAGCAAAGGCCAGAATTTTCGGACGGCCGTCATGCGAACACCTCCTGATCATCAAGTGCAGCACAGAGAGGTCACAGGCCATGACTCGTCCAAAGATGTTGGACTCGCCCTCGATCAACTGAAGCATTGCATGCTGGATGCGCGGATCGTGGCAGGCTGTCGCGTCGGAAACCGTCAGACAGTCATAACCATGATCAATCGCCGATCGCAGGGTCGAATGGACGCATACATCCGTCGTCACGCCGGTCAGGATCAGGGTCTCGATCGCGCGTGCCCTGAGGATATGATCGAGGTCGGTCGCGTGAAATGCCGAATAGCCAGGCTTGTCGATCATGATATCGCCGGGCTGCGCCGACAATTCATCGACGATGTCATGGCCGTATTCGCCCCGCACGAGCGCGCGACCCAAGGCTCCTTCGGAGCCGATCGCCGCGCCGGCCAGGACGGAGCGGCGCAGCTTGCGTGGCGAACAATCCGACAGATCGCGACGATGCCCTTCGCGCGTGTAGATGACCGTCATCCCCTTCGTCCTGAAACGGTCGAGGAGGCGGACGATTTTGGGAATCGGCGCGGCGAGCTGCTCGACATCGAGGCCGGCGCGATCGGCGTATCCGCCGGGGCAACAGAAGTCACGCTGCATATCGATGATGACGAGAGCAGCCGATTTCATCATGAAGCCGTAAGGAAGGAAACGCCGACCGCACCGAGAAACCCTGCTGCCCGGTCCCCTTCGGGCGCCACGCTGCCGTAATGCGCGGCCATCACGCGGGTCACTCGATGGCGGTGATAGCTCGCGAGCAGCATGCGGACCGGCAGGACCTGGGTGCTGTCCTCCGCGTAGAGCTTCCGGTGCAGTTTTCCGAGGCGATACCAGGGTTCTGCGGGTTTCGCGTGATGCGCGTTGTGATAGGCGAAGTTCAGAACCAGAGCATTCATCCAGGGATGATCGGCGCTGACCACGTCGGAGTAGGTGTTGGCCTGCTCGTAGGCACGATCCCGCACCAATGCCGCGGGGGCCGCTGCTAGATCGGGCGCATGATAGACGTCGAACGTATGCTGGAACGCATCCTGAAACCGCAGGATGTGGAGAAAGACCGCATAGGCGATCGCGTAGGCGATCAGGGCCGCCGGGGCGGCGATGCCGAGGGCTGTGAACGCCGCCAACCGGATGGCCAGCACCGTCACGATCCTGACCCGCGATGAACCGCCCAGTTGCCAGCGGTGACCGATGATCAGCCCGCGCATCAGATACTCGACCGCGGGAATGTAGGCATATTCCAGCGCAAGCACGGCGGTCCGGAACCAGGAAGGTCCGGCCTGAAGTACGGCGCGATAGTCGAAGCTGACCACATCCAGCCGGTCGGCATGATGGCGAAGGTGCTTTTCCTTGAGCCCGGCATAAGGCGCGATGCAGGCGCCTGACATCCAGGCCAGTGCAGCGCCCAGACGGTCGTTGTGGCGGGTGCGCGCGAAAATCGTGCCGTGTTCGCATTCATGGATCAGATAGGCGCTGATCGCGAGGGCGTGAGCAATCAGCAGAATCCCGCAGATCGACCCGATCGGTCCTGCGGCAACGATCAGGGCGATGCCACCGACCCAGCCTGAAACGGCATACCCCAGCGCGGCGAGGTTAAGGACGATGCCGTCAGGGTAGCGAAAAAGACGGGTCATGTGATTGCCTCCTGAACGGGGGGTGCCGAAATACTGGCGCGGTAGGCCCGCCAGCCGCCATGGTCAGTGATGTCGGTGGCATGGGCGATGGCGGTGGGCTCGCAGCAGAAGCCCGGATGGAGAGCGCCATCGGCGAGTTCGACCTTGCCGATGGTCATGGGGGCCGGGAGTGAGGCGACGAAGCTGGCGAAAGCCGCAGGCGTCAGCGACCAGCGTTCGACCGCGATCGCGGTGGTGCTGGTCTCGTCGCGGACCAGTCCGGGCTTCGGCGGCGTGGTCGAAAGGGCATACAGGCGGTAGGCTGGCGCGGTGGTTGTGACGTCCTCAAGAATCGCACCGCGGTCGGTCAATTCGTGGTTGAGCGCCATACCGGACAAATGGGCGCCGGCGACGATGAGGGAGATGCGGTCGTCCACGGGGCGGGGCAGGGTCGTCGTCGGGTGCGCGCGGGTCGCTCCGGCACCGGCGCCGATTGCGTCATGCAGCACATCCGCGAGGTGAAGCAGGGCGCGGTCGCTGAACGCGGGGCCGATCAGGGTCATGCCGAACGGCAGCCCGTCCGGCCGGAAACCGGCGGGCAGCGCCACCGCTGCGAGATCGAGCAGGTTCACGAAATTGGTGTAGCGCCCGAGCATGGCGTTGCGGGCGATGGGCTGGGCGCGCAGTTCGGCCACGGTGTAGATCGTCGGGCTGGTCGGCAGCAGCAGCGCATCGATGCCCGCGAGAATGGCGTCGGTCTGCTGGCGCAGCGCCATCAGGCGGGTGGCGGCAATGAACGCGTCCGCTGCGTCGAAACGTTCGGCACCCCCGATGATTGCGGCGACGACAGGGTCCATCGCGTCGGCATGGCCGTGGAAGAACGGCCGGATCGCAGCGAGGCGTTCGGCGACGAAGGCATCCTCGTAGAGCAGGGCCGCCGCCGCGCGGAACGGCGCGTAATCGATTTCGACCAGCGTCCATCCCAGGGCGGTGGCCCGGGTGAGCGCGGCTTCGTGGAGGGCAGCGTAGGCGGCATCATCGGCGAAGACCCGCTCTGCGGGGGCGAGAACGCCGATCCGGGGCCGGGGCGGCAAGGCAATGTCGGCGGGTACGCGGCTGTAGGGATCGTCAGGCTGATGGCCTTGGGCGATGGCAAGGAGCAGTGCCGCATCGGCGGCGGAATTGGCGAAGATGCTGACGCAATCGAGGCTCTGGCAGGCCGGCACCACGCCGCTGGCGGGGATGCGGCCGCGCGTGGGTTTCAGGCCGATCAGATTGTTGAACCCGGCTGGAACCCGACCGGAGCCCGCCGTATCGGTGCCGAGGGCGAAGACGCAAAGCCCGGCCCCCGCCGCGACGGCCGAGCCCGATGACGAGCCGCCCGAGACATAGGCGTTGTCGAATACCGAGCGTGGCGCGCCATGAGGGGACCGGGTGCCGTTCAACCCGGTGGCGAACTGGTCGAGATTGGTCTTGCCGAGCGGGATTGCGCCCGCCGCGCGCAGGCGGGCCACGACGGCGGCATCCTTCACCGGCACATAGGAGAAAGCGGGACAGGCTGCGGTCGTCGGCAGCCCTGCCACGTCGATGTTGTCCTTGACCGCGAATACCATGCCGGCGAGCGGCAGGCCGGGGTCGATCGACGCGGCTTCGGCCAGCAGGTCGGCCCGGTCGCGCAAGGCGATGAAGACCGCAGGATCGGGATAGGCGACGGCGCGGTCGTGCAACATCCCCGCCAGTTCCGGCACGGTCAGTTGTCCTTCGCGGATCATCCGGCGCAGGACCGCGATTTCGAGCGGATCGGGGATCATGCCGCTTCGTCCATGGCGATCACCGCCACGCGCTGGCCGGCACGAACCACCTGACCGGGCACCGCTGCGACCGAGACGACAACGCCTGAAACATCCGCAGGGATCTGGACCTCCATTTTCATCGATTCCACGATCATCAGCGAGTCTCCGGCTTCGACCCGATCGCCCGGCCCATGCAGAACCTGCCAGATACTACCGGGAACCGGCGCGGCGACGCCCCGGTTCCCCGGGGGCAGCGGCGTATCGACGGTGATCGGCGCAATCTCGGGCAAGGGCGCTGTGTCGAGCCCGGCCTCGGCCCAGGCCGCGCGTTCGGCAGCGAAGGCCGCGCGCTGGCGGGTCTGGAACGTCGCGATCGCGGTGGTGTTGGCGGCAACGAACGCCTCATGTGCCGCGAGGGAAAAATGCCCGTCCTCGATCGTGATCGGGTAGCGTCCGTGGGGGAAGGCGGCGCGGGCTTCGGCGAGCTCCTCCTCGGTCACCGGATGGAACCGCAGGCGGTCGAAATTGCGCAGCAGCCACGGGGTATCGCCGAACGGCGGTTTGCCGTTGGGGAAGCTGTTCCACATCTGGATCGTGCGGCCGAACAACTGATAGCCGCCGGGACCCTCCATGCCATAGACGCAGAGATACGCGCCACCAATGCCCACCGCGTTCTCCGGCGTCCAGGTGCGGGCGGGGTTGTATTTGGTGGTGACCAGGCGATGGCGCGGGTCGATCGGCGTGGCGACCGGCGCGCCGAGATAGACATCGCCGAGGCCGAGGACGAGGTAATCGGCGTCGAACACGATCCGCCGGACATCGGCTTCGGAGTCGAGACCGTTGATGCGACGGATGAATTCGACATTGTCGGGGCACCAGGGGGCGTCTTCGCGCACGGTCTCCTGATATTTCCGCATCGCCAGCAGCACCGTGCTGTCCTTCCACGACAGCGGCAGATGGACGATGCGGGAGGGCACGATCATGGCGGCGGGATCGGGCAGGTCCGGCTCGAGGGTGCGGATCAGGCCGAGCAGGGTGGCGCGGTCGAGGCGGGCGGGGTCGAAATGGACCTGCAGCGAGCGGATGCCGGGGGTGAGGTCGATGATGCCGGGCAGGTTCTGCTCGGCGAGGGCCCGTTGCAGGGCGTGGGCGCGCAGGCGGAGGGCGAAATCCAGCGTCATCGCGCCGAATTCGATCAGGATGTTCTCATCGCCGGCGCGCCGGATGGTCATGGTGTCCGAGCGGTGCAGGATGATCGGGTCGGAGTCGGCGCGGGTGAAATGAACGATGTTGCCCGGGCGGAGCTGGCCGAGTTTCCACAATTCGTCGGACGCGATGACGCCGGGACACACGAAGCCGCCGAGCGAGGGTCCGTCCGGGCCAAGTAATATCGGCATGTCGCCGGTGAAATCGACGGCGCCGATCGCATAGGGCGTGTCGTGGATGTTGGAGGGGTGCAGCCCGGCATCGCCACCATCCGCCCGGGCCCAGGCGGGTTTCGGGCCGATCAGGCGCACCCCGGTGCGCGATGAGTTGTGGTGGACCGCGTAGGGGGCGGTGAACAGGGTGGCGATGTCGGCCTGCGTAAAGAAATCGGGCGCGCCATGCGGGCCGGGAATCAGCGTAATCTGCCATGTGTCGGTGATAGGGGCTGCGGCAATCGGGATCGACGGGATCGCGGGCTCCTCCGCGAGGCCGATGACATCGCCGGTCCGCAGCGCGCCGGTGGCGTGGCCGCCGAAGCCGCCGAGGGTGAAGGTTGCGGTTGAGCCGAGGCAATCGGCGGCGACGAATCCCCCCGCGACGGCGAGATAGCTGCGCTGGCCCGGGCCGGCGATAGCACCGATCGCGAGGATCCCGCCGGGTTCGATCGTGACGGCGGCCTCATGCGGGATCGTCACGCCATCGATGCTCGCGGCCATGGCGGCACCGGTCAACGCGATGACGGCCCGGCTGCGAAACTGCAGGCGCGGGCCGGCGAGGGTGCATTCCAGCACGGCGGCATCGGGCCGGTTGCCGACGATGGCGTTGGCGCGGGCGGCGCTGCGCGCGTCCATCGGGCCGCTGGGCGGGATGCCGACATGCCAGTAGCCACGCCGCCCCGGGATCGATTGCAGCGATGATTGCGCGCCGGGCTCCAGCACCCGGACGCTGCGGGACGGCGCAGCGTGGTCCGCAAGGCTCCGTGTGGTCATGGTGCCGGCGCGGAAATCCGGACGGTCGAGCGCCGCGATCAGATAGTCACGATTGGTCGCGGCCCCGTGGATGGTGGTGGTGGCGAGGCCGGTGCGCAGGCGGGCGATGGCGGCGTCGCGGGTGGGGGCGGTCGCAATCAGCTTTGCGAGGGTGGGGTCGTAGAACGGGGTGATCGGGGTCCCGGGCTCGATCCAGGTATCGACCCGCAGATTGTCGGGAAACCGGGCGACGGTGATCCGGCCGGTTGCGGGGGTGAAATCGTGGGCGGCATCTTCGGCGTAGAGGCGGGCCTCGATCGCATGGCCCGTCTGGTGGACGCGCGGCAGGGTGAAGCCGCCGGCGGCCTCGCGGATCATCCATTCGACGAGGTCGATGCCGTAGATCGCCTCGGTGACGCCATGCTCGACCTGCAGGCGGGTATTCACCTCCAGGAAGTGGAAATCGCCGCTTGCCTGATCATAGACGAATTCGACCGTGCCGGCGGAGGCGTAGTTCACACTGGCCGCGAGGGCATGGGCAGCGTCCTGCATCGCGGCGATGGTGGCGGGCTCGACCCCGGGCGGCGGAGATTCCTCGATCACTTTCTGGTTGCGCCGCTGCAAGGAGCAATCGCGCGCGCCAAGGGTGAGGATGGAGCCTGCGCCGTCCCCGAAGATCTGGACTTCGATGTGCCGGGCGTGCTCGACGTATTTTTCGAGGAAGAGCGCCGCATCGCCGAAATTGGCGCGGGCGAGATGAGCGATGGCGTCGTACCGCGCGGCAAGTTCGGCGGCATCGCGGCAGATCGCCATGCCGATGCCGCCACCGCCGGCACTGCTCTTGAGCATCACCGGGTAGGCGATCCGCGCGGCCTCAGCCAGGGCATCGTCGCGACCGGCGAGAACGTCCGAGCCCGGGAGCAGCGGGACACCTGCGGCGGCGGCCAGGGCACGCGCGGTGTGCTTGAGGCCGAAATCGCGCAGATGGGTGGGGCGGGGCCCGATGAAGGTGATGTGTTCGGCGCCGAGCGCCTCGGCGAAATCGGCGCGCTCGGCAAGGAAGCCGTAGCCGGGATGCACGGCATCCGCCCCGCTGCGATGGCACGCCGCGATAATGGCCTCGATGTTCAGGTAGCTCGCAGTGGCCGGGGAGGCACCGATCGGCTCGGCATGATCCGCCGCGAGCACCGGGGGCGCGAACCGGTCCGCATCGGCATAGACCGCAACGGAGGCGATGTTTATCCGCCTGAGGGTGCGGCAGATCCGGCCGAGAACCTCCCCGCGATTGGCGATCAGGACGCGCTTGAACACCGGTCTAGCGATCCCACACGACGCAGCGGATCGGAGAGGGCCGGAAGCCGTTGCAGGGGTTGTTGACCTGCGGGCAGTTCGACAGCACCACCAGCAGGCGCATCTCGGCGCGCAGATCGACATAGCCGCCGGGTTCGGAGACCCCGTCATCCACGGTCAGTTCGCCGTCCGGGCGGATCGGCACGTTCATGAAAAAATTGACGTTGGCCACGATGTCGCGCTTGTCCATGCCGTATTTTGCCAGTTCGGTCAGGAAGTTCTCGCGGCAGGCGTGCATGTACCGGGTTTCGTGACCGAAGCGGACGGTGTTGGATTCGCAGGAGCACGCGCCCGCGCTGGTATCGTGAAAGCCGCAGGTATCTCCAATGATCGTCGCCATCGGACGATCCTCGTTGGAGCGCAGGATCGCGCCGGTGGTGAGGTCGTAGCGCCCGCCCGCCCGCGCCTGGGCGAGCAGCGTGTCCTGCGCGGAATAGCGCTCGGTGTGGTCATCGGCGTTGTAGAACAGCGCATCGACCGCCTGCTGGCTTTCGAGGTCGATGATGCGCAGCGTCTGGCCCGGGTCCAGCACCGCCGAGAAGGGGGCGCGGGCCGGTACGGTGACATCGAGCAGGGCATTGGTGCGGGTGGTCAGCATGATGGTCCTCAGGCGAAGTAGGCGTCGTTGTTTTCGAAGCCGCGCCGCGCTTCCTCGCTGAACGCGCGGCAGAAGGCGGCGGCATCGGCAGCGGTGCGATAACGGGTCACGATGATCGAGCCGGTCGCGCCGCCTGCTGCCAAGGGGTGGGGTGTGTTGGACAGGGCGACGAGCAGGTTCATCTCCGCGCGCAAGGTGACGAAACTTCCGGGCGACGGCGCGCGGCGCAGGCACATGGTGCCGTCTTCACCCACCGCGAGATCGGCGAACAGCGTGAGGCTGGTGGCGAGATCGCGCCGGCTGAGGCCGAATTTACCGGCGGCGTTGCGCAGATTGTCGCGCCCGTTGCGCCCGGCACCGCGATCGGGCGTCGAAGGACCGGGAACGGCATCGGTCGAAGGACCGAGAACGGCATCGGTCGAAGGACCGAGCACCGCATCATGACCGGAACCGCTATCGGCGATGATCGCGGCGAGGATGCGCCCCATGTCCGAGAACAGCACACGCCCGGTGGTGAGGCGCGTGGTCCATTGCAGCTTGAGCGTATCGCCGGCGTTGAAGCGTTCCGAGGGATCATCGGCGTTCCACAGCATCAGGCTGGCACCCGGCGTACCGGCGGGATTGACGATGTGCAGCGCCTCGCCCCGGCGGATACGAAAGCTGGCATAGGCGCCGGGCGGGATGGTCTCGGTGGCGATGACGTCATCCGGGGGGATCATCGGCAAATCGGTTGGGCTCGATGCACCGGCCCTCGCGCGGGCGCGGAACTGAAGTTCGAGATAGCGCGTGCGATACTCGTCAGGTGTCAAACGATCGAGGTCGAGCATCAGGCCGGGTCCTGGCCGAGTGCGGTGGTAAGGCCGGTCGCGTCCGGCATGATTACCGCTTTCGAGGCCGCCTGCCGGCGCATCATGGGATACGCGATGGCGCCGACGATCGTGGCCCCGAGAATGAACAGCGGCGCAAACCAGGTCATCGGCCACGGGCCATTGCCGGTATTATAGATCTCCGCGCGCGGCCAGGCGACATCGACCATCAGCACCGCGCCGAACACCACCGCGACGAGGTTGACCGGCAGGCCCCATCTGCCCAGCGTGAAATGCCCGGCGAGCGGCGGTTTGGAATAGACCGGATGACCCCGCAGGCGCTGGATCAGCAACGGCAGCGTCACGAGGAGATAGGCCAGATACACGATGACGACGGCGACGCTGGTGATATCGCCGAACACGCTGGCTGAACCGAGGCTGAGCAGCAGGATCCCGATCGCGGTCATGCAGACCACGAAGCTCGGCAGCAGCGGCGTCGCCGTGCGTTTCGAAACGGTGGACAGCGCGCGCGAGAACGGCAGGCGGCCATCGCGCGCCATGCTGAACATCACCCGGGCCGCCGAAGCCTGGATCGCGAGGGCCGCCGAAAAGATCGACACGCTGACGATCGCCAGCATGATCCGCCCGAGAACGTTGCCGGCCTGCGCGGTCAACACATAGGCGATGCCGTTATTGGCGAGATCAGCGCCGAGGCTGGGAGAGGCCATCAGCGTGCCGAGCAGAACCAGTCCGCCGCCGACCGCCGAAACGAGCATGCAGCGGGTGATCGCCGAGGGCGCGGTCCGGCGCGGATCGCGGGTTTCCTCCGAAAGTTCGGCGGCGGAATCGAACCCGTACATCACATAGGTCGCCATCAGCATCGAGGCGAGAAACGGCCAGATGTAGGAACCGTGGCCCTCGACGCCGCCGGTGGTCATGATCACGCCGGGGCCGCGCACCGTATGGGTGAACAGGATGACGATGAGCAGGCAGACCCCGAAAATCTCGGTGGACACTCCGATGATGGTGAGGGTGGCGAGCCGCTTGATGCCAAAGGCGCTGATGAGGCCGCAGATCAGGATCACGATCGAGCCGAGAACGATGGCGTTGAGCGCGCCGGTCGGACTCGTCGGCGAGGCGTTGCCGCCGACGAGCTGAAAGCCCGACCACACGCCGGGCAGGGCGGCCTGCATCGCAATCGCGATGGCCGAGACGCTCACGATATACCCGATCAGCATGAACCAGCCCGCGAACCAGCCGAGCGGGTCGGTCGCGACCCGGCGGGACCATTGGTAGATCGCGCCCGAGACCGGAAAGCGGACCGAGAGTTCGGCAAACACCAGCGCGACGCAGAACTGGCCGATGAACACGATCGGCCAGGTCCAGAAGAACGCCGGTCCGCCAAGTCCGAAGCCGAAAGCGAACAGCTCGAAAACCGTGGTCAGGATCGAAACGAAGGAAAACCCAGAGGCGAAGGAGGCGAACGGGCCGAGTTCGCGCCTGAGTTCCTGAATGTAGCCGAGATCGCGTAGCCCGTCGGCGTGATCGGTCGGGGTGATGGGGGTATCGCTCATTCGGTCGGAGCCTCCTTCAGATCGGTCGTCGATGTGAAGCGAGGATCGGATGTGGACAGCGCATGCAACCCCCGCATGAAAACGCTCTCCCGGGCTTTTGTCCCGCCGTGTACCGCGCGGATGTCTCCCGCCCGGCTGTTGCTCTCGGACCAGCATCGGCACTGTAGACACCAACCGGAACCCTAGCGACGGATCAATAACAGCAAAATCCATGCCAAGATCCATTTGTAAGCAGATCGGCTAAAAATAGCGGGTCTCTTCTGCTAGATGGCCATTTTATGAGCGATAAATGGTTAATCAGTGATCATACAATACACTGATTAGGCAGTATTATCGGCGGCCGCCGATCGTCGTTGCCCTGAATCGGTATCGTGGCTGACAGGCATGCTCACATGGGCAGCGACAATCCGCCAGCCATGGTTCAGGCGCATCCATGTCTGACTTTGACGGCCCCTGCCGCCTTCGACAATGAATTCGGTGTTGACGGTCCCGAAATTGTTGCCGAATGTCGTGATGACTGTGTTGCCCAGGCTGCGCGACGCCTGTTTGTTGACGACGCGCCTCCGATATTCGGCGATTTCACTGAAGCCGTGCAGGTTCTCCGAGATTCCATAGCGGATGGTGTGATCCGATTGCCAGAACAACTCGTTCAGGACATCGATATCGTTTTCGATCAACGCCCGCTCATAACGATCGAAAATGGCCGAAAGCTCGGCATGCACCTCGGGGAGGTTGATTTCGACATCGCTCAATCTGGGTCTCCCGCAATGGGTTGTCCGGCCCGCCGATAATGTCCGTTCAGGGACATATCATGTCCGTGAGGCAAAAGACCCGACCGCCCGACCAAACACAGAGCCCGGTTGGTCGAACAGCTAATGAAAACACCGTGCCAGACCGCTTTCGAAAGCGGACAGGGTGCACGTCCACCCGACGATGGCACCCTGCGCGCGGATCATATCGAGCGTGACACGCTTGAATTCGGGCACGTAGCTTTCCGTCGCCTCTTCGATCAACAGGCAGTCATATCCCCGGTCGTTCGCCTCTCGCAGGGTCGTCTGCACGCAAACTTCCGTCGTCACACCACCGACCACGAGCGTCGTTATCCCATTGTCACCGAGATATCGGTTCAGGTCCGTGTTGTAGAACGCGCCCTTTCCCGGCTTGTCGATGACCAGCTCACCCGCCGCAGGAGCGCATTCGGTGACGATCTCGGTGCCCGCGTCTCCCGCGATCAATATTCGTCCCATCGGTCCCTCGTCCCCAATCCGCAGCAACGGTGTCCCGCGCAGCCGTTTTGCGGGCGGACAGTCGCTCAGATCGGGCCGATGGGCCTCGCGCGTGTGGATGACCGGCATCCCGCTTGCCCTGAATGTCGCTAATAGTCGCCCACATGCGGCCACCGCCGGTCGCAACAGGCAGACATCGTTGCCCAGAGCGGCACCGAAGCCCCCGGGGTCGAGAAAATCCCTTTGCATGTCGATCAAAATCAGCGCGGTGCCATCGATCGGCATCCGAAAGGTGAACGGCCTGGCATCGATTTCAGCGATCATCGAGAGCGTCGCAAAAATCGGCTGCCGAGGCGGTCGCACCGAATACGCCGCCCTGCATGTGGATCATCTCGATTGCCGCCAGCTTGTTGCTTTCCAGGGTCGCGGCGGTGCAATCGGTCAGCATCAGACATTCGAAACCCCGGTCGTTGGCTTCGCGCATGGTGGTATGCACGCATACATCGGTGGTGATCCCGGTGAGGATCAGGTGGGTGATGCGGTTTGCGTGGAGGATCAGTTCGAGATCGGTGGCGTAGAAACTGCCTTTACCCGGTTTGTCGATCACGATTTCGCCCGGTATCGGGGCAAGTTCCGGAATGATTTCCCACCCCGGCTCGCCTCGAACCAGCACGCGCCCGCACGGCCCGGGATCGCCGATGCCGGCGCCGATGGCGCGACTGCGCCAGAGTTTGTTCGCCGGCAGGTCGGCGAGATCCGGGCGGTGGCCTTCGCGGGTGTGGATGACCATCATGCCGGGGATGGCGCGAACGCGTTCGAGGGTGCGCCGCAGGGGGTCGATCACCGCGCGGGTGAGCGCGATGTCATAACCCATGGCGTCCACGTAGCCGCCCACGCCACAGAAATCATGCTGCATGTCGATCACGACAAGGGCGGTGTGCCGTGGCTGGGCTTTTCCGTCATAGGGCCACCGGTACGGTTTGGCAGCAACGCTGAAACCATCGGTCGCGCTCATTCTTCATCGAGGATCAGCGTGGAGGTAGTCAGCCGCCGCTGTCCGCCCTTCACCGAGGCGAGCACGCCCATGGCCATCGCCGCGGCCACAAAGGAAACAATGGGAACGGGAAGGTAGCGCACCGCGGCACTGTAGTTCACAATCAGCCCGCAGACCCATCCTGTCCCCAGCGATAGCCAGGGAGCAACGGCCATACCGGAAAGCTCACCGCTGCTGCGCCGCGCCAGGTAGCCGCTGTAGGACGCAACGATGACCACCGCCCCAATCGGAGGCACCAGGACCCCGATGATTTCCAGCCAGTCGAGCAGAAACGCCCATACCCCGGTGGCCGCGATGATGACGCCAATGGTTCCGACAATTGCCGTCGTTACCAGATACCGTTGCCGGAACAGCTTCGAAAACCCGAGCGCGCTGTTGTAAAGGCAATGGGTTGCATTCGACCCCTGATTGATGATCGCGACCAAGACGGCGAACACCGCGAATACCCCCCCTAGACCCACGAGGTATCCTATCGGATTGGCCGACTGAAACGGATCGGCAATCCCGAGCCCATGCATGGCCAGCATCGCCGTGAACCCAACCCCCGCCAGCATCGCGATGCCGAAGCCGAGCGGGAAGGCCGCGAAAACGGAGATCCATGAGGCACGCCGACTGGTCGCCCACCGATTGAAATCCGGCGCGAGAGTTCCGCTATCGGCGAAGGATGCCAGAACACCCGCCAGGATTTCCTGAAATGTCAGTGAATGATCGCCGACCGTGGTATAATGCGGATGCGCTCCGGCATTACCACGATCGGCGAGCATGGCGAACGCGATCAAAATAAGTGCGAAGAAAAGAGGTACGGAAAAATTTGAAATGACGTTCATCCCGATGATCCCCCGCGCCGTCACCAGGACGAAGGCAATCCCCAGGATTGTTGCGACCAGATAATAAGGCACGCCAAACGATGTGGCAAAAATCTCTGCCGGCATTGCAGTGTTAATGGTGAACCAGCCTAGTACAAGGAACGATAACAACCCGGCCACGAACAAATAACCTACGTCGCCGAAAATCATCTGGGCGATCTGGGAGAAAGATCGACGTTCTCTCCACCCGATTTCACCGAGCAAGCCGACATAGACAAACATAATCAAGCTGCCGATTCCAATTGCTGAAACCGCAGTCAACAGACTTGACTTGCTGGCAAATACCGATCCCGTAATCGTAATGGCTATTATGAATGGAAAACCGGCCCATACCATTCCCAATTTGAATGTACTGAGACCTTCATGCTCCGATATCTGGCCGGCGGTATACTCTTTATGTGACAAGGGAACTTACCTTTGCACTTAACTGCGGGATTTCGGTGATTATCTGTTTACGAGGTGTCCACTAATATTGTGAACGGTCGGCATGATGGTGCTTGTGGGCGCTGCTGCATACTGCTAATTCACCCCTAGGGCGCTGCAGAAATTGCACCACGCCAGCCGGAGGCACAGGATGCGCCATCTTCTTCCGCTTCGTTATATCGAAGTTGTTGCAACCGCAGGTTCCATTCGAAAGGCCGCGGAAAATCTGTCGATAAACTCTACCGCGCTCAACCGCCGCATCCTTGCCATGGAAAAGGATCTGGGGGTGCCGATCTTCGAGCGTCTCCCCGGCGGCGTGAGACTCTCTGCCGCGGGCGAAATTCTGCTCCATCATATCCGCCAGCAGTTGGGCGATATGGAACGGGTGAAGGGAATGATCGCCGACCTTTCCGGAGAAAGGCGCGGCCATGTCGCGATCGCGTGCAGCCAGGCCATGTTGCCCTATTTTCTTCCCGAGCAGATTTCGGTCTATCGCCGCGCCCACCCGGGCGTTACGTTCAGCGTCTATGTTCGCGACCGCGAAGCGGCGGAGCAGGCGCTGACCACGCGGGAGGCCGATATCGCGCTGGTATTCGAGCCGGTCCGGATGTCCGATCTCCAGTTGCTGTTGGCGGTGCGCCAACGAGTTGAAGCAGTGCTGCACCCGGAGCATCCGCTCGTGAGCGCTGGTATGCTCCGCCTTCGCGACTGCCTGCGGTTTCCCATCGCTCTTCCAATCGCCACATATGGGGTGAGGCACCTGCTCGAGACGGCGACGCGACGGAGTTCACAGAAGCTTCAACCGGTCGTCGAATCGGACAGCTTCGAATTTCTTCGCCATTATGCGGTGGCGGAAAACATCGTTACGTTGCAGATACCGCTGGGATTGCCCTCGGTCGACACACCCGATCTGGTCCGGCGTTCGATCGATCCGCGCGATGTCCCTGACGGGGTGTTGTATGTGGGACAGTTGAAAGGCCGCACCCTGCCGGTCGCCGCCGCGCGTTTCTGCGACCAGATTCTGTCGGTGTTCTCCGAACGCTACGACTGTTTTTGAAAGGCGTTATCGGTGCCCACGCCCCTGCTCCCCGGGAATCCCGGCGAGCGACTATTATGCGGCAGGGCAGGTGCAGCAACCGTCGCCAGAATCGTCACCGCGACATAACGCCCGGACCGGATCTGAAAACGTCGTGTTCATTCTTCAGCCGGTGGAAACGGGTGGATCGAAATCTGTCCTCGGGCCGTATGGGCTAAGCTGGCAGGTTTGTGTACGGTCGTCCGCTCAACGGGGTCGGCAGAACGGGAGCATGAAGGAAACGTCTCTATCGCACACGGCCGGGCAAGAGAGCCAATCCGCTCTGAAACCGCGGCCGGGCGGGTTGGCCGGGTTGAGGCGTGGGGTGCGGTTGATTTCGGGGCCTCTCTGGGGGTTGGTCTATGGCATCTATGAGCGCCAGCTTGGGCGACAGGTGCAGGCTTTGCCAATTCCCGGACATATTGGCATCATCCTCGACGGCAACCGCCGTCACGCGCGGGAGAGCGGCCTGCGGGACCCGGAGGCAATCTATCGCCTTGGTGCCGCCAAACTCGACGATATTCTGGCCTGGAGCGTTGAACTCGGCGTGCGCAGGGTCACGCTCTGGGTATTTTCACCCGACAATCTGCGCCGACCGGAGACCGAGATCGGCGGCATTTTCGGCGCGGTTGAAGCCAAGATGCGCGCCCTCGCGGCGGACCCGCACATTCACAGCCGGGGTGTGCATATCGCCGCCATGGGCCGGCTTGACCTCCTGCCTCCGGCGTTGGTTGAAGCCATCGACGCTGCCGAAGCCGCGACCAAAGGCAATGACCAGATCACCGTCACGCTGGCCATCGGCTATGGCGGGCGCGAGGAGATCGCCGACGCGGTGCGGGCCTTGGTGGCTCATTGTGCGGAACAGGGATTGTCCACGGCGCAAACGGCCTCCCACATCAGCCCGGAGGCGATCCGGCGGCATCTCTACCTCGCTGACATGCCCGACCCCGACCTGATCATCCGCACCAGCGGCGAGGTCCGGCTCTCAGGCTTCATGCTCTGGCAGAGCGTACACAGCGAACTGTATTTCTGTGACGTGAACTGGCCGGTGATGCGCCGGATCGACTACCTCCGCGCCATCCGCGCCTTCCAGCGCCGCGACCGCCGGTTCGGCGTCTGAACCGAAACCATGTCGCTTTCCGGCACATGACCGTTTTCATCTCCGGTATTTTCGACGTCGCCACCGCGCTGGCGCAGTGTTGACGGATATCCATGCGATTGCCGCCCGTCTTGTGGTGCTGATGTCGCTTCTGGCAGTGGCGGCTGGGTTGGTAATCTGGCTGACGCTCCGGGCGGCACGGCTCCGGGCGGCACGGCTGCGGGGGCTCATGCGACAATGGGCCGCTGCCGGGGATGACGACTGGCGGCGCCGGCTGGTGCGCTCGCTGATCGACCCGGATCGGCCGGACGTGCCGGGGCTTTTGGTGCTTGGTCTCGCCCTGATCGGCGGGTTGTGGCTGTTTCTCGGGGTGGTGCAGGATGTTGTGTCCGGCGGCCCGTTGGTGCGTGTTGACCGGGCGGTGTTTCATCTGCTGCAGGCGCTGCGCGTGCCGGTGGTGGATCAGGCCATGGTGGCAGTCACGGAGTTGGGCGATGCCGCGGTGATTATCCCCGTCACCCTGGCAGCGCTGGCCTGGCTGGTCTGGCAGAGGGCCTGGCGCGCGGCATTTTACGCGCTGGCGTCCGTGGGCGGCGCCAGTGCGTTTGCCCTGCTGCTGAAGGTGACCGTGCACCAATCAAGGCCGGGGGCGCTTTATGACGGATGGAACGCCTATTCCTTCCCGAGCAGCCACGCGACCGTGAGCACGGCCCTGTTCGGATCTCTGGTGGTGCTGATCTGCCGTGAGGTCGGCACCCGCGCCCGCGTGGCGGTGACGCTCGCCGCAATCGCCCTGGTTGGCGCCATCGCGTTTTCCCGCCTCTATCTTGGTGCGCACTGGCTATCGGATGTGATAGCCGGTCTGGCATTCGGTACGGTTTGGACTGCCCTGCTTGGGATTGTCTATCTGCGGTACGCCAACACCAACGTCGAGGCCCGTGGGTTGGCAGGGGTGTCCCTTGCCGCACTGCTCGCCGCTGGAAGTCTGCATATCGCCATGGCCCATGCGACCGATATGCGGCGTTACGCGGTAAATCTGCCTGTCGATCATGCTGATACCGACAGGTGGCCATGTGCCGGTGGATCAACGGCTCATTCTGCGGCTTTGGCGGTCCGGGGTGGTGCTGTCGGGAACTGCAACGGCGCGGCCCGTGTGGAGCGGGACGGTCGTCGTCGAGACGAGTGAACATTTGACGCCGCTGGCCACGATGGGCGGTGAGCTTCAGAACGTGAACGCCGCGCTGGGGACCTCAAAAGCCGCCCTGCCGGCGGCACGGCTGGAAAACCGTGGCCCGGCCATGGCCGGCCCGAATTGGAACGGTACGGTCATTCTCGGTCAACCTGGCGGTCAGTTCGCGCGTTGCACCGCCGGATGCCGCCCTGGCCGCTGGGGCAGAACAAGAATGAGCAGGATAATGGCGACCGTCAGCACAGTAGAGGCCCCTACGCGGCTCAGGTCCAATCCGCCGAGCGCAAGAGGCTTGTCCAGCAGGTCGCCAACCGTCGCGCCGAGCGGGCGGGTGAAGATGAATGCCGCCCAGAACAGCGCGACGTGAGAGATGCGGGTAAAATAATACCCTGCCGCCGTCACCGCGATGACCGCACCGAACACCAGCGCGCCACCGCCAAAGCCGAGGCCGTTCGTGTCCGCCATCCAATCGCCGAGCGCTGTACCCAGCGTCTGCGAGAACAGGATGGTGACCCAGTAGAAGGCCTCCGTGCGCGGCGTCGCCACCGTGTTCACTGATACGCTGCCCTCCACCCCGTGCCAGATGGCGAGTGAGGCCCCCAACAGCAGAATCAAAATCGACGTCCCGCCCGCATAGCCGATGCCGAGCGAACGGTCGGCGAAGTCGGCCATGGTCGTGCCAACCGTCGTGGTGGCCACAATGGTCAGCCAGTAGAGATAAGGGTTAAAGCGAGTGGCGCGAATTTGCGCGATGACCGCGGCCACGAACACCGCCAGAAAAATCAGCGTACCGACGGCATAGCCCAGATGCATCGACATGGTGACGGCATCGCCACCGGTCTCGCCAAGGGTCGTCGCCAGAATTTTGATGATCCAGAATCCCAGAGCGATTTCCGGCACTTTGGTCAGGCCCTGTTTCAACGTATCGGTCATTTTCTTGTCCTGTGCATGAAGCGCCCGCCCCATGCGCGATGGAGCGGGCCGGCAACGACGGGATGGACGGGTCAGTCCGCGTTCGGACCTTCGGCGCTGTTCTCCAGCACCGCGCCGGTTACGGCACCAATGCCGACTTCATGCGTGACCGCGCCGTTCTTGATGTCGAAAGAGTAGCGCAATCCGCTGCCGCCGGACTCCTTCTCAAGTTCCTGATCGGCCACCGTGCCGGGCTGGGCCTTGAGGGCGGTTGCCTTCGCGGCATCGAGGCTGATTTTGGCACCGCCAGCCAGGTCCTGGCCGGTATAGGCGAGGGCAGGAGCGACGAACGCCGCCAGTATCGCCATCGCGCCAAGTGCGCGGACGGGATTTGAAAGTTTCATGTTCATTCTCCAGATAAGGTTCCAACCAGAGCGCCGGGCTTCGCGCCGGACGCTTGAGGTCTGTTGTGCCGGAGCAGACTTAGGAGAAACTTAGGTCGGGCAATCCGGCATGGTTACCCGGGCCAGGACCCCGCTTGCGCCATCCGCGCGGTTCCTCACCTCAAGGCCGAAACCGTGGCGTTCGGCGATGCGGCGGGCAATAGCGAGGCCCAGCCCCGAACCCTCCGCTGCCTGCGGCGCGGCGCGGTAGAATCGCTCGAAAACATGCGCCTCGGCTCCCGGGGGCAGGCCGGGACCGGCATCGAGTATCTCGGCTGAAAATCCTGCCTCCGTATGCCGGAGCGTGACATCCACCTTGCCGCCCGCCGCGCTGTAGGTGAGCGCGTTCTCGATCAGATTGGCGAATAATGTACGGATTTCCTCTTCGTCTCCCCAGATCATCGCACGCGGGGCGATCGCAGCGCCGAGATCGATGCCCTTGTGGCAGGCGAGCGGCGAGTGATCCGCAACGCAATCGAGCAGCAATGCGGCGGTATCGAACTTGGCGCGGCGCGGTTGAGCTGGTTCATCGAGCCTGGCCAGGCGCAGAAGCTGGTTAACCAGTGCCCCCGCCCGCCGCGCCCCCGCCGCCAACGCGTCAAAACGTGGGCGCTGGCTTGTGGCCATCGCATTGGCGGCGAGATTGCCGATTTCGATCTGCATGGCGGCAATCGGCGTGCGCAGCGTGTGCGCGGCATCGGCCAGAAACTGTTTCTGTGCGGCCAGCGCGGCGTTCAGTCGCAGGATCAGTCCGTTCATCCCTTCCACCAGCGGCCTCAGCTCGGCGGGCAAATCCGCGAGCGGCAGCGGGTCCTTGGCCAGGGCGCCGCGCGTCGCGAGGTCGTGGGCAAGGCCATCGAGCCGCCGCAACGTGCGATGCAGCGCCAACCCGACGACCAGCCAGGAAAGCGGGATCAGGAGCAGCACAGGCAGCGCCGCGCCCATTGCCGCGTTGCCGGCGATCTCGTCGCGCACTTTCATGCGTTGGGCCACCTGCACGGCTCCGGTTTTGCCGTACAGCGTGTAGACGCGCCATGTCTCGCCGCCTCCTTGCGCATCGGCAAAGCCGGATCTGGGCTGGAGTGGAATATCCGCACCGGGGAGCGATCGATGCACCAGATGCCCCGCCACATCCCAGATGGTGACGGCAAAACTGTCTTCCGGGTCCTGGTCGGGGGCGGTGGGCGCGTTGTCGACGGCGAGTCCCGGCCCGGCGTTCAGGGCGATCTGGCGGAGCTGACCGTCGAGAAATCCCGCCATCTCGCTCTCATTGTACCGATATGCCGCGCCAGCAGTGATAACGCCTGCAACCGCCAGCAGGGCGGTAATCCAGACCAGGGCGGTGCGGCGCAGCGACCGTGCGCGGGTCATTTCGGCACCATCCACCCCGCGCCACGGACGTTGAGAATGACGCCCTTGCCGAATTTACGCCGGATGGAGTGGATCAGCACTTCCATGGCGTTGCTCTCCACCTCCTCGCCCCAGCCGTAAATCCGCTCCTCGATCTGTGCGCGCGACAATATATGGCCCGGCCGTTCCATCAGCGCCTGCATGAGCGCATATTCTCTCGCGGGTAGTGTTTCGGTCCGCCCGCTATGAGAAAGTTCATGTGTCCCGGTATCGAGCGCCGCCTCGCTTGTCGTCAGCATGGGCGTGGCCCGCCCCGCGCGGCGGCGCAACAAAGCGCGCATTCGGGCCAGGAGCTCGGGCACCTCGAACGGCTTCACCAGGTAGTCATCGGCGCCCAGATCCAGCCCCGCCACCCGGCTTTCGACCGCATCGCGCGCGGTGAGGATGAGCACCGGCGTTTCGACACCGTGGCGCCGGGTGGCTCTCAGCACCGCCATGCCGTCCATCCCGGGAAGTCCGAGATCGAGCAGCGCGATCGCATATCCCGTATCACGCAGCGCCTCCTGAGCCGCCAAACCATCGCGGACCCAGTCCACGGCCATGCCGGCCGCCTTTAGTGCTGCTACCAGCCCGTCGCCAATCAGAACGTCATCCTCGATAAGCAACACACGCATGGCCGGAGCATTGCGGCAATGGTCGACGCCGGGCAAGGGCGGTCCGCCACCGGTTCATTGAGCAACGACGTAACCACCCGCGGCACCGTCCCGCTTCCCGCCGCACCCGTCCGGAGTGCGACGGTTGCTGTAAGCGCATCGACAGAACGTTGGTCAACCTGACGGGATCTGCTCGGCATGCAGCGCCGCAGACGAGCATCGATACCGGCGGCGGCGGTTCGGGCAGCGCCGGGGGGATAATTCGAAAGATCTTCCGCGCTTACCCCGGATCAGGAACCTCAGCTTCAGGCGGGTCAAGGAGGCCCATCCACTGCGGATGATGGTGCTCCACCCACTTCAGGATGCGACCGGTCATATTCCGCAGGAATTGCAGGTCATCCGAAAGGAGGACGATACCGAGCGGCAGCATCCAGAGGCCGAGAATGGGGAGGATGCTGAGCACACCGCCCAGGATGAGCAGCAGGCCAGCAGGAATTCGCGCCCAACGCCTGGAAGGCTGCCGCAACCAGCGCACGGCTTTTCGGATGCGGGGCGGCAGGCGTCCGATCAACAACTCCAACCGCCTCTCCCGGTGGTTGTCATCCTCGGCCGAACGACTGTTCATAAGTTTACAATCAACACTGCAATTTTCCACGCGCCGATGTCTCCACAGTTGATGCACCGTGAGCGCGGAAGCCGCCAGAATGGTATGATCCGATCGCGAAAAAAAATTGGTGCGGATCACATTCCGTCTCAGCCACGCGTCGAATTAGGTACGGTGATCCGACATCGCGAGGTTGGACGACACCATGTCATCGTCCTCGCCAGAGGGGCCCGGATAGTTATATTAGTAAAATGAGTAGCTTTGTCGGCATCGTCAAGCGCTCGTCGGCGGGTGTCATCCGCTTTCGGCGGATCGACAGCTCTCGACCTGCGGATTCTGGTGCGGAGGCGGTGTAGGCGCGGCACGCCGGTGAATGTTCAGCCTTTCACTCGATCTGCGTATGGCGGTTCCGGGTTTGCCATTCGTCGTTCGAGGTCGTGGGGGGTTCCATGCGTTCAATGATCGCAATTTCAGGCGCGGGGGGCGCGCTGCGCCGGTCTCGTGGTATACCGGCCATATGGCGTGGCCGGAAATAATGGCGGGTTTCGTGGTCGGGTGTGTAGTCGGACTGACCGGGGTCGGTGGTGGCGCATTGATGACGCCGCTGCTGATCCTGCTGTTCGGGGTACATCCCTCCCGGGCGATCGGAACCGACCTGCTATTCGCGGCCGCAACGAAATCGGTCGGAACGATCGTTCATGGCCTCAAACATACGATCGAGTGGCGGATCGTTGCGCGGCTCGCGACGGGAAGTCTTCCCGGCGCCGCGCTGGCACTCCTTGGCCTGGGATATCTCGGTGTCCATGGGGACGCAGCCAATCGCCTGAGTGCTGTCATACTTGGTCTGGTGCTCATTCTTGCCGCGACGGCCCTGATCGTCCGGCCATGGATACTGCGTGCGCCGGCGTTGCTTCCGGCGGAGCCGGCAGCCGGGCCTCGCCCCGGCCTGACGATCGGGCTGGGCTTCGCTCTCGGGGTTCTGGTCAGCGTGACGTCGGTTGGCTCAGGGGCTCTCGGGACCGTTGCGCTTATGCTGCTCTACCCGCGAATGGCCACCTCCAGGATCGTCGGGTCGGACCTCGCGCACGCGGTGCCGCTCACCGTGCTGGCCGGGATGGGCCATTGGGCGCTTGGCACCATCTCGTTCAACTTGCTGTTGCCGCTGTTACTCGGCTCGATTCCAGGGATCATTCTTGGCAGTGTTACAGCCCGATATTTGCCCGACGCGTTGCTACGGATCGGGCTCGCAGCGGTACTTGCAGTCTCCGGGTACCTGATTTTGATCGGATAACCGGAGCCTTGCCGCGTCACACTCAGCATGAGACTTGTATAATGCCAACGCTCCGGTTAATTTTAACGCGCCGGGCTGCATTTGGGGCACTCTGGCGAACGCGCTTGGCTGAGGCCTTACCGCTAATCCCCTTCGTCCCAATAAATGTAAATCAGGAACTGAGAATGAATATCGACAAATCAGTCTTCGCGTTAGCCGGCTTCATGGTACTGCTCAGTGTGGCGTTGACTTTAGCCTTTTCCCAGTGGTGGCTGCTGCTGACCGGATTTGTGGGCCTGAACCTGTTTCAGACCGGGTTCACGGGCCTTTGTCCCGCTGCGATGATCTTCAAACGCCTGGGCGTCAAACCGGGTTGCGCCATCAACTAAGCTCGACTTTCCGCATTTCATGCAGCGAGCGATAGAGTTTGCACGCGTATTTTTAGCAAGCGTGTTGGCATCATGACGGCAGCGGTCATTGTCCGGGACATCGAAAAATCCGGTGGTGACAGGACGCGGCGGATGGCGGCGACTGCGTCGGTGAAGGTTGGCTCATTTTTGTTGTACCACGAGGCGACATGGGGTCGGAGGAGTTGGTGGTCGGACGCCGCCAATGCGCGGGCATTCGAATGGCTTCGCCAATGGAACCTTTGCCAGCTTCAGCACGCGCCGATGAAATCCGGCGTTGCCGCCGGCGTGGTTCCGGGATAGCGGCTTGCCAGCAGGCCACGGCAGAGCGCGCCGTTGAACTCCGCGTTGAGGCCGATCCGCCGGATATGCCGCAGATAGATGCCGAGGGTTTCAGGCATCAGCCGCTCACCGTCGCGGGTGACGAAGGCGAATGGTGACACCCCCTCTCCGACCGTCATGACGTCCTGCGGCCAGTGGCGGCGTTCGAGGTACCGGGTGCGCAGTACGGTTCCCTCGGCATCGAGCTTCAGCGCCTCCAGGGCGGCGAGGCTGATTGCCGCGATCGTTTCCGGGGGGTGGCCAGCGGCCAGCAGGTGGCGCAGCAGCATCTCCTGTCGGCGTTCGAAGGATTTCAGCGCGAAATTGCGCCTGATCGCCGAAAGATCCTGACCGTCCCCGGCGGGAAATACCTCGGTGAAATCCTTGCCCTGCGCGATGCCCTCGTTGATCGCCTCGACATACATGTGGTCGTCGAGGTGGATGACGGCGCGCCGGACCCAGGACAGGCCGAGCACCGCCTCGCGCATGTCAGAGGCCATCAGGTACGAGAAATTGGCGGCGCACCAATAGGTCGGCAGGCGGAACGCGACATCGACTTCATCCGGCGCGGTCACGGTGATCGCGGTGATGAAGCCGAGATCGACCACGCTTTCGTCGAGTTCGGGGTCGGTCACCCGGTCGAGGGTGGCGCGCACCTCCGCGATGCGCGCCTCGTTCCCCGTTGCCTCGTTCCCCATTGCCTCGTTCCCTGCCGCTTCGTGCCCCTCTGCATCGTGGCGCGCGTTCATGCGGCGGCCATCTCGATCCGTGAGAGCTTGGCGCGCTGGCTCGCGATATCGACATCGTAGAGCCGGGCCGCGTTCTCGCCGAGAATCTTGCGCTTGGCCGTCATGGTGAGTTCCTTGCCGGTCTCTTTCATCACCTCCTCGGGCAGTTCGAAATTCATGAACCGCTCGACCAGCCATTGCGGCGTCCAGATACCATAATCCGAGCCGAACAGGATGCGATCCTCACCGAGCCAGAACAGAAGTTCGGAGATCACTTTTGCAAAATAGCCCGGCCGCGAATGGATGAAGGGCAGCACCACCGCAAGGCCGCCATAGACATTGGCCTCCTGCACCGCGATCCAGCAGAAATCATCGAGGCGCGGCAGTCCGCAATGCTCGACGATGAAATTGAGGTTCGGAAAATCGGTGGCGCAGTGATCGATGTCGGCCACGTCGAACGCATCGCGGTCGAGCGGAATGATCGTCGGGCCCTTGTGGACATGGATGTTCTTGATACCGAGTTTCTCGCATTTTTCGAAGTATTTGTAGGCAGCAGGGTCGGAAAGTTTGTAACCCCGGCTGTCGCCCTTCCACTCGGCGGTGTAGAGTTTCACGCCCTTGAGCTTGTAGGTTTCGGCCTGCGCCTCAAGCGCTTCGAGCCCGCCTTCGCCGTCACGCGGGTCGAACGCACCGTTCAGGATGAACCGGTCGGGGTAGCGCTTCTTGAGGATCGCATTCTGTTCGAGCGTGTTGAACCCGGTCTTGTAGAAATCCTTGAGATAGGTCGGCTGGAAGATCGCCATATCGTCCGGTCCGTCGATGAACAGATCCTTGACCATCTGTTCCGCGCCGTATTTCGCGAATTTCTCCGGGGTCCAGAGTTGTTCGGGCGGCGAGAGCGAGGCGTGGTAGCCGTAGAAGCAGTCGATGAACTGCTTGCCGTGGATATTGCGGATGTTCTCGGGGCTGGCATCCCACAGATGCACGTGACCGTCGATGATGAAAAGTTCCGAACCGTCTTTTGCCTTGTACATTGTAACTCCGTTCCTCCGTTGATGTTCAGCGTATCAGGGGATCAGCACGGCGCGCCCGCGCACCTTGCCGTGGTGAAGGTCGTGCAGGGCGGTATTGGCGTCCTCCAGCCGGTATTCCCGGGTCGCCAGGGTCACCTTGCCCTGATCGGCCAGCGCCATGAGCTCGATCAGCTCGGCGTAGGTGCCGACCAGATTGCCGACGATGGTCTTTTCCGAGGTGATCATGTCGATGGTCGGGATATCGATTTTCCCGCCATAGCCGACGATGTAATAGAAACCGGCGTTGCGGGTCATGGCGAGCCCCTTGGCCACGGCATCGCCCTCGCCGACAAAATCGATCACGGCCTCGGCACCTTTGCCATGGGTGATCCGCAAGACCTCATCGACTTCCGACCCATCGGCCTTGACCGCGAAATCGGCACCACATTCCTCGGCGAGCTTCAGGGCCATCTCGGCGCGATCGACGATGATGATCCGGGCGGCGCACAGGGCGCGCAGCACCTGGATGCCGATATGCCCGAGGCCGCCCGCGCCGATCACCACCGCGAACTCGCCGGGCAGCAGATGGCGCGAGGCCTTCTTCGCGGCGCGATAAGCGGTCAGCCCGGCATCGGTGTGCGGGGCGACATCCTTGGGTGCGAGATCGCCCGGCAGCTTGATGATCGAGCGTGCGCCGGTTCGCAGATATTGCGCGTAGCCGCCATTGACGTTGATGCCCGGAAACTCGCTCTCCTCGGCGTGCATGTCATCGCCGCGCCGGCAGGCGAGGCAATGGCCCGACGTGATCAGCGGGTGGCAGATCACCGCATCGCCCGGCTTGAGATGGGTGACGCCGGGCCCTACCTCCTCGATCCAGCCGGCATTTTCATGGCCGAGGATATGCGGCAGCGCGAGATCGACTTTCGAGCGCCAGATCCCCTCGATCACGTGAAGATCGGTGCGGCAGACCCCTGCCCCGCCGATCCGCACGATCACGTCGTTGGCCCCTTCGATCTCCGGGTCCGCGACGTCCTCATACGTCACGTAGACGGGATTGTTCAGCGATTCGTCGTAGGCGTGTAGGACAGCCGCTTTCATATTGGTTTCCCCGCTTCCTCGATCGGCACGTCGCGTGCCCGCTGCGGAGGCTTGCATGGTTCGTGCCAAATGCGGCTGCGGCGCTGCGTGGCGGTTGCGCGCGCGTCTTCCGGGCGTCGGCGTTCAATAGTGCAACAGCGTCGGGGACATTTGCGCCGTTGCTGAACAGCACGGGGTCAGTGATCCGCGAGACCGCGATAGACCGTGTTGCGCGACACCCCGAGATTGCGGGCGGTGGCGCTGATATTCCCGCCGTTATCGCGGTAGGCCGCCCGGATTTGCGCCTTGACCACATCCCTCAGATCATGCGGCGCGGCGGATGGTTCGGGCGAAGCCGTCGCGCCGAGCGCAGCCTCGATCGTGCCGATGTCGATGGCGGCATCGGCCGCAACGAGGGCCAACCGCAGCAGGATGTTCTTCAACTCGCGGATATTGCCCCTCCATGTGCGCCCGCGCAGGTCCGCGAGGGCGGCATCGGTGATAGATGTGCCGGGCGCGAAGCGGGCGAGCAGATGGCGGGCGATCAGTACGAAATCGCCGCGTTCGTCGAGCGGCGGCAGGAGGATTTCGGCGGCGTTCAACCGGTAGAGCAGATCGGCCCGGAACCCGCCCTCGCTCACCGCGCGCGCAAGATCGGCGTTGGTCGCGGCGATCATCAGCACATCGACGATGCGGCTCCTGCCACTGCCGATCGGCCGGATCGTCCAGTCGTCGAGCAGGCGGAGCAGCACGGCCTGGAGCGGGCGTTTCATGTCGCCGATCTCGTCGAGGAACAGGGTGCCGCCATCGGCCTCGGCGACCAGCCCGGCCGCGCCGCCGCGCCGTGCCCCGGTGAACGCGCCATCGGCGTAGCCGAACAACTCGGCCTCGATCAGGGTTTCGGCGAGGGCCGCGCAGTTCACCGGCACGAAGGCCCCGCGCCGGCCACTTGCGTCATGGGCGTGGCGGGCCAGCAACTCCTTGCCCGTGCCGGTCGCCCCCCGGATGAGAATCGGCAGGCCGCGCCGCGCCGCGGTGACCGCGAGCCCTACCCCACGGGCGACCCGCTCATCCTCCGCCACGAACTCCGGCACCACGAACCCCGGCGCCACGAACCCCGGCGCCACGAACCCCGGCGGGCCGGATGGCGGCGATAAGGCTCGCGCGTTCAAGACGCGCGGTTCGGCGCGCGCCGGGCTTTCGGCAACCGCGAAATACACGCTGCCGACCCCGTCTTCCATGGTGACGACCGCCCCCTTGGCAGCGGCGTCGCGCACCACGCCGAACCCGGTGCGGAAAATCTCCTCGAACTGGCGGCCCATGACCACGGGTAGCCCGGCAAGCAGGAACCGCGCCTGCCGGTTGGCCGCGATCACCCGGCCGGAGTCCGAAATCACCATGATGCCGGCACTCAGCGTGGCGAGGTATTCGCGCCGGCTGTGGAACGAGACGATGACATGACGCGCATGGGTTTCGCGCAGCAGCAGATTTTCGATCTGGGTTGCGGCCATGCCCACCAGGGCACGGGTGTGGCTCTGGCGCGAACGGCAGTCCGACGAGGCATCGAGCACGCAGGCGAGGTTGCCATCGGGCCCGAATACCGGCGCTGCGACACAGGTGATTCCCTCATGCCGGCGAAAGAAATGCTCGCCGGCATGAATGCTCTGGGGCCGACCGGTCGCGATCGTGGTCCCCAGCGCATTGGTGCCGCAATGGCGTTCGTCCCACACCGTGCCGGGTTCGATCGCGGCGGCGCTCGCCTCGTGGGCGAAGCTGGGATCGGCGATCGCATCGAGCAGCAGCCCATCGGGCGCCGCGAGGGCGACCATGAAATTACTGCCGGCGATCTGGTGATACAGCGCCTGCATTTCCGCGATGGCGAGGCGATGGACCATCGCGCGTTGCTCGCGAGCCTCGCGCAGCCGGGCGGCGCCGACATTTTCGATCCGCGGCGACTTCACCGGGTCAAGCCCGGCCTCCAGACAGCGTCGCCAGGACGAGTGGATGTCGTCGGAGAGCAGGTCCGCGACGACGAGGCCGTTGGATTCGAGCGCAACCCGTGCCTGGACGATACGCTGGTCGTCGAGCATCATGGATATCCCCTCCTTCGAGCACCATTCTGGAGCACGGCACTCTGGCGGGCCGTTTCGGCGATCGGGTGCCGGTTTCAGCCTGATTAGAACGGCACGCCCGGAATTCATAGAAAATTCGGCGGCGGCTCCGTGAATTGTTCATAATCGGATCGATCAAGTTCAGTTGTTGTTGCCATCGCCAACAGTCGGGCATCATGCTGCATTGCAAAATCGACAATATTGGGCCGCGTATCCCGGCATGCCGGGCTGGCATGGCGCTTGCTTACTGGTTGAGCATGGATATTGCCGCCGCACGCACCGCACCGCCATTGCACGATCTGCTCGGGGTCAGCTTCGTATTCAACGCAGCGATCAACGCCCTGGCCTGGGATGGCGACCTTGCATGTTTCGGGCTGGCGGATGGCGCTGTCGTGATGATGGCAGCGCACTGGCCGGGGGCGCCGCATCTGGCTCCCCGGCCTGGCGGGGGCCTCGCGATCGTGCCGAGTGCGGCGCCGCCGCCACCGCCCATGATCACCGGGGCGCATCGGGGGCCGGTACTGGCATTGGCGCCCGATCCGGTGGGCGGCGTGGTTTCGGGCGGCGCGGATGGAAAATGCCTGCGGCTGGCGGGGGGCGAGATCACCCTGCTCGCCGAGCGGGTTCGACGGCGGATCGGGGTGGTGGCGGCGGGACGTGGCGGGCGGCGGGCTTTTGCCGCGGGCCGGCAGGTCGACCGGGTCGGACCTGATCGGAAGCGCCTCGCTCTGCCCGGTCCCGTCACCGCGCTGGCGTTCGATCCCTCGGGCCTGCATCTGGCGGGAGGCTATGAGGGTGGGGTCTCGCTCGAGGCCTGTGCCATTCGCGTGGCCCCGCGCCGCGAGTTGTCCGGTGCCTGCCGCCTCCTGTGCTGGAGCCATGACGGCAGCATGGTTGCCGCCGCTGCGGGGCCGGTCGTCGCGGTGCGCCGCCGCACCGAGGAGGTCTGGATCATGCTGAAGGGGGATGACCGTGTCGAGGCGCTCGCGTTCAGTGCCTGCGGCGCGCTCGTCATGGCATCCTCGGCGGGGTTGCACATCTGGCGTGCCGGGGAGGACCCTCACCCGGTGCCGGCGGGCCGTCACGCCGAAGAGTGCCGCGCCCCGATCGCCTGCCATCCGCGCATACCGCTGGTGGCATGCGCCGATCGGGCCGGGCGGATCGTGCTGCGGCATCCGCGCCTCGGCGACACGATCGTGGTGCGCGAGGCCGGGGCCGCGCCGGTCGCGCTGGGGTTCGCGCCGGACGGGGAAGCACTCGCCTTTGCAGCCAGCGATGGCGAGGCCGGCACCGTGATCCTGCCTGCCGCCCTGTTCCGCACCGGAGAAAGACAATGAGCGACGAAGACGCCTCGAAAGACCGGTATTTTCGTGAGATCGGCGCGATTGCGGAACACATGATCGCGGACCATGGCAAGGATTTTGCCATGGGCGCGCTGGTGCTCGCAGCCCGCTGGATCGCCGAAGGCAAGAGCTTCGCCGATCACCGCACCGAACCGGGCGACGCGCGATGAACCCGGTGTCGCAGACTGCGACAATCGTCCCGCCTGTCTGTCGCGTGATGCGACAGATGACGGAACTCGAATACAATATCATGCACCAGATTCGGCCAGTTTCTCCGATCGCGCACGCTGGCACCGAAGTTGCAATGCCGATTATGACGGATCGCGGTCAGTCATACCGATCGGCTCCGTCGGCTTTCAATAGAGTTTTCATGCGAGATCTTCAGATCGAACACTGTAGTTCGGCACACCAGATGACAGGAGACCACCAAGATGCCTGATAGCCTGACGCTCAACAAAATCACTGCCCAGAAGGGAATGAGCATCACCGATGCCACCCGCCGGGTCGCCGATCTCGGCTGGACGCCGAGTTATGTTCAGGAGGCGATGACCTTCCCGACCGACTACAAAATCAAAAAGACCCCGCGCGATCCGATGAAACAGGTGCTGCGCTCCTATTTCCCGATGCAGGAGGAAAAGGACAACCGGGTTTACGGCGCGCTCGATGCGGCGCTGCGCGGCGACATGTTCCGCAACGTCCAGCCCCGCTGGGTCGAGTGGATGAAGCTGTTCCTCGCGATCATCCCGTTCCCCGAAATTTCGGCGGCGCGCTCGATGGCGATGGTGGGACGGCTCGCCCCCGGCGAGGAACTGCGCACCGGCTTTGCCATGCAGATGGTCGATGAGTTCCGCCATTCCACGATCCAGATGAACCTGAAGAAATGGTACATGGAAAACTACATCGACCCGGCGGGATTCGACATCACCGAAGCCGCGTTCGGCAAATGCTATGCCTCGACCATCGGGCGACAGTTCGCCGAAGGCTTCGTCACCGGCGATGCGATCACCGCGGCCAATATCTACCTCACCGTCGTCGCCGAAACCGCCTTCACCAACACGCTGTTCGTCGCGATGCCCTCGGAAGCCGCGCGCAACGGCGACTATGCGCTGCCGACAGTGTTCCTGTCGGTGCAATCCGATGAGAGCCGCCATATCGGCAACGGCCATTCGCTGCTGATGTCGCTGATCAACGATCCCGACAATCATCTGCTGCTCGAACGCGATATCAAATATGCGTTCTGGCAGAACCACGCGATCGTCGATGCCGCAATCGGTACCTTCGTCGAATACGGCACGACCGATCGCGACAGGAACAAGGAAAGCTATGCCGAATTGTGGCATCGCTGGATCTACGAGGATTACTACCGCACCTACATGCTGCCGCTCGAAAAATACGGCATCAAGATCCATCACGACGATGTCGCGGCGGCGTGGGACCGGATCGTCAAGAAAAACTACGTCCACTACACGGCGCAGTTCTTTTCCGTCGGCTGGCCGGTCAATTTCTGGAGGATCGAAGCGCAGACCGAGCGGGACTTCGAATGGTTCGAGCATAAATATCCAGGCTGGTACGCCGAGTTCGGCAATTACTGGAAATGGTACGAAAAGCTCAGCCATCGCGGTGAGACCAACATGCTGTTCAACACCGATACCGGCTACGTCTATCCGCACCGGTGCTGGTCCTGCATGGTCCCCTGCCTGATCCGCGAGGATTTCTGCTACGATGAGGTCGATGGGCAGACCTACACCTACTGCTCGGAGACGTGCCGCTGGACCCATAAGGTCGCCTTCGCCGCCGAATACGAAGGCCGGCCGACACCGGCGATGGGCCGTTTCAGCGGCCGGCGCGAGTGGGAGACCTGCTATGATGGCTGGGATCTCGCGGATGCGATCACGGATCTCGGCTTCGTGCGCAACGACGGCAAGACCCTGGTACCGCAACCGCATCTGCATTTCGAGGACAGCAAGATGTGGACCCTCGATGACGTGCGGGGTCACACGCTCGGCAGCCCGCTGATCAACTTCCGGAAGCTTTCGCCGGAAGGCAAGGCGGCGGCCGCGGCGGAATACCGCAAAGGCTTCACGATCAACCCGCTGAACTGACGGCGCGCTTCCCGCCGGGCATCGTCGCGTTGCCCGGCGGTTCTGTTCCGAACGATGAAACCAACGGGAAACGTCATGACTGTAATGACCACGCACAAGGTCCGGTTCGAACCGGTCGGCATCGACATGGAGGTCGAGGAAGGCGAGACCGTGCTCGACGCGGCCTTCCGCCAGGGCATTTCGGTGATGCATGGCTGCAAGGAAGGGCAATGCTCGTCCTGCAAGTCGTTGCTGCTCGACGGCGATATCGAACTGCTCAAGTATTCGACCTTCGCGCTGCCCGATTACGAACGGGAGTCCGGTCATATCCTGCTGTGCAAGACCCACGCCTATAGCGATCTCGCGATCGAGTTGCTGAATTACGACGAAGACCTGCTGCGCCGTTCGATCCCGGTGAAGTCGTTCGATGCGACGGTGACCGGGGTGGTGCACCTGACCCATGATATCCGCCGGCTGGAGCTCGATATCGTGGAGCCGATGAAGTTCTGGGCGGGCCAGTACGTCGATATCACGTTGCCCGACGGCAGCGTGACGCGCTCGTTTTCGATGGCCAATCCGCCGGGCGAGCCGCATCGTCTGGCGTTCATCATCCGGAAATATCCCGATGGGGCGTTTTCCGCAGCACTCGATACCGCGCTGCAACCGGGGGACCGGGTGAAGCTGAAAGGTCCTTACGGTACGTGCTTCCGGCGCGAGGATCGACCCGGTCCGATGCTGCTGATCGGCGGCGGGTCGGGCATGTCGCCGTTATGGTCGATCCTGCAGGATCACCTAGCCTCGGGCGAGCATCGGGCGGTGCGGTTTTTCTATGGTGCCCGCACCGAGGCCGATCTGTTCTACCGCGATGAATTCGCCAAACTCGAAGTCTCGCTGCCGGACTTCAAATTCATTCCGGCGCTTTCGCACGCCACGGATGGCAAGGGGTGGACCGGCGAACGCGGCTTCATTCACGAGGTGGTGGCGCGCCATCTGCGCAGCGAGGGGCTCGACGGCGAGATCGATGCCTATTCTTGCGGCCCGCCCCCGATGATCGATGCGGTCCTGCCGGTCCTGCAAATGGCCGGGGTCGAGCCCGATCATATCTTTTTCGACAAGTTCACCACTGCCGTCCGTTGAACCAATCATAAACGAGGAGCGAAACCATGAGCGTTACTGAAGGCCTGTCGCCACACCGGTCGGGAGCTGCGGGCTCTGCGACTTTCGCAGGCTCGGACAGCCGGAAATACAATTATTTCACGCCCAAGGGCCGCAAGGCGAGCCACTACGAGGACATGACCGTCGATGTCCAGCCCGACCCGGAGCGGTATCTCCTGCAGGACTGGATCATCAACTTCGCCGACGGCACGCCGACCTATGACAAGCGCTGGACCCACGCCAAATCCTCCAACTGGCATCAGTTCCGCGCGATCGATCAGGAATGGGAGCGCACCCATTATCAGCGCCAGTCCACCATCGTCGGCATGATCAGCAACCTGATCGAGAACGGCCGGCGTTCCGGCGCGCCCAAGCGATTCGATCGCGCCTGGCTCAAGATTCTGTCCGATCATCTCGGCGCCTACAAGCACGCCGAATTCGGCCTCGGCACCGCGACCATGCAGGCGCAGCGCTACGGCTACACCCAGATGATCAACAACGCGATCCTGACCAATTCATCCTACAAGCTGCGGTTCGCGCAGGACATCACGCTGTATCTCGGCGAAATCGCGCTCGATACCGATGGCATCGACCTTGATGCCGGCAAGATCCATTGGCTCGAAGACCCGATCTGGCAGGCGACCCGCCATGCGGTCGAGGCGATCATGGGGGCGGAGGATTATCTGGAACAGTATTTCGCGACCAATATCGTGTTCGAACCCCTGGTCGCCGAGTTGTTCCGCAGCGGCTTCATCATGCAGATGGCGGCGGCGCAGAACGATTTCATGACCCCGGCGGTGGTCTCGGCGGCGGAGGGCGACTATGAGCGCAACCTCGCCAATGCGGTCGAGCTGTTCCATATCCTGGTGCTCGATCAGGAGCATGGCGAACATAATCGCCGCCTGTTCGGTACCTGGATGCACAAGCACGGCGCGCTCGCGCTGGATGCCGCGCATCATCTGCAGCCGATCTGGTCGCAGCCGCGCGTGAAGGTGGCGCAGTTCCCCGAAGCGCTCGGTGTGGCCAAAGACCGGGTGCGCGCGATTGCCGCCGAGATTGGTTTCGACGTTCGTTCCACGCTCGATCAATAACAAGGACAGATAGACATGGCACAGGCCCATACCGCGACGATCTTCAAATCGATGAAGGACGTGCAGTTCGAGGAGACCATTTCGCACCAGTGCGGCGTGACGATGAACGACAGTGTCGAAGCCCGCGCGATCGCCGATGTGATGGCGGAGAAATCCGGTATTACCGTGACCTATCAGCCCGCCCTGATCCGGATCGACGGTGAGGGCAAGATCACGTTCAGGATGGACGAGATTTCCGAAGCGCTCGGCCGCACGATGACCCCTTATCTGTTCGAGATCTCGACCTCGACCCATTATGGGCGGATGGTCATGGTCGACGACAACACGGTGGTGTTGTTCGGCGACATGGATGAGGCGATGCAGTATATCGAATACCGGTGATCGTTCAGCCCGGTGCCCGCGCGTCCAACGGGCATCTGGCTGAATCAAGAAAGTGTTTTGCTTGTTTTTTTCAAAATACAAGCGATTGCTGAACAATAATAATGAGGAAACCATGGCCAAGATGATGCTGCACGACGATGAAGCACGCGCCGCCCTCGGGCGCGGTGTCGCGCAACTGGCCCGTGCCGTGCGCGGCACGATGGGGCCGCGCGGCATGAACGCGATCATCGATCGGCCGATCGGCACGCCGCTGGTCTCGCGCGACGGGGTTTCGATCGCCGCCGAAATCGATCTGCCCTGCAAGTTCGAGAATATGGGGGCGCAGATTTTGCGCGAGGTCTCGGCCCAGACCAATCTGGAAGCCGGCGATGGCACCACCACCGCGACCGTGCTGGCCGATGCCCTGGTCCAGAAAGGTCTGGCGCGGATGGCGGCAGGGGATAATGCGGTCGAGCTGGTCGCCGGGATCGAGGCGGCGGCAGAGGAGGTGATCGCGGCGCTGCGCGCCCGGGCACGGCCGCTGCGCGATGCCGCCGAGATGCGCGCGGTCGCGACCATCGCCGCCAACGATGCCGCCACCGGCGCGCTGGTGGCCGAGGCGATCGAGCGGGCGGGGCCGCAGGGCATCGTGACGGTCGAGAACAGCGCCACCGTCGCGACCCTGCTCGATGTGGTGGACGGCATGGGCTTCGACCGGGGCTATATTTCGCATCATATGGTCACGGATGTGGAGCGGATGCAGGCGGTGCTCGACGATCCGTTGATCCTGATGACCGATTTGAAGATCACCACCCCAGCCGAGATCGAGCAGATCCGCGCCATCGTGGGGGCAAGCAACCAGCCGTTGCTGGTGATTGCCGAGGAAGTCGCCCCGGCGGCGGTGGTGGCGCTCCTGGCAGATCGGGCCGGGGGCGTGCCGGTCGCCGCGATCCATCCGCCGGAATACGGCCATTGGCGCAAGGCGATGCTCGAGGATATCGCGATCATCACCGGTGGCCGGGTGATCGCGCGGGATCTGGGCGGGACCATCGCGAACGCCACCCGCACCGATCTCGGCAGCGCGCGACAGGTGCGGGTCGGCGCCAACATGACGTTGATTTCCGGCGGCGGCGGCGATGCCGCGGCCATCGCGGCAAGGCGGGTGCAGGTGCGGCGGCAGCTTGAACTGGCACCGAACGACATCGATCGCGACAAGCTGGAGCAGCGTCTTGCGAAACTATCGGGCGGCACCGCGACGATCATGGCCGGCGGGGCGACGCCGGTGGCCCAGAAACGCCACGCCCAACTGATCGAGGATGCGCTCGCCGCCGCTCGTGCCGCGATCGCCGAGGGGGTGGTGGCCGGTGGCGGCACGGCACTCGCCCAGATTTCACCAACGCTCACCACCAACGCAAAACTGCTGAACGGCGCGCGGGCCGGGGCGCTGCTGCTGCGCGATGCCCTGACCGCCCCGCTCGCCGCGATCGCCACCAATAGCGGTTTCAACGGCGAGGACATGGTCGCGCGGGTGATCGGCTCCATTCAGGGCACCGGTCTCGATGCCCGCACCGGCACGATGGTGGCGATGGAGGCCGCCGGGATCATCGACCCGGTGCTGGTCAGCATCAGCGCCCTGCGCAACGCGGTTTCGGTGGCATCGTTGATCTTGACCACGCATACCTTGATTGCCGACCGGCCGGAGTATCACGACCCGACATCGGGTCCGGCGCTGGGCGGTGGCGCGGAATTGCTCGGGAGGGCATGATCGGGGGTAAATTTGCCGAACCGGCGGATCATCGAAATGGGCGAGCACGACACGGCGCAGGCGGCTGACCCGATCGCCTGCGGCGAGGCACTGCCGGATCGGCAGACGATGTGGGCGTGGGAGCGGTTTCTGACCGGCGAGCCGGAGGCGGCGATCCCGCTCGGCAACGTCGTCATCTCGTCCTGGCAGCGCAGCCTGGCACGTGGCGTCAACCCGAGCGGCCGGGAAGCGCCCATCGCGGCGCGCGGCGATACGATCCTTGCGTTGCGCCATCGCAACCGGGATCTGATCGCGGCCTCGCGCGATCTGTTCCACCGCATCGCGGAGGTGTTCGCGGGTGCCAACTGCATGATGCTGCTGACCGACCCGGACGGTGTGGTGCTGGAGGCGGTGGGCGATCATCGCACGCTCGGGCAGGGCGAACGGATTCACCTGGTCGCGGGCGGCCACTGGCGGGAGGATGTGATCGGCACCAACGGCATCGGCACCGCGCTCGCCACCGGCCAGCCGGCGCAGGTGCATGCGAGTGAGCATTTCTGCGAGGGAATCAAAAGCTGGACCTGTGCCGCCGCCCCGGTGCGCGAGCCGGGTAGCGGGCGGATACTGGGCATTGTGGATATTTCCGGCCCGCCCTCGACCTATCAGCGAGGCAATCTTTCCCTCGCGGTGGCGACGGCGCGGCAGATCGAGACCGCGCTTGCCGAGCGGATCGGGCGAGAGCGGATGCGGCTGCTGGAACGCTGCCTGGAACGTATGCCGACCATTGGCAATTCGGAGCTGCTCGTGATCGACCGGACCGGGCGGATCATCTATTCCAACGGCAAGGGTGGCTTGATCGGGGTTGGCGAGACCGTCGCGGGGTTCAACCCCGAACAGCCGGTGGAGCGCTGGTTCGACCGGATGCCCGAACCCTTGCGCGCCGATGGCGCGTTTCATCCGGTCATTCTCGACGACCGCACCGTCGGCGCGATGGTCGTGCTGCCGGCCCGCAACCGCCCGGCGAAAACCGCTGCCCTGCCCGCCGGTTCGGAAGCCGATGCCAGCCGCAGCCTGTTTCATCATATCATCGGGTCGAGCACGGTGATGGCGGAAACCATCCGGCGGGCCACGCAACTCGCCCGCCACCGCGTTCCGGTGCTCATTCAGGGTGAAACCGGTGTCGGCAAGGAATTGCTCGCGCGGGCGATGCACGGCAGCCTCGATTTCTCGGCACCCTTCGTCGTGTTCAACTGCGGTGCCACCTCGAAGGACCTGATCGGGGCGGAACTCTTCGGCCATGTGAAAGGCGCCTTCACCGGCGCGACGACCGAGGGCCGGCCCGGACGGTTCGAACTCGCCGATGGTGGTACGCTCTGCCTCGATGAAATCGGCGAACTGCCGCTCGAATTGCAGCCGATGCTGCTGCGCGCGCTTGAGGAAGGCGTGATCTACCGGCTTGGCGATACCACGCCGCGCAGGGTTTCGGTCCGGCTGATCGCGATCACCAATCGCGACATGAAGGCCGAAGTCGCCGCCGGGCGGTTCCGCCGCGACCTGTTCTACCGCATCGATGTCGCCTCGATCACGGTTCCGCCGCTGCGCGACCGGCTCGACGACATTGCGGACCTGCTCGCCTATTTCAACCGGACCCTTGCCGCCCGCCACGGTGTGGCACCGCGCATCTTTCCGATCGCGGCGCTCGACCGGCTCAAATCCCACGACTGGCCCGGCAATGTGCGCGAATTGCGCAATCTGGTCGAATGCCTGCTGCTCACCGGGAGCGGCGCGGTCACGATCGAGGACTTCCCCTGCGGTCGACCCTGGCCCTCGGGATCGGCCGCGCCATCCGCGTTGTTGGCGAACCTCGAACAGAATGCCATCGACACCGCGATCCGCGAGACAGGCGGTAATCTTTCGGTAGCATCGCGCCGGCTCGGAATCTCGCGCAGCACCCTGCATCGGAGATTGACGCGTATGCGTAAAAGCACTGAGTGACGGTATTGAGTGGGGGGGGGCCGAATTGACAGTGGTTCCATAAGTCGGTGAGAGCCTGACTCACAATTATAAAATAATCATATCATGTCACCCACGAACAGACTCTGACCCGACCGACACTGTGCCCTTCACGCGCGTGAAAAAGTCCTGAAATGCCGCGGTTTTTTGAACGGACAAACGAAATGTGGTGCTATTAAAAATAACTGACAAACCGTGATAGATCCGCAAACCCACCGGTGTCATCGACGTCGGGCTGATCCAGAGCCTGGTTCGCAGAAGCGAGGTTGATGATATCGTTGCCAATTGCGGCTATCTTGTCGTCGATGAGTGCCATCATCTGTCCGCCGCAAGCTTTGAGCTTGTCGCCGGAAAGGACGGGCATAACCCGATCATCTTTATGCGATGCGGTCCGGTGCGCCATCAGGTGAGCGCCAAGTCGCAGGCCGCCGAAAGCGGCATCCATCATCGGGCGCGGGAACGTCACACAGGATTCCGGCTGCCAGAAGCCCTCGCGATCGCCGAGCGCCCATCAATGCCCGCGATCTATGCCGTTCTGGATGAGGACGAGGCCAGAAACGCGGCCACGGCGGCGATTTCCGCGGCCTCGGCGGCGCGGCCCATCGGAATATGGCTTTGTGATCGGTGACATCGGCGGGCTCCGCCGCATGCGGCCCTTCCGGATTGATCGCCCGCAGCGCGGCGAACACGGCGGCGGCATCCCCGCCATCCGGCAGGTGGGTGATGGTCACACCCGCTCCCTCCGCCGCGAACCGTTCCGCGATGGCGCGCCCGATACCGGTGGCGCCACCGGTGACGAGGGCGCATCGGCCGGCAGGGCGGCGGCATGCGGGGTTCGGGGCCATGAAGGTTCACCTCGGTCGGATCGCGAAGGGCCCTGCTTTATTCGAACCGCGCCGTGTGCTGTCAAATCGGCGGCGGGCTCGCCTTCATCCGCTCCATCGCGAAGCGCGACGAGACGTTTCGTAACGGAATCGCCGCGATCAGGCGGCGATAGAACGCATCATAAGCCGGAATATCCGGCACCATGATATGCAACAGGTAATCGACATCGCCGCTCATCCGCCAGGCGCCGACGATTTCCGGCATGGCGGCGACCACGCCGGCGAACCGGCTGATCCAGTCTTCCGAATGATCGGCGGTTTCGATCGAGGCGAACACCGAGACCGGGTAGCCGAGGCGTGCGGGCGAAAGCAGCGCCACCCGCGCGGTGATGACGCCCGCTTCCTCCATGCGTTTGATCCGCTTCCAGCACGGCGTCGCCGACAGGCCGACCTCGCTTGCGATGGCTGCGAGGGGAGTGGTGGAATCATGCGCGATCAGCCGCAGGATGCCACGGTCGATCTTGTCGAGCATCAAGGGTGGAGTGGCCGGTAACTCTGACATGGCGTGAAAACTCCGGTATGGAAGCTTATTTTCTCCTTGCGACGTCGAGATTGGAAAATCAATCTTATTTATGGCGTTTTTGGGCCTACGGGGAGAATGGGATTTCATACGCCCGCCTGTCCCGCTATGTTTTGCCCAGGAGATGACATGATCCCGATTGCGCTCGATCCTCGTTTTGTCCGCCTCGCGGTTGCCGGTAACGGCCCTCTGGCGCTGCGCCGGTTTCGCGCCCTGCGGGCTGGCGGGGCCGCCGATGCGCTGCTGTTTTCCGATGCGCCGGATGATGAGGCCGTTGTTGAAGCCGGTGCCGCGTTGCGCCGCGCCATGCCCGGACCCGATGATCTGGCGGCGCTGCACGTGCTGTGGGTCGGCGATCTGCTGCTCACCATTTCCACCAACTGCCGCGCCCCCGGCCTGGCCGGCGTGATCCGGCGGAATCTCGAATTGCGCTACGGGCCGGAATGGGCCGGGCGCGTCGCCGAGATCGGCGCGCTCCGGGAAGGCTGGCGGCGCGAGGGGGTCACGATGCCGGAAGCCGCCAAACGCATCGCGACCCTCGCCTCCGAGCGGAACTGGCTGTGCGACCGGGTCTGCGATTTCACCACACCACAATCCCGAGGCTGACCCGATGACCCGAACCACCGCTCTGCCCCGCACCGCCCCGTTCGCGCCCGAGGACATCAGTGCCCTCGATCAGGTGATCGGGCGCGCCTCAGCCGTGCAGCGTGCGTGGCTGACCGGGTTTCTCGCCGGGATCGATGCCGCCAACAGCGAAGTGGCGCCGCCCGCAGCGGCGCCGGCGGTCAAAACCAAGCTCACCATCCTGTACGGCACCGAATCCGGCAACGCCGAAGCCCTCGCCGGTGCCGCCAGGCGCGATGCCCAGAAGCGCGGCTTCGCCCCCCGCCTGCTCGACATGGCGGATGCCGACCTCGCCACGCTGAAAGACACCGTCAACCTGCTTGTCATCGCCTCCACCTGGGGCGAAGGCGAGCCGCCGCAACGCGCCGCCCCCTTCATGCGCGCCCTGATGGCCGAGGGCGCACCGACGCTCGATGGCGTGAATTTCGCGGTGCTCGCGCTGGGTGATTCCTCCTACGCGCAGTTCTGCGAAACCGGCAAACAGATCGACGCACGGTTCGAAGCGCTCGGCGGCGTCCGCATCGCCGAACGGCTCGATTGCGACCTCGATTACGAAACCCCGGCCGCCGGCTTCATCGCGTCCCTGCTCGAAAAACTGACCCCCGCCGCCGATGCCGGCTCGGTCATCCATGTCGATTTCCACCGCGCCGAAGCCGAACCGGTCGGCAAGACCGCCCCCTTCGTCGCCGAAATCGCAGCCCTGCACGCCATCACCTCGTCGCGTTCGTCCTCGGAAACCCTGCATCTCGAACTCGACCTGACCGGCTCGGGCATCGCCTACCAACCCGGTGATACCCTGGGCATCGCGCCCGAAAACGACCCCGCCCTGGTCGGCGCGGTGCTGCGCGCCACCGGCCTGTTCGATGACAGCGCCGCCCATAGCGCGCTCACCCGCGAACGCGACATCACCACGCTCAGCGGCAAATTGATCCAAGATTACGCCGCCCTCACCGGCGATACGAACCTCGCCACCCTCGCGGCCGATGCAGAGGCACGCGGCCGCTTCATCGCCGGGCGCCAGCCGATCGACCTGTTCGAAACCTACCCCCACACCCTGACCACCGCGGAACTCACCACCCTGCTGCGCAAGCTGCCGCCCCGCTATTACTCGATCGCCTCATCGCAACGGCTGGTCGGCGAGGCCGCCCATCTCGCGATCGCCAAAGTGGCCTACGAAAGCCAAGGCCGCGCCCGGCTCGGCGTCGCCTCCGGCATGATCGCGGAACGCCGCAAAACCGGCGGCAGCGTCAATGTCCACGTCAAGGCCAATCCGCATTTCCGCCTGCCCGAAAGTGCCGAAACCCCGATCGTGATGATCGGCGCCGGCACCGGCATCGCGCCCTACCGCGCCTTTCTGCAGGAGCGCGAAGCCCTCGGCATCGCCGGCAAATCCTGGCTCATCTTCGGCCACCGTCACTTCCTGCACGATTTCCTCTACCAGCTCGACATCCAGGATTGGCTGAAATCCGGCGTGCTCGGCCGGCTCGACCTCGCCTTTTCGCGCGACCAGCCCGAAAAACGATACGTCCAGCACGTGCTCTGGAACCAGCGCCACCACCTGCGCGCCCAGCTCGACCAGGGGGCCACGCTCTACCTCTGCGGCGACGCCAAGGCGATGGCCCGCGACGTCGATGCCACCCTCGTCCGCATTCTCGGCAAGGACGATGCCGATCGCGGCCAGCACGAACTCGATGCGCTGATCGCCGCCGGTCGCTACAAAAAGGACGTCTACTGATGCTTGAAACCCTGACAAAACCGGAAGCCGAAGCGCTCGATCTGCTGCGCACCAGCATCGCGGCCCACCCTGGCCGCATCGCCCTGGTCTCATCCTTTGGCACCGAATCCGCCGCGCTGCTCGACCTGGTCGCGCGGATCGACCGCACCCTGCCGGTCATCTTTCTCGATACCGGCAAACTCTTCCCCGATACCATCGCCTATCGCAACGCCCTGATCACCCGGCTGCGCCTGTCGGACGTGCGGACCATCCGCCCCGACCCCGCCCACCTCGCCAGCTTCGACCCTAACGGCACCCTGTTCGCCCGCGACCCCGATTTATGCTGCACCCTGCGCAAAACCATGCCGCTCGACGACGCGCTGCTGCCGTTCGAAGCCTGGATCAGCGGGCGCAAACACACCCAGTCCGACAGCCGCGCCACCCTGCAAGCCACCGAAACCGGCCCCGATGGCCGCATCATCGTCAACCCGCTGCGCGCCTGGACCCAGACCGATATCGAAACCTACTTCACCAGCCGCAACCTGCCCCACCACCCGCTTCAGGCCGATGGCTTCGCCTCGATCGGCTGCCATACCTGCACCCGCCGCATCCAGCCCGGCGAACCACCACGCGCCGGACGCTGGAGCGGTACCGGCAAAATCGAATGCGGCATCTTCCTCACACGGCCGGTCGCGGCATGAGCCGGCAAGGCGGGGCTCCGCCCCGGACCCCGACCAGGGGGCTCTGCCCCCTGGACCCCCGCCAGGAACTTAGTTCCTGGACCTCATTAGTTTCAGATGAGAGGGGGCTTACCACGCCCTTTGAAAGGCAACGGAATTGATGCCCCCTCTCATCTGAAACTAGCGGGGTCTGGGGCCTAAGGCCCCAGCGGGGTCCAGGGGCGGAGCCCCTGGTGGGGCGTGGGGCGAAGCCCCACCCTTCGGCACATATCGCGAAAGGACGCACGATGGCTGATTTAGCGCGCAATGAAACGATCAAGGCGCGGAGTGATTTTCTACGTGGCACTCTGGCGGATGAGCTGGATGTGCAGGCGTTCGGCGGGTTGGGCGAGGACGATGGCCAGCTCATCAAGTTCCATGGCGTCTATGTGCAGGACGACCGTGATTTGCGGCCGGAGCGTGCCAAGCGGAAGCTGGATCTGGCGTATATGTTCATGGCGCGTTTGCGGGTTCCCGGCGGGGTTCTGACGCCACGGCAGTATCTGGCGATGGACCGTCTGGCGACCGAGCGCGGCAATGCCACGGTGCGGCTCACCACGCGGCAGACGATTCAATTTCATGGCGTGATCAAGAGCAACGTGCGCGAGGCGATGCGCGCGATGGATGCGGCTTTGCTCGATACGATTGCGGCGTGCGGCGACGTTAATCGCAACGTGATGGCGGCGGCGAACCCGTATTTGTCGCGCGCGCATGGCGAGGCGGTGGAGGCGGCGCGGCAGTTATCCGCGCATTTCCTGCCGCGCACGGGGGCGTGGCGCGAGATTTTCATTGGTGACGAGCGGGTGCTGGGCGGCGAGCCGGAGGCCGAGCCAATTTATGGGCCAACCTATCTGCCCCGCAAGTTCAAGATGACCGTGGCGGTGCCGCCGTCGAACGATGTCGATGTGTTCGCGCATGATCTGTCGTTCATCGCGATCGTCGAGGGCGAGGCGATCGTCGGCTACAATGTGGTGACGGGTGGCGGCATGGGCGCGTCGCACGGCGAGCCCGCGACGTATCCGCGGGTGGGTGATGTGATCGGCTATTGCGCGGCGGCGGATCTGATTCCGGTGGCCGAGGCGGTGGTCACGGTGCAGCGCGATTACGGCGACCGCACCAACCGCAAGCACGCGCGGCTGAAATACACGATCGACACGCACGGGCTGGACTGGTTCAAGCGCGAGGTAAACGCCCGGCTGGCCACACCGCTGGCGCCGGCGCGGCCGTTCGAATTCACCGGCAACGGCGATGCGCTCGGCTGGCTGACCGATCATGAGGGGCTGCATCATCTGACGCTGTTCATCGAGAACGGGCGGATCGCGGACGTCGGGGCGTGGCGGCTGAAATCGGCCCTGGTCGCGATCAATTCGATGCCCGATTTCATCGATCGTGGCGCGATCATCATGACCGCCAACCAGAACATCATCATCGCGCGCGCGAGCGATGCCGAGCGGGCCGCGATCGAGCGAATTCTGGCCGAGCATGGCGTGGTGCAGCATGTGTCGGTGCTGCGCGAGGGCGCAATGGCCTGCGTCGCCCTGCCGACCTGCGGTCTCGCTTTGGCCGAGAGCGAGCGGTATCTGCCGCATCTGATCACCGCGATCGATGGATTGCTGAACGAAAACAACCTGTCCGATCAGCGGATCACGGTGCGCATGACCGGTTGCCCCAATGGCTGCGCCCGGCCCTATCTCGCCGAGATCGGGTTGGTCGGGCGCAATCCGGGCCGGTACAATCTGCTGCTCGGCGGTGCTGCGGACGGATCGCGGTTGAACACGATCTACCGCGAAAACGCTGACGAGGCCGAAATCCTGGCAGCACTGCGCCCGTTGTTCACCCGGTACGCGCAGCAGCGGAGACCGGGCGAAGGCTTCGGCGATTACATCAGGCGGGCCGGGATCGTTTGATCAGCGCTGCCCGGCGGGCGGGATGTAGAAGCCTTCCTGCGCAGTAAACCGGATCGGCAGCAGGCGGAACACCTGCTTGCCCTGCGCCGCCGGATCGAAATGGGTCGCCTCGATCGCCGCGATCGCCTTGTCATCGTCGATCACATCGCCGGCGGAGCGGGCAATCCCGATCTTGGTCAGCTTGCCGGCGGCATCGACGACGAATTCGTAGAACCCGACCCGCGCAACCCCCGGCTGCTTCAACATTTTCGCCGCCGTCTGGTTCATCGCCATCACGGTGGCATCCGGCAGCGGCGGAAACGTGGAGGGCGGGATGAAATCATCCTGCCCGGCCCAGGCGCAACTGCCGCCGAGCATCGGCGCGACGGCAAGGCAGATCAGCAGATACTTCATCTTGCGGCTCCGGCGCTGTGAGAGATCAGAGGTAGATGCCCGCGCCCGATCTGGCAAACCCCCCTTATTTGACCGGACAGACGCCTTTGGCATCGGGCGTTCCCGCCGGATGGGCCTGGACCCCGACGATCGCGGTCCCGAATCCAGGTTTCGGATCGGAGGGGAAGGCCATCTTCCCGGCCGGATAACAATTGGAGGCAAGCAGATAGGCCATGACGTCGGCATATTGGCCCGGCTTGAGCGAGGCCGGATTGTTGAACGGCATGTTCTGGGTCACGATCGTGTCGAGGATCGAGACGGTATATTTATTGGTCGTGGCGGTCTTCAGGAAGGCCGAACCGGCGATCGCCGGTGCCGCCACGCCCTGAAGGTTGGTGCCGTGGCAGCTGGCGCAATTGGCGGCGTACACCGCCTTGCCCCGCGCGGCCTGGGCCGTGGTGTAGAGCGGGGTCGTGGCTGCCGGTACCGCAGCCTTTATCAGTGCGGGAGCCGCTGCCGCCTTGGCGTCGGCATGGCGTGTGCAATGCTGCTGCACCATCGGCGCCGCCGTCGTGTAGAGGATCATCATATCGTTCTCCATTTTGACAGAAGCATAACCGCCGGTCGCGACCGGCGTGTGGCCGCGCTTCACCGCCCTCCACGCCAGCCAGCCGTGGCTCACACCAAAGCCGGGGCGATGCGGTGCGGCGCAGCCATCGGCTATGCGCGCGTCATCGGGCACACCGAGGCGGGTATTGGCGATCGCGCCGGCAATTCCGCCGAGCACATCGTACTGGCTCGAGCGCCCCTGGGCGATTTCGAGGTTTTCCAGCGCATCGGAGGCGTTTTCCTGGAACCCGTCGAGGCTGCGCGCCTTGAGCGCATCCTGCAGCGACGCCACCGCCGCGAGCAGGTTGATCTGCACACCGTGCAGGGCCGGAACGAATGGGGGGGTGGCTTCATGATCGAGCAGATCGTTTAACTGTCCCAAAGCCCCGCGCGCATCCCCGGGATCGGGGCTGCGCGCGTCGAAAGCCGGGTCGTTGCGTCCCACGAGCGCATCAACCGCCGAATGTGCCGCCGTGATGTAATCGGCCGGCCCGCTGGACGTGCCGTTTTCGGCCGCCAGCACGGCGGCGATGGCGGCCCTGATATCATGCAGAACCGCCATCGCTTCATCGTGTTCGGATGGGGCCGAAACTCCGGTCCTGGAAACACCGGTCCTGGAAACACCGGTCCTGGAAACACTGGCCGCTGAGACCTTGGCCGCCGACACCTTGGCCGCCGGGGCCCCGACTGCCGGAGCGCCCAGCGTCGAAGCCCCGACGGCCACCAGCGCCGCCACCCCCACCCGCGTTAAGATCCGAGCACTCACTTCGTGAGAGCGAACATCGTGAGCATCGTGCCCTTATTGTCCTTGGGCATGTTGGGAAGTTGCTGGTTACCCGCCGGCCCGGATGCCACAGCGACGTATTCGGTCCCCCCTTCGGTGAAGGCGACCGGCGGCGCGATGATCGGCGAACCGGTATCATACGACCATAATTGCTTGCCGCTCTTCGCATCGAACGCCGCGAAGTCGCCGTTTTCGAGACCGGTGAACACGAGGCCGCTGGCGGTTGCGAGCGCACCCCCCGCCATCGGCAGTTTTTCCGGATGGCGCCAGGCAAACACCCCGGTATCGACATCGATGGCATTCAGCTGCCCGGTATTCGGCCCGACGAATTTCGGAAACGCACCGCCGAGGTAGAACTGACCGGCAATATAGACCACCGATTTCGTCGCCCGCCAGAAGCCGCATTCGTTGCTGCTGGGCAGATAGATCATGTTGGTCTGCGGATCGTAGGTTCCGCCGTTATACTCCACCCCGCCATTGGTGTTCGGACAGGCGATGTTGCCTTTGAGCGAGGGTTCGGATTTCTGGTTGTACTGCATGCTCACGGCCAGATGATTGACCAGCGCGCCGGTGTGCGAATTCAACAGCCAGAAATTACCGGCCTTGTCGCCATCCGCGACCAGCGGCATCGTTTTTCCGCCGACCTTGCCGTTGAACAGCACCGGCGGCATCACCGGGTCCCAGTCGTGGGTGTCGTGAGCGATGAACTGGTGATACCAGACCAGCCTGGGCTTGGCGCCCGAGATATTCAGCGCCACCAGAGAATCGGTATAGAGGTTCGATCCCTTGCGCACCGGCCCGTTGAAATCGGGCTGCGGGTTGCCGGTATTGGCATAGAGCATGTCGGTCTTGGGATCGATCGCCATCATGGTCCAGATCGCGCCGCCGCCGCGTTTCCAGCTGTCGCCGCTCCACGTCTTGTGGCCGGGCTGGCCGGGCTTGGGCACCGCGTCCCACTGCCAGAGCTCGTTGCCGTTTTTCGGATCATAGGCGGCGATGTTGCCGATTCCGCCCCAATCGCCATCCGACACGCCGAGAATGAGAACGGCCTTACCGGTCCTTGGGTCTTTATAGGGCATCGGCGCCATGGTATAGAACGAGTTCGACGGATCGCTGACCAGCAATTTGCTGAATACCACCTTGCCGGTCTCGGCATCGAGGGCGATCAGCTTGCCATCGAGCGTGGCAAGGTAAACCTTGCCGTCGAGCAGCGCGACTCCGCGATTGGCTGCGAACGAAATGACATGCGGATCGTCCGAGAACTGCCATTTCAGCTTCCCGGTCTTGACGTCGATCGCATAGACATGATCGTGCGCGGACGTGATGTAGGCGATCCCGTGCCAGATGATCGGCGTGGCCTCGATCGGACCGTTATCATCGATCTTGAAGGTCCAGGCCGGCTTGAGCTGGCCGACATTGGACGGTGTGATCGCGCTTAGATCGACATACCGGTCGTTGTCGTAATTCTTGGCCGGCAGGATCCAGTTGGCGTGATCGCCCTGGGTCGCGACGTAGTCATTGATCGAGGGTGTCGTGGCGCTCGCCATCGCCCCGGCATGGGCGACACTCGCCATACCGGCGGCAAGCGCCATGCCCGCCAGCCCGTTGACGAGACTGCGTTTATGCAAAATCGACCTTATGTTCGGCATCGTTCCCGTTTCCCCTTTTTTTGATGACCGCGATCGGCCCACCACGCGGGCCAGCGTTCGGAACGATGGTAACGCTATCATAACGCGCGCGTGATGCAAGCAGTTTTTTATCAGGCCATCATCTTTGCGATCAGAGCGTGCAGTTCGTGGCGATCGCGTCGGCTGAAATCTGCCGGGCAGCGCTTGACCTCGGGGGGCAGCGCCGCAACCCCAAACCCAAACGCATCATCTGGCCGATCCCCCTCGACCCCGCCGATATCCGTATCCCCGATGCCAACTACCACGGCGTCCATTTCGGTCCCGGCAACCGATCCTGGCCCCCACGACGAAAACACCTGAAAATCACCTCCTGACCGAACTCACCTTCGCACGCTTATACTGTTACGATCTCGTAATTTAACATCCGCCTCCAGACAAATGATTGCGCTTGCATTCGCCGGGACTCGCTTTATGGTTGCGTATCTTCGCATTCGCGGAGACTAAGGCGGGCAACACCGCCATTGATGAATATCGAGGAGAAACAACCATGTGGACCAAACCGAAACTCGTCGAAATCGCCGTGGGAACCGAAATCAACTGCTACGCCTGCGCCGATATCGATTGAACGACTGACCAGTGCCGGGCGCGGTCGCTACCGCCGGGTCCGGCACGCTCCGCCGACCATGAAACTGATCATCCTGGGTGCTGCCGCCGGTGGCGGCTTTCCGCAATGGAACTGCGCCTGCGCCAATTGCACCCGTGCCCGGGCGGGCGACCCGCATGCCAAACCCCGCACCCAGGCGGCTCTCGCGGTGACCGCCAACGGGCAAGACTATGTCATCTTCAACGCTTCGCCGGACCTGCGCCAGCAGATCCTCGGAACCCCGGCACTCCACCCCCGCACCGGTCAGCGTGACAGTCCGATCGCCGCCGTGGTCCTGACCGGTGCCGACGTCGATTTCACCGCCGGTCTGCTCAATCTGCGCGAGGGCCAGCCCTTCGCCCTCTACGCCGGTCAGCGCACCCTCGACCGTCTGGCCGAAAGCGCGATCTTCCGCGTCCTCGCCCCCACCACCGTCCCGCAGCGCCGCATCGAGATCGACACGGCAACCCGCCTGCTCGATGCGGCGGGCCATGACCTCGCGCTCACGGTGGAACCCTTCGCGGTCCCCGGCAAAATCGCCCTCTACGCCGAAAATACGGACCGCCCCGATCTCGGTTCGACCGAAGGCGACACGCTGGGCCTGAAAATCACCGGTCCCGACGGCGCATTCTTTTACTACATCCCCGCCTGCGCCGCGGTCCCGCCCGAACTCGCCGCCCGGCTCCACGGGGCCCCGCTCCTGCTGTTCGACGGCACACTCTGGCATGATAACGAAATGATCGATGCCGGGCTCCTGCCCAAAACCGGCACCCGCATGGGTCACATCAGCGTCGGGGGGGCCGGCGGCACGCTCGAAGCCTTCGCCAATGCCGCGATCGGGCAGAAAGTTTTCGTCCACATCAACAACAGCAACCCGATGATCCTCGATGATTCGCCCGAACGCGCCGCAGCCACGCACGCCGGGTGGATCGTCGCCCATGACGGACTGGAACTGACCCTATGACCGTTCTGATGAGCGCCGATGAATTGGAAGCCGAGCTTCGCAGCGTTGGTGCAGCGCGCTACCACAACCGCCATCCCTTCCATCAATTGCTCCACGGTGGCGCGCTGAACCGGCGTCAGGTTCAGGCCTGGGCGCTCAACCGCTATTGCTATCAGGCCGCCATCCCGATCAAGGACGCCACCCTGATCGCCCGCACCGACGACCCCGATCTTCGCCGCCTCTGGCGCCAGCGCCTCATCGACCACGACGGCACCGCCCCCGGCGAAGGTGGCATCGTCCGCTGGCTCGCCCTCACCGAAGGTCTCGGCCTTGACCGCGACATGGTCACCAGCCGCACCCGCGCCCTTCCCGCCACCCGTTTCGCGGTGCAGGCCTATGTCGATTTCGTGCGTGACCGCCCTTTGCTCGAAGCGGTCGCCTCATCCCTGACCGAGATGTTCTCTCCCACCATCATCTCCGAACGCGTCGCCGGCATGCTCGCCAACTACAACTTCATCACGAAGGAGACCCTGTCCTATTTCAACGCGAGGCTCGATCAGGCCCCGCGCGATGCCGATTTCGCGCTCGACTACGTCAAGCGTCACGCCCGGACCCCCGATCAGCAACAGGCCGTGATCGCCGCACTCGGCTTCAAATGCGATGTGCTCTGGGCCCAGCTCGACGCGCTGCATCATGCCTATGTCATGCCGGGCATGATCCCGCCCGGTGCCTTCGGCTATCGCGACACCTGGTCATGAACCTCACCCCAGCCAGCATCCCCCGCCTCGCCCGGCATGTCCGGTTCCGGTTCGATACGGCCCGGAACTGCCACGTCCTGCTCGCCCCCGAACGCGTCGTCATGCCGGACCCCATCGCCGTCGCCATTCTCGAAGCCTGCGACGGCACCACCGACATCACAACCATCGCGGACCGCCTCGCCGCCCGCTATCAGGCGCCGATCGAGGCCGTGCTGGCCGACTGCCTCGAAATGCTCGACGATCTGGCCACGAAAGGCATGATCGCCTCATGACAATGTTGCCCCCGCCGCTGGCGATGCTGATGGAACTCACCCATCGCTGCCCGCTGAAATGCCCCTACTGCTCCAACCCGCTCGGGCTCGACCGCGCCCGCGACGAACTCGACACCGCAACCTGGCAGCGCGTGATCTCCGAGGCCGCCGGCATCGGCATCCTGCAGGCCCATTTCTCGGGCGGCGAACCGATGGTGCGCCAGGACCTCCCCGACCTGATTCGCCACGCCCGTACCGAGGGCCTCTACACCAACCTGATCACCTCGGCGGTCCTGCTCGACCAACGGCGCATGACCGCCCTCGCCGAAGCCGGGCTCGATCATGTCCAGATCAGCTTCCAGGGCGCCGAGCCGGACATGGCCGATCGCATTGCCGGCCTCGATCGAGCCCACGAGAAAAAGCTGGCCGCGGCCCGCCTCGTGCGCGAGGCAGGCCTTGCCCTGACCATCAACGCCGTTGTGCACCGCCAGAACCTCGATCAGCTCCCCGCCATGCTCGACCTCGCCATCGCAAGCGGTGCCCAGCGGATCGAGGTGGCGCACGTCCAGTATTACGGATGGGCCCTGAAAAACCGCGCCGCCCTGATCCCGACCCGCACCCAGCTCGACGAGGCAACCCGCATCGTCGAGGACGCGCGCCGCCGCCTCGCGGGCCAATTGGTGATCGATTATGTCGTTCCGGACTATTATGCCTCCCGCCCGAAGGCCTGCATGGGCGGGTGGGCACGGCAATTTTTCAACATCACACCCAGCGGCAAAATGCTGCCATGCCATGCCGCCGAAACACTCGATCTTCCGTTCGAACGGGTCACCGAGCGCAGCGTCGGCGCGATCTGGGCCGATTCGCCCGGCTTCAGGGCCTATCGCGGTACCGACTGGATGGCCCCGCCGTGCCGGGGCTGCGCCCGCGCCGAGATCGACTGGGGCGGCTGCCGCTGCCAGGCCCTCGCACTCACCGGCAACGCCGCGGCCACCGATCCCGCCTGCGGCCTGTCACCCGACCACGCGATGATGGCCGACCTCGCCGTTGCCGAAAGCGCGGCAGCCTCCGATAATTTCGCCTACCGGATGATCTCGTAAAGCGCGACAGCCGCCGCCGTGGCCTTCACAAGCCGCTACACCCATCTGGCGAGGTTCGTTTCGTCGTGGAGACGAAAACGTGAGGGTGTCAAGAGGAAGGCAACATCCAATCTGTTCGTCCTGCTCGCGCGGGCCCCCGTGACGGGCCGTCAGATATCGCCCCCGATGGCGGCCATGCACTGCATCAAACCATGCAAGCAGCTGATGGTGCGAAAGCTCTGTCAGAAACAAATTGATCCCGGATGGACTCTGAGGGAAACTGATACCCGTCAGGCCGTGCGGGCAGCACCAGCAGGTTCAAAGATGGTGTTGAATGCGCGGATTTGCTGTAGTGCCCCTGCATGACCGCCACAGCTTTCGTCCATCAGCCCGCTATCGCGATTTTGCGTGCCCAGCTTGGCCAAACCATCGTCGGGCAGCACGCCCTGCTCGACCGGCTGACGCTCGCGTTATTGACAGGCGGACATCTGCTCGTTGAGGGCTTACCGGGTCTGGCGAAGACCACGGCGGTGAAAACGCTTGCCGCCGCGGTGCACGCGAGTTTCCAGCGCATCCAGTTCACGCCTGACCTATTGCCGGGTGACTTGACCGGAACCGACATTCGATAACCTGACCGCAAGCCGCATGGTCGAGCGTGCCCGGATCGGCGTGCTCGGGGACAATACCGCGCTCGGCGATGCGATCGGGCTGGCATTGCGGCAGATTACTCCGAGATCCGGGCTGAAGCCGGTGCTGATCCTGTATTCCGATAACGGCACCAGCAATGCCGGGCAGGTCAGTCCGGCACAGGCGGTCGCGATCGCGCGGCATCTGGGGGTAAAAATCTTCAGCGTGCAGGTCGGCGGCGATCCTGCCAAAGGCCGGCCGTATAAAGTTTCATCCTATGAGGGGGAGCAACCGGACATGCGGTTGATCGCCAGCGATACCGGGGGCCGGTTCTTCTACGCCGCCAGCACGGGCGCCGAACGGGCGGCGATCCGCACCATCGGCACCATCGTTCCACGTCTGCGTCCACCCGGCGGGCGACATCGGCTGGCCACCGCACTCTACTCAGGGCCCCTTGTGGTTGCTGCGCTGCTATGGCTGCTCGGCGGCATCTGGCAGGCGGATCGAAGCCGATGACCTCGCTGCACTGGGCGCATCCTTGGGCCTTTCTGTTCGGCGCTGGATGTCTGCTGGTTCCAGCCTGGCGAATGGTCCGCGCGCGGCGGCTGATCGCAGGAGCGGATGACTATGCAGATAAGGCGCTGCGGCCCTGGGCGGTCATTGCCCGGCCACTGCGGCAAAGATGGCCACGCTCGATCGCGGAAGTGCTGGTCTGGCTTCTGCTCGCCACAGCTATGGCGGGTCCGCGCGAGCGGCTGGTGCAATCGCTGCACGGCGTGATGCAGAGCGTGCACGCGGTGAACATCATGGTGGTGCTCGATACGTCCGCCGGCATGTATCTCAGGCGGAGCCCGGCACCGTTGGCCGTCGAGGCGCGCAGTGACCTGCTGACCTTGCAGCAACTCCTGCGAGGCGAGCGGCTCGGCCTTGTGGTCTATGGCCGGGCCAGCGGAGAAATAGTGCCACCGACTGATGATCCGGCCCTGTTTGATTATTATCTCGATCACGTCGGACCCGACCTCGCGCTGACGACGTGGCGGCCAGATGTCGCCGCCGCCATCCCCCGGGATTCCGGTTTGGCCGGGGCGCTCTATCTGGCGCGCCACGCGCTTCGGCGCATGCCGGGCCGATCCGATGCGATCCTGCTGATCGCCGGCACAGCCCCCTGCGCCTTCTGGCGCGGCAGACCGGCGGCAGGCTGGTCACGGGGCAGGACGGCTGGACGGCGCTCTATCGAAACGGCATCGCCCGCCTCAAATCCAACAGGCCACCGGTCGATGCGCAATCGTCCTGGTACGATCTGTTCACCTGGCCGCTGATCCCGGCGCTGATCCTGATGGCGGTGCTCGCTTGGCCCCGTCGGCTGAACAAGGCCGGGCATGTTGCGAAGTTGCTTGTCCTTGCCCTCGTGGTGTTCCTGCCCACGCAGGCGAAGGCGGGCGCGCGATCTGATCTGCGCCGCGCATGGCAGAGCTGGTTGGCACATGACGACCGGCGCGCCGCGTCCCTCTACGCGATCGGGCCGGGCTGGGCGGCGCGCATGGGCGAGGGCGACAGCCTCTACCGGCTTGGTAACTATATCGCCGCTGCGCTGCGGAAGATCGCGCTGTTGCATGACCAGAGAATCCCGGTCATCGCCAGCCTGCTGCGCGCGGATAATCGCGATGCGGCAAATGTGCTTGGGCAAAGCCGATGACCCGGAAATTCATCTGTCTCCTGCCGACCGCGATAGGATTGATGGCAGCGCCGAGCGCACACGCCAATCCAGGCCTGCGCTGCGTGATCGATGCGCCGCATCGCTGGCTAGGCCAAGCGGTAACCTGGCATTTGCGCCGTGACGGCGCGGGGTCGCCTCTACCTGAGATCATGCCCTCACAGCTCGCTCCCGATTGGCATATCGCCTACCAGAGCGAATCCCGGTGGACCGACGCACAAGGTCGTGCTCGTGAGAGCGCCGAGATCACCCTCTACCCGATGCGCGCGGGCATTCTCGCTCTGCCGGCGGTACGCGCGGGAGGCATGATCTGTCCGCCGCGCGACCTGACCATCGCCGCCCATGCGCCCGGCCAATCCGGCATGACCGTCACCACGCGGCTCGACCCGCCGCATCCCTATCGGGGCCAAGCCGTATATCTGACGATGGAGGTCGCCTATGCGGGCGATCTTACCTGGGATTCTGTCACTCCACACAGCACGAATGCCGAATTACGGCCGATCCACATCGCCCAGGGCAAACAGACCGGGCCGCTCATCAACGTTCGGCATTTCGCCTGGACCATCCTGCCGCTGAAGTCCGGCCGCCTGACGGTGCGGTTCGGCCGGCTTACCGCACGACACGCGGGTCCCATCGAAATCTGGCCGGCACCGCCGTCGGTGCAGGTCAATGTCCGCGCCGTGCCGGCTTTCATGCCGGCGGAGAGTTTGATCGGCGCGCCCACCGCCACCATCCTGGCCGCATCGCATCGGCTTGATATCGGGGGCACCGGCCTGTTGGCGGTTCGGCTGGGCGGTGTCGGCCTGACCCGGCCGATGGTGGCCGCGGTGTTCGATCCCCCTCCGATATCTCCCGGCCTGCGTTTCGGTCCTCCATTGATCAGCCGGGCGACATCAGGCGATGGCTCCCTCGCGGATGTCTGGCAGATCGATCTGCCGTTCAAAGCGGTGCGGGCAGGGCACCTCATCTACCCACGGCTTCGGATCGACTACTTCGACCCGCTGGATGGGGTTCCCCGCACAATATTTCTGCAACCCCGATCGCTTCGCGTGGGTGACCCGATGAAACGGGAAATCGGGATTGCGGTCATGGTCGCCGCCGTTATCCTGCTCAGCCTCGTGACCGGCTGGTTTGGAGTCCGCGCGGCATGGCGATTGATGCTGGTTGCTCGCGCCCGGGCACGGCTGCGCAAGGCCTCCACGGCGATGCAAGCCCGCGATCTTCTGCTCTCCTCCCCCCGGCGTCCCGCCATCGGCAACCTTGCGCCAATGGTTAAATCGGACGGCTCCCGCCGACCCTGGCATGACGGCTGTCATAGCGCAGATCGAGCACGAGCTATACGGACTGGGCGGATCCAACCGACTTTCACAAACACATGCCGAAGCCCTTGCCCGTCAGATCGGGTGGATCCCTTAGCCTGCCGCCCGTCCGTCTCGTCGTCTTCATCATGTCCTCCCGTCGCACGGGCAGGTTTCGCGTGTGGGGGTGGCGTGCTAAAGCGCGGGGATGAGCACGAAAACACTGGTCGTCGGCGCTGATCATGCCGGCTTTGCCCTGAAGGACACTCTGGCCCAGGCCGCGCGCGATGCCGGCTGGTCGGTGATCGATTGTGGAACCAATTCGGCGGCGAGCGTCGATTATCCCGATATTGCGCATGCGGTGAGCGCGCGGATCGAGGGGGGCGAGGCCCAGCTTGGTTTGCTGGTGTGCGGTTCGGGTATCGGCATGGCGATTGCGGCGAACCGGCATGCCGGGGTGCGGTGTGCGCAGGCGCATGATGCGACCGAGGCGCGGCTGTCGCGTTCGCACAACAATGCCAACATGCTGGCCCTCGGGGCGCGGATTACCGGCGAGACCCTGGCGCTCGATGCATTGCGGGCGTTTCTGACCACGGATTACGAAGGCGGCCGCCATGATCTGCGCGTCGCGAAACTGACTCCTGCACCCAAGGCATAGGAACCGCCCCGATGAACCAGCACGCCCCGATCGCCAGCATGGACCGGTTTTTCAATGCGGGCCTCGCCGAAACCGATCCCGATCTGGCCGCCGCGATCGCGCAGGAGCTTGCCCGCCAGCAGGACGGGATCGAGCTGATCGCCTCGGAGAACATCGTGTCGCGCGCGGTGCTGGAGGCGCAGGGGTCGGTCCTGACCAACAAATACGCCGAGGGTTACCCCGGCAAGCGCTATTACGGCGGGTGCGCGGCGGTCGATATTGCCGAGCAACTGGCGATCGACCGGGCGAAGCAGTTATTCGGCTGCGAGTTCGCCAATGTTCAGCCGCATTCCGGCGCGCAGGCGAATCAGGGCGTGTTTCTGGCCTTGCTGCAGCCCGGCGATACGATTCTGGGCATGTCGCTGGCAGCGGGCGGGCATCTGACCCACGGGGCCGCGCCCAACCAGTCCGGCAAATGGTTCAACGCCGTGCAGTACGGGGTGCGGCGCGAGGATGGCACGCTCGATTACGAGGAACTGGAATCGCTGGCCCGCGCGCACAAGCCGCGCATGATCATCGCGGGCGGGTCGGCCTATCCGCGCGTGATCGATTTCGCGCGCATCCGCCGAGCGGCGGATGAGGTCGGCGCGTATTTCATGGTCGATATGGCGCATTTCGCGGGTCTGGTCGCGGCGGAGATTTTCCCCTCGCCGCTGCCCCATGCCCATGTCGTGACGACGACCACCCACAAGACCTTGCGGGGTCCGCGCGGCGGGATGATTCTCAGCAACGATCCCGAACTCGGCAAGAAGATCAATTCGGCGATTTTTCCCGGGCTTCAGGGCGGGCCGCTGATGCATGTGATCGCGGCCAAGGCGGTGGCGTTCGGCGAGGCGCTGCGGCCCGAGTTCCGCGCCTATCAGAAGGCGCTGGCCGAGAATGCGAAAGTGCTGGCGGCGACGCTGGTGGAAGGCGGGCTCGATATCGTGACCGGGGGGACCGATTCGCATCTGATGCTGGTCGATCTCCGGCCCAAGAACGTCACCGGCAAGGCGGCGGAGGCCTCGCTGGAGCGGGCGCACATGACCGCGAACAAGAATGCGATCCCGTTCGATCCGGCGAAGCCTGCGGTGACATCGGGCATCCGGCTCGGCACGCCGGCGGCGACCACGCGCGGCTTCGGCGCCGAGGAGTTCCGCATGGTCGGGCGCTTCATCGTCGAGGTGCTCGATGGGCTGGCCGCGTCGAATGACGGAGCCAACAGCGCGGTCGAGCAGGCGGTAGGGGCGAAGGTGCAGGAGCTGTGCGCGAAGTTCCCGATCTATCGGTAGGCCGTCATGCGCTGCCCGTTCTGCGGCGAGGCCGACACCCAGGTGAAGGACAGCCGCCCGACCGACGATGGCAGCGCGATCCGCCGCCGCCGGTTCTGCCCGCAATGCAGCCAGCGGTTCACCACGATCGAGCGGGTGCAGCTCCGCGAACTCGTGGTGGTCAAGGCCGATCAGCGGCGGGTGGCGTTCGACCGTGACAAGCTGGCCCGGTCGGTGCGGATCGCGCTGCGCAAGCGCCCGGTCGAGGAGGAGCGGATCGAGCGGATCGTCAATGGCATCGTCCGCAAGCTCGAAGCCTCGGGCGAGGCCGAGATCGCGTCCACCGAGATCGGCGAGCTGGTGATGGATACGCTCAAGGAGGTCGATGCGGTGGCCTATGTCCGGTTCGCCTCGGTCTATCGGGATTTCCGCGAGACCAAGGATTTCAAGGCGTTTCTCGGCACGATGGACCCGCCGAAATGACCGATGACGAGTATATGCGCGCGGCCCTGTCGCTCGCGCGGCGGGGCCTGGGCGAGACGGCGCCGAACCCGACCGTGGGGTGCGTGATCGTGAATGAAGGGCGCGTGGCCGGGCGCGGGCGCACCGGCCCGGGCGGGCGGCCCCATGCCGAGACCGAGGCACTGGCGATGGCGGGCGATCGGGCCACCGGGGCGACCGCCTATGTTTCGCTCGAACCCTGCGCGCATCATGGCCGGACCCCGCCTTGCGCCGATGCGCTGGCGGCGGCGGGGATTGCGCGGGTGGTGATCGCGTGCCGCGATCCCGATCCACGGGTGGATGGCGCGGGGATCGCGCGGTTGCAGGCGGCGGGGATCGCGGTGGTCGAAGGGGTGCGCGCGGCGGAGGCGATGGCGCTGAATGCCGGGTTTTTCGCCCGGATCGGCCAGGGGCGTCCGATGGTCACCCTCAAGCTCGCGACCTCGCTGGATGGGCGGATCGCAACGAAAGGCGGCGACAGCCAGTGGATTACCGGCGAGGCCTCGCGGCGCACCGCCCACGCGCTGCGCGGATCGCATGATGCGGTGATGATCGGCGTGGGTACCGCGCTCGCCGATGATCCGGAGCTGACCTGCCGGATCGATGCCTATCGGGACGCGCCGATGACGCGGGTGATCGTGGATTCGCATCTGCGCCTGCCGCTGAGCGGGCGGCTCGCGCGGGGGGCGGCGGAGCATCCGCTCTGGATTTTGCATCGCAGCGGGGCGGACCCGGCGCGGATCGAGGCGTTCGGGACGATCGGGGCGCGGTTGATCGAGGTGGCGCCCGCCGAGATCGGGGTCGATCCGGCGGCGGCGTTGCGGGCGCTGGGCGAGGCGGGGCTGACCCGGGTTCTGGTCGAGGGCGGTGGCACGCTGGCGGCCTCGCTGCTGCGGGCCGGGCTGGTCGATGACATCGCCTGGTTCACCGCGCCGCTGGTGATCGGCGGCGATGGCGTTGCGGCGGTGGCGGGGTTCGGCGTGACCGCGCTGGCCGAGGCGATCCGGTTTGCCCATAATGCAACGCGTGCGAGCGGCGGCGACCGGCTCACCACCTATCGGAGACTGGACTGATGTTCACCGGCATTGTCAGCGCCATCGGGCGGTTGCGCGAGGCCTCGCGCCCGACCGCCACCAACGATGCCCGCTTCGTGATCGAGGTGCCGGTGCGCAACGAGCGCTGGAACGATCTCGCCTCGATCGCGCTCGGGGCCTCGATCAGTTGTTCGGGATGCTGCCTCACCGTGGTCGAGGCCGGGGCGGACTGGTTCGCGGTGGATGTCTCGGGCGAGACCCTGTCGAAAACCACGCTCGGGAGTTGGGCGCCGGGCGCGCCGGTCAATCTGGAGCGGGCCCTGCGGATGGGCGACGAGTTGGGCGGCCATGTGGTTTCCGGCCATGTCGACGGGGTGGGACATGTGGTATCGGTGCAGCCCGAAAGCGGTTCGACCCGCTGGCGGTTCGCGGTGCCGCGCGCGCTGGCCCGGTTCATCGCGCCGAAAGGCAGTGTGGCGATCAACGGGGTGTCACTCACCGTGAACGAGGTGGACGGGGTGGAATTCGGGGTCAATATCATTCCCCATACCGAACTCGTCACCAGTTTCGGCACGCTCGCCGTGGGGGATGCGGTGAATATCGAGATTGACATGCTGGCGCGCTACGTCGCGCGGCTTGCGGAGTTTTCCTGATGGATCAGATCAAGACGGCCAGTTTGCAGACCTATTTGTCCTCCGCCTCCGAGATCATCGACGAGGCGCGGGCGGGGCGGATGTTCATTCTGGTGGATGACGAGGACCGCGAAAACGAGGGCGACCTCGTGATCCCGGCGCAGTTCGCCACGCCGGATGCGGTGAATTTCATGGCCAAGCATGCGCGCGGGTTGATCTGCCTCGCGCTGACCAAAGCGCGCTGCGACACGCTCGGGCTGAAAATGATGACGCAGTCGAACGGTTCGCGCCACGAGACCGCCTTCACGGTCTCGATCGAGGCGCGCGAGGGTGTCACCACCGGGATTTCGGCGGCGGACCGGGCGCGGACCATTGCGGTGGCGATCAACCCGGAATCGACCGGCGCGGACATTGCCACACCGGGGCATATTTTCCCGCTGATGGCCCGCGATGGCGGCACGCTGATCCGCACCGGCCATACCGAGGCGGCGGTGGATATCGCGCGGCTCGCCGGGCTGACGCCGGCGGGGGTGATCTGCGAGATCATGAACGAGGACGGCACCATGGCGCGGTTGCCCGATCTGGTCGCCTTCGCGCAGTACCACAATCTCAAGCTCGGCACGATCGCCGACCTCATCGCGCACCGGCGGCGGACCGAGAAGCTGATCCGCCGGTCCGGCGAGGGCAACGTGACCGATGGCGCCGGGCATCAATGGCGCATGGTGAGTTTCGAAAACTCGCTCGATCATGTCGAGCATCTCGCGCTGATCAAGGGCGATATCGCCGCCGAGGAGCCGGTGCTGGTGCGGATGCACGCGATCAGCACGATCGACGATATTCTGGGCGGCGATCATATCCGCGACCTCCGGCGCGCGATGGCGCAGATCGCGGAGGCGGGGCGCGGCGTGGTCGTGCTGATCCGCGAGACCCGGCCCGATGCGGTTTCCGCCCGGCTGGCGCAGATCACCGGCGGGGCGCGGACCGGCAGCGTGCTGCGCGATTACGGCATCGGAGCGCAGATCCTCAACGATCTCGGAGTGCGGGACATGATTCTGCTCTCGAACCACAAGCGCGCTTTGATCGGCCTCGACGGGTACGGGCTCAACATCGTGGATCAACTGCCGATCGAAGCCGGGTCATGAGCACCGCCGACGCGCCACTGCCCGAAGCCCCGGTGCTCGATGGGCCGCCGCCGCGCATCCTGATGATCCGCGCGCCGTATTATCGTGCGATCGTCGATGGCATGACGGTCTCGGCGCAGGCGCTGTTCGCGACGGTGGGGGCGCATGTCGAGACGGTGGATGTCGCCGGGGCGTTCGAACTGCCGCAGGCGCTCGGCATCGCCATGCACAGCCGCACCCGGTTCGACGGGTTCGTGGCGCTCGGCTGCGTGGTGCGCGGCGAGACCGATCATTACGATTACATCTGCGACAGCGCGATGCACGGGTTGATGAGCGTCGCGCTGGAGCATGGCATCTGCCTCGGCACCGCGTTGCTCACGGTCGATACCATCGCGCAGGCCGAGGCGCGGTCCGCCGAGACCGGGGCGAACAAGGGCGCCGAGGCGGCGGTGGCGTGCCTCAAGCAGATCGTGCTCGCGCGCCGGCTGGGGGCGGCATGACCGCCTCGCCGGGCAAGGGCGTGCGGGCGCGGACGCTGGCGCGGGTGGCGGCGGTGCAGGCGCTGTATCAGACCGAACAGGCGGGCGAGACGGCGGAAACCGTGATCGGGCAGTTCATCCGCCACCGGATCGGCGCGCTGCCGGGCATGCCCGGTGTGGCGGACGGGCGGGTGCCCGAGGCGCATGCGCCGCTGTTCGGGCGGATCGTGCGGGTCGCGACGCAGCAGCAGGATGTGATCGATCCGATGATCGTGAGCCTGTTGCCGGAGGCGTGGCCGCTCGAACGGCTCGACCCGGTGCTGCGGGCGCTGCTGCGGGCCGCCGGGGCCGAACTGTGGATGAGCGACGGGCCACCACCGCGCGTGGTGATCAACGAATATCTCGATGTCGCGCATGGATTCCTCAAGGAGGACGCGGTGCAGCTCGGCAATGCGGTGCTCGACCGGATGGCGCGGATTCTTAGGCCGCAGGATTTCGCCGAAAGCGCGCCGGGGTGACCGGGGCCGCCCACGGCGGGGATTCCGGTGGGCGCGGAGATTTCGCCGGGTTAGGGGAGTTCGACCGGATCGCCCGCTATTTCGCGCCGCTCGCGCACCCGGCGGGGCTCGGCCTCGCGGACGATGCGGCGGTGTGGACCCCGCCTGCGGGCCTCGCGGTGGTGATGACCGTCGATCAGATGATCGAGGGGGTGCATTTCCTGCCGGATGATCCGCCCGATGCGGTGGCGCGCAAGCTGCTGCGGCGCAACCTGTCCGATCTGGCCGCGATGGGGGCGGCACCGGTCGGGTATCTGCTGACGACCGCCTTGCGGGCGGATACGCCGGAGGCATGGCTCGCCGGGTTCGCCGGGGGATTGCGGCGCGATCAGGCGGAATTCGGGATCGGCCTGTTCGGCGGGGACAGCAGTTCGACCGCGGGGCCGGTGATGAGTTCGGTGACGATGTTCGGCACGGTGACGCCGGGGGCCGCGTGGCGGCGGCACGGGGCGGTGGCGGGCGATGCGATTTTTGTCACCGGCACGATCGGCGATGCGGCGCTGGGACTCGCGGCGGCGCGCGGGCAGCTTGCCGATCCCGACCGGTCGTTGCGCGAGCGGCGGTTGCTGCCGTCACCCAGGGTGGGGCTCGCGCTCGGCGGGCTGGTTCATGCGGTGATCGATGTGTCCGACGGGCTGGTGCAGGATGTCGGGCATCTGTGCCGGGCGGCGGGCTGCGGGGCGGTGATCGAGGCGGCGCTGGTGCCGGCATCGGCGGCGGCGCGCGCGGCGGGGCCGGACTGGCTGGAACAGCGCCTGACCGGGGGCGATGATTACGAACTCGTCCTTGCCGCCCCGGGGGCGAACGAGCAAGCGTTGCGGGCGGCGTGCGGCGCGGTGCCGCTCACCCGGATCGGGCAGTTCACCGATCGGCATACCGATGTGGTTGTGTGCGACGCGACCGGCCAGCGCATCAGGCTCAGCCGGTCGGGCTGGACCCATTTCTGAACCGGCCCAAACCGGCTCAAACCGGTGCGGTGAAGGCGACCTCTTTTTTCTGGGCGAACGGATCGCTCGGGCTGCGGTCGTGCAGGATGTCCTGCAGCCGGAGTTCGACCGCACCGAGAATTTTTTTATGGGTCAGGCAATAGAAGCGCTCCGCCTCGATCGCGGCGAAGGTCATGGCGGCGACCTCGGCGGCGGAGGTACGGCCTGAAATCACCGCCTTGCGGGTCTGGGCCTCGGCCATGAGCTGGCTGGCGGTCGGCGGGGTCGGGCTTGCGAGGTCGGCCGGGCGGTTGCGGGCGGCGTCCTTGATGCCGGTATCGACGAAAGCGGGGCACAGCACCGTCACGCCCAGGCGCGCGCCGGTGATCCGCAAATCCTGGAACAGGGTTTCCGACAAGGTGACCACGCCGTGCTTGGAGACGTTATAGGCACCCATGGTCTGCGCCGAGAGCAGCCCGGCGACCGAGGCGGTGTTGACGATGTGGCCTTCGTCGCCGCCCTCGATCATGCGGGGGACGAAGCAGCGGATGCCGTGGATCACGCCCCAGAGATTGACGTTGAGCACCCATTGCCAGTCGGCGACCGTGTGTTCCCAGATCAGCCCGCCCAGTCCGACCCCGGCATTGTTGAACAGGAGATGGATCGTGCCGAACCGGGCGAACACCGCATCGGCGAACCCGTCCATCGCCTCGGCATTGCCGACATCGACGATGAAGGGGGCGACCTCCGCGCCGGTCGCGCGCAATTCGGCGGCCACGGCGTCGAGTGCCGCGGGTTCGATGTCGGCGAGGGCGAGTTTCATGCCCCGCGCGGCGGCGATGCGGGCGAATTCGCGGCCGAAGCCGCTGGCGGCGCCGGTGATCACCGCGACCCGGTTTGCGAAGGTCTTCATGGCGTGATCACGATCTTGCCGGTGACCTTGCGGGCGGCCATGTCGGCCAGCGCCTGGGGGGCCTGATCGAGCGGGTAGGTTTTCGAGATCAGCGGGCGGATGGTTTCGGCGGCGAGCATTTCAAACAGGTCCTGCATCATCGCGATCTGGTTTTTCGGCTCGCGGCGGGCGAATTCGCCCCAGAAGACGCCGACCAGCGAGGCTCCCTTGAGCAGAGGCAGGTTGAGCGGCAGGCGGGGGATGTCGCCGTCGGCGAAGCCGATCACGAGGTAGCGGCCCCGCCACGCGATCGAGCGGAAGGCGGGTTCGGCGTAGCGCCCGCCGACCGGATCGAACACGATGTCCGGCCCGCGTCCTTCGGTGTGGGTCTTGATCGCCTCGCGGAGGTCTTCGGTGGTGTAGTTGATCGTGGCATCGGCACCGCGCTCGCGGCAGATCACCAGTTTCGCATCGGTCGAGGCGGCGGCGATGACTCTGGCACCGCGCGCCCTGGCGATCTCGACGGCGGCGAGACCGACCCCGCCGGCGGCACCGAGGATGAGCACGGTATCGCCCGATTTGAGCTCGCCGCGATCGATCAGGGCGTGATGGGCGGTGCCGAAGGCGAGGATGAAGCCGGCGGCGATTTCGTAGGGGATGTGCTGCGGGATCGGAATGCAGAGATGCGCGTTCAGCGCGATTTTTTCCGCGAAACCGCCGATCGAGCACAGGGCCGAGACCCGGTCGCCGACCTTGAAACCGGTGACGCCCTCGCCCACCGCCTCGATCTCGCCGGCGATTTCCGCACCGGGGATGAACGGGAGGTCGGGCTGGACCTGATATTTTTTCTGGATGATCAGGACATCGGGGAAATTGACCCCGGCCGCATGGACCCGGATGAGGATTTCGGCCTGTTTGGCCACCGGGTCCGCCACGTCGCGGACATGCAGGGTCTCGGGGCCGCCCCAGGTTTCACAGACGATGGCGCGCATCAGAGCGGGGCTCCCGGGGCGGAAATACCGTCCGCGATCATGACCTCGGCGAAACCGCCGGTGCGGGCGGGGTCGGTGTTGTGGTGGCGGCGCTGTTCGAGCCGCGCGATCTGGTCGCGGTGGACTTCGTCGGGTCCGTCGGCGAGGCGAAGGGTGCGCTGATGGGCGTAGGCGGTCGAGAGCCAGGTGTCGGCGACGCCGCCGCCGCCGAAGGCCTGGATCGTCCAGTCGACGATTTTGCAGGCGATGTTGGGGGCGACCACCTTGATCATCGCAATCTCGGCGCGGGCGGCCTTGTTGCCGACCGTGTCCATCATGTGGGCGGCTTTCAGGGTGAGCAGGCGGGCCTGATCGATCATGATGCGGGATTCGGCGATGCGCTCGCGCCAGACGCTCTGGTCGGCGACCGGCTTGCCGAAGGCGATGCGGGAGTCAAGGCGGCGGATCATGCGTTCCAGCGCGCGTTCGGCGACGCCGATCGAGCGCATGCAATGGTGGATGCGGCCCGGCCCGAGGCGGCCTTGAGCAATCTCGAAGCCGCGCCCTTCGCCGAGCAGGATATTGGCGGCGGGGACGCGGACGTTCTCGAAGATGAGTTCGGCGTGGCCGTGCGGGGCATCGACATCGCCGAACACCGGCAACGGGCGTTTCAGGGTGACGCCGGGATGCGGGAACGGGACCAGGATCATGGATTGCTGGCGATGCCGGTCCGGGTTGGCGGGGTCGGATTTGCCCATCACGATCAGGACGCGGCAGCGCGGATCGGGCGCGCCGGAAATCCACCATTTATGGCCGTTGATGACGTAATCATCGCCGTCGCGGCGGATTTCGGTTTCGATGTTGGTCGCATCCGAGGAGGCGACGCCGGGTTCGGTCATCGCGAAGGCGGAGCGGATGTCACCGGCGAGCAGGGGGGCGAGATAGCGGGCTTTGGCTTCGGGCCCGGCGTAGCGGGTGAGCACTTCCATGTTGCCGGTATCGGGGGCGGAACAGTTGAAGGCTTCCGGGCCGAACGGACTGCGGCCCATGATTTCGGCGAGCGGGGCGTATTCGACATTGGTGAGCCCGGCGCCGTGTTCGGAATCGGGCAGGAACAGGTTCCAGAGGCCCTCCGCCCGGGCTTTCTGCTTGATCTCATCGAGGAGTTGGAGCGGCTGCCAGCGATCGGGCTGGGTGTGGGCGGTGTGGAACAGGGATTGTTCGTTGGGATAGATGTGCGCGGCCATGAAATCCGCCACGCGGGTCCGCAGGGCTTCGGTTCTGGCGGAATAGCGGAATTCCATGGCGATCGTTTCCCTCGATTATTGGGCGCGAGTTTGCGGCTTGCGCATGGGTTACGCAAGTCCCCCATGCGGCACGCGGGCCGCATGGGAGCGAGGGCTCAGAGGTTGACGGCGCGGAGTCCGGCTTCGGGGTAGCGGGTGCCGGCGACGCTGCCTTTCGGCATGATGCGGTCGATCGTGGCGAGGTCGTCCGGGGTCAGGGCGATGTCGAGCGCGCCGATGTTTTCATCGAGGTATTTGCGGCGCTTGGTGCCGGGGATCGGCACGATGTCCTCGCCCTGGGCGAGCACCCAGGCAAGGGCGAGCTGGCTCGGGGTGCAGGATTTTTCGGCGGCGAGGTGTTTGACCTGCTCGACCAGCTTGAGGTTCTTCGCGAAATTATCGCCCTGAAAGCGGGGGTTGTTGTGCCGCCAGTCATCGCCCGCGAGATCCTCCGGCTTGGTGATTGCGCCGGTCAGAAAGCCCCTTCCGAGCGGGGAGTAGGGCACGAACCCGATGCCGAGATCGCGCACGGTTTCGAACAACTCGCCTTCCGGCTCGCGCGACCAGAGCGAGTATTCGGTCTGCAATGCCGTGATCCGGTGAACCTTGTGGGCGCGGCGGATGGTGGCGGGCGAGGCTTCGGACAGGCCGAGATGCCTGACCTTGCCCGCTTTGACCAGATCGGCCATCGCCCCGACGGTCTCTTCGATCGGGACATCGGGATCGACGCGATGCTGGTAATAGAGGTCGATCGTATCGATGCCGAGGCGCCGGAGCGAGGCATCGCAGGCGGATTTCACGTAGGACGGCTTGCCGTTCACGCCGAGGCGCTTGCGATCGGCGCTGAATTCGTTGCCGAACTTGGTGGCGAGAACGATCCGGCTCCGGTTGGCCTGGAGGAAGGGGCGAAGCAATTCCTCGTTATCGCCCATGCCGTACATGTCGGCCGTATCGAAAAAGGTGATGCCGGCCTCGAGCGCGCGGTCGAGCGTGGCGCGGGCTTCGGCCTCGTCGCGCCCGGAATAGAAGTCGGACATGCCCATGCAGCCGAGGCCGAGCGCGGAGACGGTGAGTGTGCCGAGTTGACGGGTTTTCATGCGGGCTCCTGAAATGGTTCGAGCGGTATATGTGCGCGCGACGGCGGGGTGCAAAGGCGGGGGCGGCGAATCAGGGAGGACGGGAAGCAAGAGCTACTTTTTTGAAAAAAAGTAGCAAAAAACTTCTGTCATTTGGGCTCCGGGCGGTGTGACCAGCACGGTCCCCGGTCAGGGAGTTTTTTGGTTCTTTTTTGCAAAAAAGAACCCTTCTTCTTGCCTGCGCTTTCAAACCGCAGGCTCAGGATGAAGCTCGATCCGCAAGGTCCGAAGCAGAGTGTCGCCCTGGCTCTGGGTGATTTTCATGCGGGCGAAGCTGGCGAGAGTGAGGAGGTTGATGGCACCGAGGTCGGACCCGCGCAGATCGGCTCCGGCGAGGGCGAGGCCGGGGGTGAGGGCTTCGGTGAAGTCGCATGCGGTGAGGATGGCATGGGTGAAATCGACGCCGCCGAGATCGGCTTCGCGGAAGCGGCAGCGGGCGAGATCGCAGAGCGGCAGTTTCGCGTCGGCGAGCAGGGCGAACTCGAAATTGCAGTCGTTGAAGACCGCGCGGGTGACGATGGTTTTGCGGGCGAAGGCGTGGCTGGAGTCGACCTGATGAAACCGGGCGCCGCGCAGGGTGCAGCCGTGCATTTCGATCGCGTGGAGGTCGCTGCGTTCGAAGACGGCGAAGGCGAGATCGCAGCGGCGGAAGCGGGCGTTGCGGAGGTCGGCGATGGCGAAACTGGTCCCGCTGGGCGGGTTGCCGGGGAGGGTGAAGCGGCAGTCTTCGAAGGTGGCATCGCGCAGGATGGTGCGGGAGAACCGGCAGCGGTGGAACTGGCAGCGTTCAAAGCGGCCGCCCGTGAAATCGGTGGCGCTGAAATGGGAGTCGGTGAAGGTGCAATCGATGAAACTGGCGTCTTCGCAGGCGGCGTCGCTCCAGGGAAGGTCGATGCAGGTGAGGTTGGCGACGGGTTTGTGATCGGCGATGCGGGCGAGGATGTCGTCGAGCATGGGGTGACTTTCGGTGCGCGTGGCAGGTGGTATGATCTTCATCCGGTTTCAGGAGGTTGTCGATGCGCAGGCTGGTATCATCGGGGTCTTCGTTCGAGGCGGATATCGGGTATTCCCGTGCCGTGATCGATGGGGATTGGATGTTCGTGTCCGGCACCACCGGGTTCGATTACGCGACGATGATGATATCCGACGATGTGGGGGAGCAGGCCGAACAGGCGCTGCGTAATATCGGGGCGGCGCTGGCGGAGGGCGGGTTTTCCTTCGCGGATGTGGTGCGGGTGCGTTACATTTTGCCCGAGGCGGGCGAGTTCGAAACGTGTTGGCCGGCTTTGCGCCGGGTTTTTGGTGAGATCCGCCCGGCGGCGACGATGATCGCGGCGGGGTTGTCCGATCCGCGCATGAAGATCGAGATCGAGGTGACCGCGCGACGGGGGCGAGGCTGAGGGCGGGACCGGTGCGATCGGCTGGCCTTATGCCTCGAAGACCCGTGCGAAAATGGTTTCGATCCGGGCGAAATGGAGGTTGGGGTCCATGGCGGTGTCGATCGCTTCGGGGGTGATCCGGCCGGCGACTTCGGGGTCGGTGGCGAGGTGGTCGCGGAAGCGTTTGGCGTCGGGGTGGCCGAGGGTGGTCCAGGTGGCCATGGCGTTGCGCTGGATGATTTTATAGGAATCTTCGCGCGAGATGCCGGAGCGGGCCAGGAGCAGCAGGATTTCGCCGGAGTGGACGACGCCGCCGAGGCTTTCGAGGTTTTCGGTCATGCGGTCGGGGTAGATCGTGAGTTTGTCGATCATGCCGGCGAGGCGGTTCAGCGCGAAATCGAGGGTGATTGTGGCGTCCGGCGCGATGACGCGTTCGACCGAGGAGTGGCTGATGTCGCGTTCGTGCCAGAGGGTGACGTTTTCGAGGGCGGGGGTGGCGTAGCCGCGGACGATGCGGGCGAGGCCGGTGAGGTTTTCCGACAGGACCGGGTTGCGCTTGTGCGGCATGGCCGACGAACCCTTCTGGCCGGGGTGGAAGAATTCCTCGGCTTCGCGGACTTCCGAGCGCTGGAGGTGGCGGATTTCGGTGGCGAGGCGTTCGATGCCCGAGGCGATGACCGCGAGGGTGCAGAAATAGGCGGCGTGGCGGTCGCGCGGGATGATCTGGGTCGAGACCGGTTCGACCGCGAGGCCGAGTTGGGCCGCGACATGGGCTTCGATGCTGGGGTCGAGATGGGCGAAGGTGCCGACGGCGCCGGAGATGGCGCAGGTGGCGATTTCGGTGCGCGCGGTGAGAAGTCGGGCGCGGTTGCGGGCGAATTCGGCGTAGTGGCCGGCGAGTTTGAGGCCGAAGCTGGTGGGTTCGGCATGGATGCCGTGGCTGCGGCCGATGGTGGGGGTGAGTTTGTGTTCGAGGGCGCGCTTTTTCAGGGCGGCCATCACGGCATCGATGCCGGTGAGCAACAGGTCGGTCGCCTGGGTGAGCTGGACGGCGAGGCAGGTGTCGAGCACGTCCGAACTGGTCATGCCGAGATGGACGAAGCGGCTGTCCGGGCCGATGGATTCCGCGAGCCAGGTGAGGAAGGCGATGACGTCGTGGCGGGTGACGGCTTCGATTTCGGCGATTTTGGTGACATCCGCCTCGGTCATGGCGGCAAGGGCGGCACCGCCTTTTTCGCGGATGGCGGCGGCGGCGGCGGCGGGGACATCGCCGGTGGCAACCATGGCCTCCGCCGCGTGGGCCTCGATGTCGAACCAGATGCGGTAACGGTTGAGGTCCTGCCAGATGGCGACCATTTGCGGGCGGGAATAACGCGGAACCATGGGGGATGCTCTCCTTGCTTGCCCGCATTTGGGGCAAGGCGGGCAGGGCTGGCAAGGGTTGCGCCGGGGGTTATATTGTTATGATAACGTAACGAAATGGGCGTGGTTCGGCTATTTCGGGTGGACGATGAAAAAATCGGATGGGGTGAACCAGGGGTTATGGGTTTGGGCACGGGGGCTGAAGGTCTGGTCGAGGAGGGATTGGATGGCGTCCAGCGTGGGGGCGCGGAGTGGCGGGTCGGGGGGTTTGGGGAGTCGTGGGTGTGGGTTTTGCGGGCGGGGTTTGGTGGATGGGTTGCGCAGGAGGGGGTGGGGTTTGGTTTGAGGGGCGTCCTGCGGATGGGGTGGGGGGACCATGCGGTAGATGAGGGTGAGGTCGATGCCGAGGAGGTGGCAGAGGGGGCGGAGGATGCGGCCGATGCGGGGGTCGCTCGCGATGAGGGATTCGGTTTCGGGCTCGCAGAGGAACTGGCGGAGGGTCTGGGCGTGGGCGTTGGCCTCCGGGAGAGGTTGGGCGATCCAGCCGAAGCGGCGCGGTAAAACAGGGGGTGGTTTGGTTGTGGATTTGCGCCCGGTGCGTGGGGCGGCGATGCGGCGGGGCTTGGTGCGTTCCGCCTCGATGCGGGCGAGGAGGTCGCGCAGGCGGGTGGTGAGGCGGGAAAGGCGACCGTAGAGCAGGAGGCCGATCGGGGCGGGCAGACGTGCGGGACGGCCCTGCACCTTCACGCTCGCGGCGGCGATGGTCTGCTTCAGGCGATCTATGAAGCCCGCGAAACGGGTGAAGAGGGGTGATGCCGCGTTCATGCTCACGTTAGAGCATGAGGGGTGGGGGGTGGGAAAGGGTTAGTTTTGGTGACGGGTGGGGGTGGGGGGAAAGGAAGAAAGAAAGCGCTTCTTTTTTGGAAAAAAGAAGCAAAAAAAACATAGCGGCCTCGCAGTTCGAAAATCCTTTGGATTTAGACTATTCTTCTCCTGTTGTCGGAATGCCTAGTTTTTTGGCGAACTCGCTAACCCAAGCACCGATCGAACCCTCGATATCAAAATAATTTTCTACCACCTTACGTTTGGCTGCAAGATCATCTTTGGTTAAAGCCATATATCTAATGATGCTAAGAATGTTCGATCGAGTGGAAAGCACTACGCCTAAAATTTTAGGGTCGTAGCCCCATCCTAAAATAGAAGCTACGTCTCTCGCCGTAATTTCAACTCGGGTATATATCTCTACCAATTCATCCTTTTTACTCATGCGGATTTCGACCAGCGAGGAAGAGAACGTGTTACCCGCGTCCAGCGCGGGGGTTACTCTTGGCAAATTGGGAGGCAAAGCTCGCGCCGCGGGCATGACGCCAGAGCGACGTGCTGAGATCGCTAATAAGGCGGCGACTAAGAGGTGGGCTAAGTAAGGCGTTTCGTTCCGTTATTACCTCCAGCCAAGGCCAACTCAATCGTTGTTCCAAATTTCGGATATGCCCGATCTAACCCGCGTTTGAACGCGCCCCAATTCTCAGCCGCGCGAAGCAGAGCAATTACCCCAGAGATATGCTCTTTAAGGCTAGGATGGCCTCTTTCCGGATTAAACCATTGATGATGTTTATGTGTGCGCCTACCAGTTTCTACAATAGGATTTTTATTACGCAACTCTTCAGTCAGCCCTGGAGCAAGTCTGTCGTAAACAAAATCATCCGTCCACGCTGCAATTACACTCGGTCTCTTCGTATTCCAAGGTTCAAATTTCCAGCCCCGCAAACGATATATTTCCTTGTAGAACGCCAAAGGGAATGTTGGAGTCCATTTTTGTCGCTCTTTTGCTAAGAAAGTAGTGAAAATCTTTGCTAAAGCGTCTTTGGCCCTGTCGTCTTGATAGCCTGTCGCTTCGTCAATTAATGCGACAACCCCAGTCTCGGCCAACGCAAGCATCAAGTTTTCAGCTTTTTGGGCTTTTGAGAGTTGCTGCTTTTGAAGCCTCTTATTTTCGCGAGCTTTTAGCCAGACCCCGCAAACTGCTACCAGAACTGACGCGTCATATCCACGAACAACCCGATCACCTTCGATATAATCAACGGGCTTTAGGGGGCCGTCCCTCAGGACTCCCCTCATTCCTATATCGTACCGAAGGTTCCATTGAAAACTGACTGTTGAGCGAGGTTTTGGGCGAAGTTTTCGATCAATGGGCGGAGACGATGCTCTGGCATATTGGGGATGAGCTCGTAGAGCATGCATCCTTGCCGAAAGAGCGAGTGGGTCCGCCGCTTTGAGGTATTGGATTTGAGGTGCCTGTCATAGCCAAGTTCTTCTCCGGTGGCACCGAGCAGAGTGAGCAGGGCGACAGCGAAGGCATTGAGCAGCCACAGGCGATCGCGCCGCTCCGGGGTGCTGACGTGGAGGGCGCCCATCCCCATGCCGAAGCGCAAATTTTTGGTGTCGCGGAAACCCGGTTCAATGGTCCAGCGTTTCGCGTAGAGATTGATCAGTTGGCGCGCGGTATCATCGGTGGTGCTCGCGGCCACGCACCACGGTTCCTTCATACCTTTGTCCCGCACGCAAACCACCGTGCCGACGGTGAACCGTTCCGCGGTGACGGCGGCTGCGCGGAGTGTTCTGGCGCGTCCGGCGGCCATCACCCACTCAGCGGCTGGTCTGGCCTCGCCGCTCGCCGCGGTGACCAGGATATTGCCGCGAAAGCGGATCACGTAGTCGAACTTCAACTCCTCCGTCAGCACCCGGTAGAGCTTATGATCGCCGAACCCACGATCGGCGACGATGCAGACGCTTGTTTCGGCCGGCACGATTTCCGCCAGCGCGACCAGCAAGCGGTATTCCTCTTCATTGCGCCGGTTCTTCAGATTGGCCTTATCAACCGTATGCCAGATCAGCGGCGTCGCGCGACCGTGCGAACTCAGCAGCGAGAGCATCAGCGTCGCCTGCCCATCGGCGTCGAATTCGGTCCAATCCATCGCGACAACGATACGCTCACGCGTCCCGATCACGAACGATACCCACCGCCGCAGCACGACGTCCAGATCAATCCCGGGGTTCGAGAGCATGCGATCGACCTGCTTGATCGCATGCTTGGTCAGTCGCCCACGTGCCAGAGCCAGCCCCTGGCCAATCGCGCCAATCGCCAGCGATGCGGTCTCGATGACCCCCAGTGTTGCTCCTGCCAGGGACAGGATCCGCTTGGCATGCAGGTCCTCCCCCAGCAAACCTTCCAGAAAGCGCTGAACATCGTCAAACGACATGGGTCTCCTCCTGGCAGCCATCCGATCCTCCAGAAACCAGACTGATTGCCGGGCAACCTTGGAATCGTGCACCGAGGAACAAGGGCAGCCAGAAAATTCGAACGAAAAGAACCTGGATCAACCGATCCCGATTCCTTCCGAAAATCCAACCCGGCCCTCTCGATTCTCTTTAAACGATAGTTGCGAATTCAATATGAGGGGATGAATGAGGGGCCGTCCAATAAATCATTGGTAATAAACTCATTTAGCTGACTTGGGGCAACAAAAAGGGGTAAGAGGGCACCATCTTCTTCGGCTGCTTTCTTGAGACGTTTTGAAGCGCCGCTCCGTGTTCCTAAAATTGCGTTGGTGATGCCACTTTCGCTTAGAACCCGCTGCACACCATTGGGCCCCTCAATCACGGCGCAGGGTAATTTTGTCCCCGCAAGTTCCAGCGAACTCGAATAGCCCTCTAATACGCACGGCAAATGTTGAGGCAAAGGTTCTACAGGTGCCCAGCGTTTTTTGGCGGCATTCGACGCGATCAAGGAGCGCTTTTTCGCGGTTAGCTTTTTAGCTCTAGCCAAACCACCTCTAGCCCGGCCAGTTGGTTCGTTTACATCGCTCATATTGCAAGCAATCCAGAAAATTATGCTTGCACCATACAACCAAACGAAGGTTTATGCAAGCATGTTTTTACAAATGTGCTTGCATGTTGCTTGACGCTAAAATTCTCCTCCTTCTGGTTGAGGATTCTTCCAAGTGCTCCCTCTTGCGGGCGGGGGTGACTCCGGCGGCACTGGGCGTCGGCACGGGCCCTGAGTCAGAGAGTTTTTTGCTTCTTTTTTGCAAAAAAGAAGCGCTTGCCTTGCCTACTTCAGAACTTCACTTTCCCCGTCATGCCGATGATGAAGTTCCGGCCCGGTGAGGGTTCGTAGTATTCGCCGTTGCTGGCGGCGATGACGACGGCGCCGACATAGGTTCGGTTGAGGATGTTGTTGACGCGGGCGAATTCGTTGAAGGCGAATTTGCCGAGGGTTTGGCGGAAGCCGCCGGCGATGCCCGCGGTGAAGTAGCCGGCGGCGTAGGCGGAGTTTGCATTGTCGACATACATGCGGGTCTGCCACTGGCCGTTGAGCGAGGTGTAGAAGCCGCTTGCGGGGTCGTGCCAGTCGAATTCGCCGTAGATGCGCTGGGCGGGAACGCCGGGGAGGAATTTTCCGGCGACCGGGCTGTTGGTGAAGACGGCCTTGAGCAGGCTGTAGGCGCCGTAGAGTTCGATATGGTGGGGGAGGAAGCTGTCGATGCTGGCATCGACGCCGTTGCGGTCGGTCTGGCCTTCGTTGGCGTAGGCGGTGCGGCCATCGGTCGAGGAGGAGACCACGATCTGGTTGCTGGTGTGGATGTGAAAGCCGGCGAGGGTGAGGTAGGTGCGGCTGCCGAGCAGGGATTTGATGCCGGCCTCGTAATTTTCGCTGGTGGTGGGGACGAGGGCCGAGTTGAAGCCGGCTTCGCCGTTGGGGAGGTAGGCGAGCTGGTCGAGGGTGGGGGTTTCGAAGCCTTCCCCGTAGTCGGCGAAGAGGTTGGTGGTGGGGGTGAGGTGGTAGGTGACGCCGGCGACGAGGCTGGTATGGCCGTAGGTGACGCTGCCGGTGTCGTTGGTGAGGGTGGGGGTGACGTAGAGATCCTGAACGGTGAACTGATCCTGGCTGTGGCGGATGCCGGCGTCGAGGATGAGTTTCGGGGTGAGGTCGGCGTTGAGCTGGGCGTATTCGGCGATGTTGCGGGCGGTGTCCTGTTCGTTGCGGCGGAGGGCGCCGATGGTGCCGTAATTGTTGACGTAGCCTTTGCGGTGCTGGTCTTCGTAGCCGAAATCGATGCCGGCGACGGCGGTGATCGGGATGCCGGCGATGTCGTCCTTGTGGGTGAAGCGGGCGCCGACGCCGCCGGATTTGCGTTCGAGATCGACCACGCCGCCGCCGGATGCGGCGAAGCTGCCGGTGAAGGGCAGATATTGCAGGACCGAGTGATCGACATCGTAGACCAGCAGGCGGATGCTGTTGTTTGCGTTGAAGCGGTGGCGGAGGATGAAGCCGAACTGGAAGTGGCGCAGGGTTTTGCGGGTGTCGAACTGATCCGCGCCGGTGCCGGCCTGCCGGGGGTCGGCGTGGTACTGGGCGGCGGTGAGGGCACCGGGGTCCTGGGAATTGGGTTCGTCGAGGCCGTCGATCAGGAGGGTGTAGCTGGTGTCGGCATCGACCTTGACGCGGTATTTGCCGTAGAACTGTTGGCGGCGGGCGGCGCTGTGGTCGCGGTAGCCGCCGGAGTAGAAATCCGAGGCGTTCATCATGTAGTTGAACGAGCCGTCGGTGCCGATTTTTTCGTTGCCGCCGTAGGAGGCGCTGGCGCGCCATGAGCCGTAGCTGCCGGCGAGGATGCCGCCGCTGAGCGTGGGTTCGGCGGGGCCGTTTTTGCTGAAGACCTGGATGACGCCGCCGGCGGCGTTGCCGTAGAGGACCGAGAAGGGGCCGTTGAGAACCTCGATGCGCGAGACGTCGCCGAGGTCGATCACTTCGGAATCGCCGGTGCCGTCGGGCTGGGTGGCGGGGATGCCGTCGATCAGGATTTTGACGTTGCGGGTGCCGAAGGCGGTCTGCGCGCCGAAGCCGCGCGAAGTGATGCGGATGCCCTGAGCATAGTCCTGCCGGTTCTGGACGTCGAGGCCGGGGACGCGGCGGAGGCTTTCGGTGAGGTTTTCCTGTTCGTTGGCCTCGCTGACCTCGCGCCCGGTGACGGTGTAGATCGAGGCGGGGACGTTGAAGCTGGATTCCGGCGTGCGGGTGGCGCTGACCACGATCCGCTGGATGGCGACGGAGCCGGGAACAGGGATGGCTGGCGGGGCGACTTGGGCCATGGCCACGGCGGTCAATGCCGTGCTTGCCCACAACGACAACGCGCTGGCCGCCAGCCGGTGTTTCATCAGTAGACGACGACGCTGCGGATGCTTTCGCCTTTGCGCATCAGTTCGAATCCTTCGTTGATCTGCTCGAAGGGCAGGACGTGGGTGATCAGGTCGTCGATGTTGATTTTGCCGTCCATGTACCAGTCGACGATTTTCGGCACGTCGGTCCGGCCACGGGCGCCACCGAACGCGGTGCCGCGCCAGTTGCGGCCGGTGACGAGCTGGAACGGGCGGGTCGAGATTTCCTGCCCGGCGCCGGCGACGCCGACGATGATCGAGGTGCCCCAGCCGCGATGGCAGCATTCCAGCGCCTGACGCATGACCTTGACGTTGCCGATACATTCGAAGCTGAAATCGGCCCCGCCATCGGTGAGGTTGACGAGGTAGGGGACGAGATCCTCGCCGATTTCGGACGGATTGACGAAATGGGTGAGGCCGAATTTTTCCGCCATCGCCTTGCGGCCATTGTTGAGATCGACGCCGATGATCTTGTCGGCGCCGGCGATGCGGGCACCCTGGATGACGTTGAGCCCGATGCCGCCGAGGCCGAAGATGACCACGTTGTCGCCGGGCTGGACCTTGGCGGTGTTGATGACCGCGCCGATGCCGGTGGTGACGCCGCAGCCGATGTAGCAGATTTTGTCGAAGGGCGCATCCTCGCGGACTTTGGCGAGCGCGATTTCGGGCAGGACGGTGAAGTTCGCGAAGGTGGAGCAACCCATGTAGTGCATGATGGTTTCGCCCTCGCACGAGAAGCGGGAGGTGCCGTCCGGCATGACGCCTTTGCCCTGGGTGGCGCGGATGGCGGTGCAGAGATTGGTCTTGCGCGAGAGGCAGGATTTACACTGGCGGCATTCGGGCGTGTAGAGCGGGATGACGTGATCGCCCTTTTTGAGGGTGGTCACGCCCGGCCCGATATCGACGACGATGCCGGCCCCTTCATGGCCGAGGATGGCCGGGAACAGACCTTCCGGGTCCGCGCCGGACAGCGTGTATTCATCGGTGTGGCAGATGCCGGTGGCCTTGATTTCGACCAGCACCTCGCCCGCTTTCGGCCCTTCGAGCCTCACCGTGCCGAGGTCGAGCGTTTTGCCGGCTTTCCACGCAATCGCAGCGCGAACGTCCATTGGTTTCGGTTCCCTTCGGTTAAGCCGCGAGAGCGCCTGATGCTTTCGCGAGATGAGTCGCGATAGCGTCCATCAGCGGTGGCGACAAGCAATCATAGGGTTCGAGGCCGAGTTCCTTGAGGCGGTTGCGGATGGCGGCCATTTCGGAGGGCGGGGTGCCCTGTTCGATGACCGAGGAGACGAAGGCGGCGAATTCGGGCTGGGACCAGCCTTGCTCGTCCGACAGTTCGGTGTGGACGAAATCGAGCCCGTAGAAGGGATGGGATTTGTTTTCGATGCGGCCGAACATGTGGACGCCGCATTCGCGGCAGGCGTGGCGCTGGATGGTGGCGTTATGGTCGATGATGTGGAGTTTGTTGCCGTTGGCGGTGACATGGACGGCGTCACGCGGGACGACGGCGACGACCGAGAATTTGGCCCCTTTCGGCTTCCAGCATTTCGAGCAGCCGCAGGCGTGGTTGTGCGCGGTTTGCGCATCGATGCGGACTTCGACCTTGTGGCTCGCGCAGTGGCAGTGGAGCGTGCCGCCGTGGAAACCGGGGTTGCCGTGTTTGATCCCGTTATCGATCGACGGGTGGAGAGCGATAGGCATTGACGTGTCCTCCCTGGACGTTGGTTGATCGGATGTCAGTGCTTCGGCGTGCCCTGGTGGACGACGTCGACCGCGCGGGCGGCGGTGTACTGGTAGATCGCCTTGATCTGGTGGGGGGTGAAGAAGCCCGCCCAGCTCGGCATGCCCTTCGCTTTCACGCCGGTCATGGCGATGCTGAGGAATTTGCTTTCGCTCATGCCGTTGTTGAGCGAGGCACGCAGGTTGGGGGCGTAGGACCCGCCATCGGCGTCGGCGCCGTGGCAGCGGAAGCAGTAGGAGTTGAACAGCTCGTAGCCGCGGAAGACCATCGGGGTGACCTTGTCGGTGCCCTTTTGCAGGATCGGGAAATCGGTCGTGACGGTTTTGCCTTTGACGGTGTAGGTGAATTTCTGGCCGCTGGCTGCGGAGGCGGTGGTGCCGGGTTTTTTCAGGCTGAGAATCCAGGAGACGATTTCCTTGGCATCCGTCTGGGTGATTTTGGGATGCGGGGGCATCGGCACGTTGCCCCAGGTGCCGACATGGCCCTTGATGATCGCGTCGCTCAGGGTGGTTTCGGCACCGGGTTTGCCCGCGAATTTGGCGGCGACCGCGGTGAAGGCGGGACCGACGACTTTCTGGTCGACCGCGTGGCAGGAGAAGCAGTCGCTGCCTTTGGCGAGGGTTTCGCCTTTGGGCGTGGTGGTGCCCGATGGGTCGGCGGCGTGGGCGGCGAGGCTGAGCAGGGCGGCGGCGGAAAGGCCGATCGCGGTGGTGGCGATGATGGTGCGGAATTTGGGGATCGTCATGCGTGCGGCTCTCTTATCCTTGGGTTCGGCTTACTGGTTCGGGAAGTTGACGTGGCGGGGATTGGGCAGCAGCTTGACGTCGTATTTCGCGAGGGTCGCCGCGATTTCGCCCTTGTTGGCCGCGATGACCTTGTCGAGCGCCAGTTTCAGGGCAGTGTCGTGCTTGCGCACGCCCATCGACATTCCGTAGGTGTAATCGACCGTGGGCAGGCCGGGGCCGTATTCCTCGGAGGGGACGCGGGCAATCTTGAGATCCGGGTAGTCCTTCAGGAAATCGCCGATCGCGGGTTCCCAGGTGATCATGACGCCGACCTTGCCGTCCTGCACGGCCTGGAGCAGCTCCTTCGGCGAGGATTGCGGGTTGCTCGCGACGTTGAATTCGACCGCGTTGTTGATGAGGTCGAGCAGCTTGATCGCGGTTTCGGGCGTGGTATCGGCCTCGAAGCCGATTTTGATGCTGCGCATCGAGACCGAGTTCATCGAGCGGATGTGGAGGTGTTTGTCCTTGCGGGTGATGAACACGTAGGAGGATTGGTAATAGGGCTTTGTGTAGGCTTCCTCGTGATCGCCGAAGGGGAGGTTCATCACGACGTCGCATTTGTGTTTGTCGAGGTTGAGCGCGAGGAAATTCGAATAGCCGCCGTGGCCGCGATAGCTGGCCCAGGTGTATTCGAGCTTGCGGCCCATGGCCTTGGCCACGAGTTCGGCGACCTTGTTTTCGAAGCCCTGACCGGCGCGGTTGGAGTAGGGCAGGTAATTCGGGTCGGCGCAGACGCGGAGGACTTTGCCGTTCGCGGCGGGGGCGGCGTTGGCGGCGGTGGCGGCGGGGGAGACGGCGAGGGCGGCGGCGGTGGCGAGCGTCATGCCGGCCAGGGTCGCCCGGCGAAGGGCCGAATGTTTCATGGTTTTCACTCCATTGGGCGGTAAGGCGGATCGGGAGGTCGAGGGGGGACGGACGGGAAAAAGAAGGACCAGCCCGGGCAGGGGAGAAAACCCGGGCTGGTTAGTTCAGTCGGTCGATGTCAGTTCGCGCTGGCCACTTTCGAGGGCAGTGCGAACACCATCAACGTGCCGCCAAGGTTGGTGTAGTCGGTCAGCGTTGCGTTGAGACCGACGGCACCAAGACCCGCACTGGCCTTGTGCAGGTTGTCAGCCATGCCGATCGCGGCCCAGCCGCCGACCCCGCTGAGGATCGCGACGTACTGTTTGCCATCGTGCATGTAGGTGATCGGGTTGCCGATGATGCCGGACGGGGTTTTGAACTGGTAGAGCATTTTACCCGTTTTGGCATCGACGACGCGGAACATGCCTTTCAGCGTGCCGTAGAAGGCGAGGCCGCCGCCCGTGGTCATGGCGCCCCCCCAATCCTGGAACATGTCGTGATGCTGCCAGATGGTTTTGCCGGTCATCGGGTTGTAGGCGATGAAGCGGCCACGATAGCCGCCGGGGCCGGGGATCATGTTCACGATGGCGCCGACGAAGGGGAAGCCGGCTTTGTATTTCACGTTGAACGCCTGATAGCTCATGCACAGGTGGTTCAGCGGGGCGTAGAACAGTTTGGTCTGGGGATCGTAGGAGACCGGCTGTTCGTCCTTGTCGCCCTGGGAGGCGGGGCAGATGTCCTTCACGTCCTTGTTGTTGCCGGTCATTTTTGCCGGATCGACGATCGGTTCGTTGGTTTTGGGGTTGATCCCGGTCGCCCAGTTCACCGAGGGGTCGTATTTGTGGATCGCGATCGGCGCGCCGGTTTCGCGGTTCATGACGTAGGAGAAGCCGTTGCGGTCGAAATGGACCAGAGCGGGGACTTCCTTGCCTTTGTCATCGACGTTGACCAGCACCATTTCGTTGACGCCGTCATAGTCCCAGCCGTCATGCGGGGTCATCTGGTAGACCCATTTGGCTTCGCCGGTTTCCGGGTTGCGGGCCATGATGGTCATGGACCAGCGGTTTTTGCCGGGGCGCTGGCTCGGGTTCCAGGTGCCGGGGTTGCCGGTGCCGTAATAGAGCAGGTTGAGTTTGGGATCGTAGGAGAACCAGCCCCAGGTGGTGCCGCCGCCGACTTTCCACTCGTTGCCCTGCCAGGTCTTGAGGCTGGAATGCGGGCCGATCGGCTTGCCGGTAGCGCCGTTGATGGTGTGGGTGGCGCTCATCAGCATGTCCTTGTTCGGACCTTCGCTGTAGGCGCGCCAGACCTGCTTGCCGGTTTTGGCGTTGTAGGCGGTGAGGTAGCCGCGCACGCCATATTCGCCGCCGGCGACCCCGGTGATCACGTTGTCACCCACCACCATGGGCGCGCCGGTCATGGTCTGACCCTTTTGCGGGTGGGCGTTTTTGGCCTGCCAGACGACTTTGCCGGTTTTGGCATCGAGCGCGTAGAGGACGCCGTCGAGCGCGTTGGCGTAGACCATGCCGTCCGCGTAGGCGGGGCCGCGATTGACCACGTCGCAGCAGGCGACCGGGGGGGCGTTGGAATCGTGCGGGGGGGAATATTTCCAGGCGATCTGGTCGGGGTGGTTGAGGTCGATCGCGTAGACGTAGTTCGGGTAGGAGGTTTCGAAATACATCATGTTGCCGATCACGATCGGTTGGCCTTCGAGGCCGCGATCGGTGCCGGTGGACATCGACCAGGCGACCTGGAGGTTTTTGGCGTTCGAGGTGTTGATCTGCTTGAGCGGGCTGTAGCGCCAGTTGTTGTAGGTGCCGGTCGGCATCACCCAGTCATTCGCGTTCTTCTGCATCGAGACCAGCGAGGCGTTGGATGATGGGGCGTTCGATTGGGCGTGGGCGCTGAGCATGAGCGCGGATGCGCCGAAGAGGCCGAGCGTCGTCACTTTCAGTGAACGACTTAACGATTTCCGTTTCAGTCTTTCCATTGTGTTCCCTCCAAATGCGCGGTGTCACCCGGTGGTGAGCCGCAAGTCGTTCATTGCGAACCGGATTTGTCCGGCTGAACGACTACAGCAAGGATCGTGCCAAAGGGGTGTGGGCGGGGCGGAGTGGCGGCGTGACTATGATCTGCGCGCCGAGGTCGATCACAATCGCTCACTTGTGAGTGACAATTCGTGTCATCGGTGGGACAATCTGCTACGCTCGGTTGAACAAGTCGTGACTATACATCACGATTATTGAATAAAAGGGGGAAATCGACATGACCCAGGCCACGAGAGCGGGACCGTTCGGCGCTGGCGGGCGCGTGTCGCAGGAGGGCGCGGCGGGACGGGCGGCCTATATCGAGGCGGCCTGGCAGCGGTGCCGCGACGAGTACCGGCTCGATCCCGACCGGCCGCCGCCGGGGGAGCATATCGGCGGGGCGGCGCTGAAGCGGTTGCGCGAGGAGCGCGGGTTGTTCGAGCGGGTCGGGCGGGTCGAGATGCACCGGCTGCACGGGCAGATCGAACATCAGGTGACCCAGTCCGCCGCCGGGTCGCGCTACGTGCTGATGCTGGCCGATGCGTCGGGCGCGCTGCTCGATGTGTTCACCGACAATGCCAACGCCGATCACGCGCGCAATGCCAATATGGCGCCGGGATTTCTGTGGGGCGAGCGGCATGCCGGGGTCAACGGGCCGGGAACCTGCCTGCATGACCGGCGGGCGCGGGTGGTGCATCGCGACGATCATTATTTCACCCGCAATGCGCGGATGACCTGTTCCGCCGCGCCGATCTGGGGCGCGAACGGGGCGTTGCTCGGGGTGCTCGATGCCTCGTGCCTCGATTGCGACGACAGCCGGGCGGCCCAGGTGCCGACGATCGCGCTGGTGAGCATGTCGGCGCGGATCATCGAGCAGCTGCATTTCACCCACTTCTATCGCGATTGCCTGATCCTGCGGTTTCATGAGCGGCCCGAACTGGTCGGGCTGCCGTATGACAGCCTGCTGGCAATCGATGAGCAGGGGAATATCCGCGCGGTGGACAGCACGGTGCCGGGGCAGCTCGGCAAGCCGGATCACAGCGGGATGATCGGGCGCAGCGTGGGGGAATTGTTCGACATTACCGCCGACCGGCTGTTCGAACACGCCGAGACCCAGCCTTTCGCGATCTGGCCGATCGCGCATGGCGCGGACCGGCACGGGTTCGCCAGCATCTGGCCGGCCAAGCAGGCGCGGCCACGCCCGCGGCCACGGGCGATTACGCCCGCGCCACGGACGCCGGCACCACGCGCCCGACCCCGCGAGACCGCCGGACCCTCGCTCGCGAGCTTCGCCGGGACCGATCCCGTCATGGTGGAAAATGCCTGGCGGGCGGAACGGGTGATGAACCGCGACATCAACATCCTGCTGCTCGGCGAGACCGGGACCGGCAAGGATAGTTTTGCCCGCACGATCCACCGGGCGAGCGACCGGCGGGATCAACCCTTCATTGCCATGAGCTGTGCCGCGATTCCCGAACAGCTGATCGAGAGCGAATTGTTCGGCTACGAGCCGGGTGCCTTTACCGGCGCGCGGGCGGGCGGGATGCGCGGCAAGGCGCTGGCGGCGCATGGCGGCACGCTGTTTCTCGATGAGATCGGCGATATGCCGCTCGCGATCCAGGCCCGGCTGCTGCGCCTGCTCGAAGAAAAGGAGATCGTGCCGCTCGGCAGTTCCACGCCGATTCCGGTGGATATCCGGGTGATCAGCGCGACCCATCGCGACCTCGAAACCCTCGTCGCCGACGGGCAGTTCCGGATGGACCTGTTCTACCGGCTCAACGGCATCGCCCTCACCATGCCGACACTGCGCGCCCGCACGGACCGCGCCGCGCTGATCGAGCAGATCTGCCGCGAGGAAGCGCCAAGCCCGGTCACCCTTGCACCCGAGGCGAAAGCGGCATTGCTGGCGCATCACTGGCCCGGCAATATCCGTGAATTACGCAACACATTGCGCACCGCCATCGCCTTCGCGGATACCGGGATCATCGAGCGCAACGACCTGCCGCAACTGGCACAGGCGCGCCCGGCGATTTCCGCCGCGCCGCGCCGCGCGAGCGCGACGCCGGATGAAAAGGGGAGACTTCTCGCGAGCCTCGAAGATCATCACTGGCGCATCGCGGCGACCGCGCTGGCACTGGGGATGAGCCGGAATACGTTGTATCGGAAGATGCATCATTATGGGTTGATGGCGGCGGGGAAAACGTAAGTAACCATTCACACCCCCCCTTTCTTGCCTCGAATGAAGCGTTAGCCAACGGCCGGTAAAATGTCGAAAGGCTGGGCTTGCTTTTCCACCCGAACCGGACTCTACGATTCTGATGCCCCGTCAGAGAATCCCCGGCCTGAAAGACATTAAACGTACTGATTTATCTGCGATGTCGCGCGTCGAGCTTGAAGAACTGACCTGGGATTTACATGAATTGGCGCGAGCGCTGGCAAACCATGCCGGCGAGGATTCAACAACCAGTTCCCGTCCGCCTTCCAGCGACAATCCCTACCGGCGTAACACCAAGAGCGGGCAAAGTTCTGAGCGCTCCGACCGGGACGACAAAACCGATGGGGGTGGTGGTTCCGCGCCGGGCGGCAACGCTTCCGCCGGCAACCCTGGACCCAAGCCGGCCGGCAAACGGCCAGGGACGAAAGGGTTTTGGCGCCGGTTGCCGATTATAGTCAGCGGTGAACTCCTGCATGCGCCGACAGCGTGCGACGCATGCCGTGCAGTTTTCGGATCTTCCACCGTCTCGCAAAGCCGCCAAGTCAGCGCTCATCTGAGCTTTGAACTCACCCGCGGCGACATGAGCCTTCATGTCGCAGCCACGAAACATTGCTATCTGGCGATACGCTGCGACTGTGGCCACGAGACCATCGCACGCCCCGCAACCGGACTGTGCTCACATGTCGAGGGGCGCCGGCGCGACCTGCTGATGAGCGAGCGCTGCCTGGTTGGCCCGATGCTCGCCACCTTCATCGCGGCGCTGTCGCTGCGTTTCCGCCTCTCGCGCGTCAAGATCGCTGAATTCCTGGCTGACTGGCTGGGCGTTGAGCTCGGGATTGCCACCATCGAACGCTGCATTCACGAATTCGGTCTGGCGAGCGAACCCGTGGTCGAGCAATTGATCGAAGATGTGCGTGCGGCTGACATCGTCCATCTCGACGAAACCCCGTGGTATCAAAAGGCAAGTCTGCTGTGGCTCTGGGTTGCGGTGACGGCAACCACGATCGTCTATCGGATCGGCAGCCGCAAGCACTGCGAATTGGCCGCGCTGATCGGCGAGGCCTTTCTGGGTTGGCTCGTCACCGACGGTTACGGTGCCTATCGCGATCATCCACGCCGCCAGAGATGTCTGGCGCACCTGATCCGTAAGGCCCGCGCGCTGGCAGAGGGGCATTACGGCGCGGGATCAGGCTTCGGCAGCGATCTGGTCCGCGATCTGCGCCGCCTGATCGAGCGCGTGCATGACGGCGACGACCCCGCCGCCATCAAGCGCCTGACCGCGAGCATCAAATGGAACTGTCAATGCAATCGCCATGAGATCGATGCGAAAGTTCGCGGGCTGGCAGGTGAAATCCTCAATGACTGGGACGCAGTGGTCGCCTTCGTCGCCGATCGGGATTTACCGCCCACCAACAATGATGCCGAACGTGCGCTCCGCCACGCGGTGATCTCGAGGCGCATCAGCTTTGGCACGCGATCCGATGAAGGGAGCCGGTTCTATGCCGCCGCGCTCAGCGTCATTGACACCTGCCGCAAGCGTGGCACTGATCCATGGGCCTATGCCTGCGCCCTCATCACCGCCGCACGAGCTAACAATCTGCTGCCCACAATCCCTGCCCAGGTAGCGGTCTGACCCGGGGGGTGTGAACGGTTACAAACGTAAAGGGAGGGGCAAGAAAAAGACTTCTTTTTGTGAACAAAAAGAAGCAAAAAAACTTTTTTGATCTGGGCCGGTGCTGTTCGAGCGCCCGTGCCCAAGTAAATAAAAGTTTTTTGGTTCTTTTTTACAAAAAAGAACCGCTTGCTTTTACTTTCCTTATTTAGTCACGCCAGCAAACCGCCCCGCCTTCGCCGCCACGTCTGCCGGGGTATCGCCGCGCTGGTACAGGGCGCTGCCGATGCCGAAGCCTGCGGCGCCGGCTTTCTGCCAGGGGGCGATGGTGTCCGGGGCGATGCCGCCGACGGGGAGGATCAGGGTTTCCGGCGGGAGCACGGCGCGGATGGCGCGGAGCATGGCGGGGCTGGCGGCTTCGGCGGGGAACAGTTTGAGGGCGTCGGCGCCGGCGCGGAGCAGGGCGAAGGCTTCGGCGGGGGTGAAGAAGCCGGGGGCGGCGAGGAGGTTGTGGGATTTGGCGGCGGTGACGATGGCGGGGTCGGCGTGGGGGGTGATGATGATGCGGCCCCCGGCATCGGCGACGCGTGCGACATCGATTCCGGTCATGACGGTGCCGGCGCCGATCAGGGCGGTGGTGCCGAAGGTTCGGGCGAGGCGGGCGATGCTGTCGAACGGGTCGGGCGAGTTGAGCGGGACTTCGATGATGGTGATGCCGGACTCGATGAGGACGGCGGCGATGGCTTCGACTTCGTCGGGGCGGACGCCGCGCAGGATGGCGATGAGGGGCGAGGCGGCGAGGCGGGATTTCAGGTCCATGGCGCGCGGGCTCCGAGATGGGCGAGGCCGGTGGCCCCGGCGGTTTCGTCGATCGCGACGGCGGTGCCGCCGAGGGTCTGGATTGCGGTGACGTAGAGGCTGGTCAGGGCGGGGGCACCGACGACTGCGACGGTGCCGGACTGATCGTCGAGCGCCGCGTTCAGCTCGTGCCCGATCAGGAGACCGGAGAGGTAGGCGTAGGACTCGGCCTCGCCGATGCCGAGGCGCAGGGAGCGGGTGCGGACACCGAAGGCGTGGTGCAGGAGGCCGCCGGGTTCGCGGGCGCGGGCGAGGCCGGCGGCGAATGAGGCAGGGTCGATCGCGGCGGGGCGGATGGTGCGGGCGAGGATGGTGTGGGTGGAGAGTGCGGCGAAGGCCTCACCGGTCATGAAGGTGCGGAATTGTTCGATCCGGCCCCCGGCGACGAAGGCCCATTTGGAATGGGTGCCGGGCAGGCAGACCATCATGGGGGCTGCCGCGTCGGCGGTGACGCCGAGGATCTGGGTTTCCTCGCCGCGCATGATGTCCGGCACGCCGTTGCTGTCGCTGGTGACGAGGCCGGGGACGATCATGATGTCGGCATCGGGGAACGCCACACGGGTCAGGTGGGAGGCGATGTCTTCGATGCCGGCGGGGCAGGGCAGATAGGGCGCTTCGACCCAGCCCTGGCGGCTGCCGATCATGCCGCAGAGCAGGATCCGGGTTTCGCCTCCTGTCAGCCAGTCCCCGACGGTTTCGCGCAGGACCGGCTCGAATTCGCCATCGGGGATGGTCATGATCCCGCGTGGCGAGGTTCGGGCTTCGATGATCGCGCCGTCGCGTTCGAGGCGCCATGCCCGGAGCGAGGTGGTGCCCCAGTCGATGCCGATCATTGAAGCGGGCCGGGATGTGGGCGGGGGTCAGACCGCTCCGGCATCGACGTAGAAATTGTGGGCGGTGATCAGGCGGCTGTCGTCGGCGGCGAGCCAGAGGGCCATGCGGGCGCAGTCGGCGGGGTCGAGTTTTTCCTTGAGGCATTGCCGCTTGAGCAGGTCGGCCTCGCCTTCCGGGGTCAGCCATTTCTCGATCTGGCGCTGGGTCATGATCCAGCCGGGGAGGATGCAGTTGGCGCGGATGTGGTCGGGGCCGTAATCGCGCGCGAGGCTGCGGGTGAGGGCTTCGATACCGGCCTTGGCGGTGACGTAGGCGGGCATGCCGCCCTGGCTGAGGTGCCAGCTTGTCGAGCCGAAATTGACGATGGCGCCGCCGCCGGCGCGCTGCATCATCGGGATGATCGCCTGCGCGGCGAAGAACTGGTGGCGGAGGTTCACCGCCATGCGTTCGTCCCAGTAGTCCGGCGTGACGTCCATGGTGTCGTGGCGTTCGTCGTGGGCGGCGTTGTTGATCAGGACGGTGAAGTCGCCGACCGCATCGTGGCCTCTGGCGATGGCGGATTTGAGGGCGGCGATGTCGCGCAGGTCGCATTCGATGAAGTGCGGGGCGGGGAAATCGCCCTGACATTCGGTGACGACGCGCTGGCCGCCGGCAGGGTCGATATCGACGAAGACGACCTTGCAGTGCTGTTCGGCGAAATGGCGCACCAGGGAGGTGCCGATGCCGCCGCCGCCGCCGGTGATGAAGACGGCGCGGCCATGCAGGCTGGGGTAGATCGCTTTTTTGATGTCAGTCATGGTCTCTCACTGTGCTGCCGCGCGCATGGCGCGGTATTCGCGCCGCACGATATCGAGCAGCGCCTCCACGGATGTGTCTTTTGCCGCGCCCTCGAAGGTGACGGTGCCGCGCTGCATCATCATGACGCGATCGGCGATTTCGAGGGTCTGGGCGTAGTTGTGCATGATCATGATGATCGAGATGTCGCCGCGCGCACGCTGGCGCTGGATCAGGTCGATGATCAGGCCGGCTTCGCGCGCGCCCATGGCGGCGAGGGGTTCGTCGAGCAGGAGGATTTTGGCGTTGGAATAGACCGCGCGGGCGATGGCGATGGCCTGGCGCTGGCCGCCGGAGAGCAGGGCAACCTCGTCATCGACCAAGGGGACGGTGACGCCGATATCGTCGAGGGCGGCGGCGGCGCGTTTGCGCATGGCCTTGTGGTCGAGCATGCCGAAGGAATTGCGCAGTTCCCGGTTGAGGAACATGTTGTGATAGATCGGCAGCGTGTTGATCAAAGCGAGATCCTGATAGACGCATTCGATGCCGAGGCTGCGGGCGTGATCGACCGAGTTGAGGCTGACGGCCTCGCCGTTGATGAACATCTGCCCCGAACTCGGCTTGTGATAGCCGGTGATGATTTTCATCAGGGTGGATTTGCCGGCGCCGTTATCGCCGAGGATGCCGAGAACCTCGCCCTTGTTGACATGCAGGGAAATGCCGGAGAGTGCCGAGATCGAGCCGAAATTCTTGGTGATGTCGGTGGCGCGCAGGGCTTCGGTGCTCATGAGCGGCCTCCACGGTTGAGGCGGCCGACATGGATGTTGGCGATCATGGCGATCAGGATCGCGCCGCCGATGATCATGTCGAAGGTGAAGGCGTTGATGCCCTGGAGGGTGAAGCCGTCCTGCAGGACGCCGAGCACGGTGGCGCCGATCAGGCCGCCGATGATGGTGCCGGAGCCACCGGCGAGCGAGGTGCCGCCGATGACGCCGGAGGCGACCGCGAGGAACATGATGTTGGTGCCGCCGGCGAGCGGGTCGGTCGAGCCGATCCGGAAGGCTTCGAGGATGCCGGTGATGCCGCCGAGCATGCTGGTGAGCATGAAATTGCCGATTTTTATGCGGGCGGCGTTGATGCCCGCCTCGGTGGCGCCGGTCAGGTTGCCGCCGACCGCGATGGTGTGCAGCCCCCAGCGGCGGTGGCGCAGCACCATGTGCATGATCGCCACGATCAGGAGCGCCCAGAGGAATTCGTTATAGCCGGCGGCGCCGAAGATGTTCGCGATGGTCTGGCCGCCGGGCGTGTTGATCGGGTAGCCGCGCGAGATGGTGAGGGTGAAGCCGTTGATCAGGAACAGGGTGCCGAGGGTGGTGACGAAGCTCGGCACTTTCAGCAGCACGGTGATGGCACCGTTGATCAGCCCGACCAGGGCCGAGACCACGATGGCGAGCACGATGCCGACGCCGATGCCGAGACCGGCGTGGACGCTGAAGGCCATGACGAAGGGGGCCAGCGCGAAGACCTGACCGACCGAGAGGTCGATTTCGCCGCAGATCAGCAGGAACACCTCGCCGCACGCGATGATCGCCGGCGGGGCGATGAATTGCGAGAGGGTTTCGAGATTGGGCGTGGTCAGGAAATTGCCGTTGACCGACGCGAAATAGACGAACAGCAGAATCGCGACGACGACGATACTGGCCTCGCGCAGCGCGAAGATCTTGCGGCTGCGCTGACGGAACGTGAGGGCGGACGCGCTCATGGCATCTCCAGATGGCAGCGGACCATGCGAGACATGGCGGCACCTTCCGGTGCCGCCATGGCAGGTTCAGGGGACGGCGTGGTCAGGTGGCGATCGGGCCGGTGTGGGGCACGATCGTCGGTTTCGAGGAACTGCCTTCGTAGCGGTTTTTGCTGACCATGTAGGGCTCGACCGTGGCTTTGGTGATGAATTCGAGGCCGGTGTTGATGTCGGCCGGGCCGACCAGCCCGCCCGAGACCTTCCACATGAACATTTCCATCACGGTGTAGAAGCCCTGAAGATAGGGCTGCTGGTAGATCGAGAAATCGAGATCGCCCGACTTGATGAGGTCGAGGGTTTTGGGCAGGAGGTCGAACCCGCCGGCGTGGATGCCTTTTTTGGCGAGGTTGAACTGGCGCATCACCTCGCCGACGCCCTGGGTGCTCCCGGCATCGACCGCGAACATGCCTTTGACCTTCTGGTGGCCGAGGTAATACGCCTTGATTTTGGTCAGTTCCTCGTTGACGGTCGGGCCGGTGGTGATTTCGTGATAGGTGATGCCTTTGCCGAGTTTTTTGATGGCGGCGGCGGCACCGTCGATCCGGGGCTGGATGTTGAGCTGGCCGGGGGTGGCGATGAACAGGGCGACCTCGCCCGAGCCGACCAGTTTGACGATTTTTTCGCCCATCTGATAGCCGGATTTGAACAGGTCCTGCCCGATATAGGCGAGGCGCTTGTTGGGTGAGTTGGCCGGGGCATCGGCATTGTAGGCGAAGACCGGGATGCCGGCTTCCATGGCTTTCGCGGTGGGCGCGTTGAAGGCGGTGGGATCGACGATCGGCACCGCGATGGCATCGGCCTTGCCGGCGATCGCGACGTTCATGGCATCGACCATGTGCGAGACGTTGGAGGTTTGCGAGCCGGTCCATTGATAGTCGCAGCCGAGCAGGGCGCAGGCGTCGTGGATGCCGTACTGGGTCGGCACGAAGAACGGGTTGGTGGTGACGTGATTGACGAAGACGAATTTCCACCGCTTGTGGCTCGGGAACGGCGTGGCATCGGCGGCGGCGGCGGTGCGGGTGCCGGCGGCGATGAGAGCCGCGGCACCGGCCAGCGAAACACCGTTCATCACGGCGCGGCGTGGCAAATGCGAGGCGGCGCGCTCGGCGGCCTGCTCCTGAATTTTTTGATCCTCGATTTTAACTGGCATCGGTTTCCCCCTTGAGATGTTATCCCGGTCGTGGCGCGATTTTAGTGCAGCGGACGTTTTTTAACGGTTTCGACCATAGTGACATCCGAGCGTTCTGGCAATTCCTGGACTTTTGTTTCGTATCACGGAACCGGCATGATGGCGGCATCGTGATCAGTTGGCGAACGGGTCCTGCATCAGGATGGTGTCGTCGCGTTCCGGGCTGGTCGAGAGCAGGGTGACCGGACATTCCACCAGTTCCTCGATGCGGCGGATGTATTTGATCGCCTGGGCCGGGAGTTCGGCGTAGGAGCGGGCACCACGGGTCGAGCCGGGCCAGCCTTCGATGGTCTCGTAGATCGGCTTCGCCTTCGCCTGCGCGGCGGCACCGGGAGGCAGGTGTTTGAAGGTGGCGCCGTCGATCGTGTAGCCGGTTCCGATGTTCAGGGATTCCATGCCGTCGAGCACGTCGAGCTTGGTCAAGGCGAGGCCGGTGATGCCGCCGACCTTGACGGCCTGACGGACCAGAGCCGCGTCGAACCAGCCGCAGCGGCGGGGGCGGCCGGTGACGGTGCCGAATTCGCGGCCGCGTTCGCCGAGGCGGCGGCCGGTTTCGTCGAACAATTCGGTCGGGAACGGGCCGGAGCCGACGCGGGTGCAATAGGCTTTGGCGATGCCGAGGACGCGGCCGATCGCGTCCGGGCCGATGCCCGAACCGGCGGCGGCCTGACCGGCGACGGTGTTGGACGAGGTGACGAAGGGGTAGGTGCCGTGATCGACATCGAGCATGACCGCCTGCGCGCCTTCGAACAGGATGCGCGCGCCGGATTTGCGGGCGGCGGCGAGGCGTTCCCACACCGGTTCGGCGAAGGGCAGGATCTGGGGCGCGAGAGCGAGGAGTTGCGCGCGCAGGGCAGCCTTTTCGAAGGTCGCGGCACCGAGGCCGGCGAGCAGGGTGTTGTGGTGGAGCAGAAGCTCGTCGAGCCGCCAGTCGAGGGTTTCGGGTTCGGCGAGGTCGCAGACGCGGATGGCGCGGCGGGCGACCTTGTCTTCGTAGGCGGGGCCGATGCCGCGACCAGTGGTGCCGATTTTGCGCTCGCCCCGGGCGGTTTCGCGCGCGGCGTCGATCGCGGCGTGGACCGGCAGGATCAGGGGGGCGTTGTCGGCGATGCGCAGGGTTTCCGGCGACACCGAAAGACCCTGGGCGCGTACCCGCTCGATTTCGGCCAATAGCGCGACCGGATCGATCACGACACCGTTGCCGATGATGCCGAGCTTGCCGCGCACCAGCCCGGACGGCAGCAGGGAGAGTTTGTATTCCTGATTGCCGACCACCAGCGTGTGCCCGGCATTATGGCCGCCCTGGAAGCGGACCACGATGTCGGCGCGCGAGGCCAGCCAGTCGACCACCTTGCCCTTGCCCTCGTCGCCCCATTGCGCGCCGATGATGGTGACATTTGCCATGAGTTTTACGATCCTTGCAGGGGCAGGGCGCGATCGGCGCGCCAGAGATGGGTGCAGTGCAGGCGCCGGGCTTCGGCGGCGTCGTCGGCGGCCGGGACCAGCCCGATGATGGTGGCGAAATCCTGCGCGCGGCAGGAGGCGGCGATGGCCGGGGCGGTGCCGTGGGGCAGGAAGATGCGCGGGCGGGGGGCGTGGCGCGGGGCGACGGCGAGGATGGTGTCCGGATAGAGGGTGATGCCGGTGGCGGATTCGCCGTTGTCGCACAGATAGCGCCCGCCGCGCCCGAGTTCGGCCTGACGGCCCGGGGCGAAGATCGTGACCGCGATGCCGGTGTGGTAGCGATAGCCGCGAAACTCGACCGGGTCGATCGTGAGGCGGAGGTCGGGGGCTTCGGCGCGGATGGCGGCGACCGTGGCGGCGAGACGGTCGGCCAAAAGGCGGATCTGGGGCGGCAGGGCGATGGCAGCGAGGGCGGCGAGGCCCGGTTCGGCGGGGCCGGCGGCGTGGAGCAGGGCGAGCAGGACCGGGGCGAGGCTGCCACCCTGGGCGGTGATGTCGGCGGCGTCCTTGCGGTCGAGCGCGCGGATGAGGGCGGCGTGGGGCGCGGCATCGCCGAGCAGGGCGGGGATCAGCGGCGGCATGGTGAGGTCGATGCTGATGCTCTCCAGCCCGGCGGCGTGGAGCGCGGCGGCGGCGGCGGTGATGATTTCGGCATCGGCGGCGGGGAGATCGGGGCCGATCAGTTCGATGCCGGCCTGGGCGACCTGCCGTTCGGGGGCGAGATGGGAGCCACGGACCAGCAGGCATTGCCCGGCATAGGCAAGGCGCAGCGGGCGGGGCGCGTGGGCGAGGCGGGTGGTGGCGATGCGCGCGATCTGGGGGGTGGTGTCGGCGCGCAAGCCCATCATGCGCTGGGATTCGGGGTCCATGAAGCGGAAGGTCTGTTCGGCGACCGCGGCACCCGATCCGGCGAACAAGGTGGATTCGAACTCGACCAGCGGCGGTTTCACCCGCTGGTAGCCATGGGCGGTGAAGCTGGCGGTGAGGGTTTCGGTCAGCCGCGCTTCGGCTTCGGCGTCCGGCGGCAGCAGATCGGTGAACCCGGCCGGGAGCAGCGCGGGGTGGGGCGGCGGATCGTCAGTCATGGCGGCGTTTCCTAATGCAGCGGGCGTATAGCACCGGGGGTCGCGAGGGCAAATCGGGGGCAACTTGGGGCAAATCGGGTGAGGAAAGGGACTGGTCAGGTGCGCGCGGGTATGGCATCAGGAATACAACCTGTGCGGGCATTATCTCATGCTGTTCAACTCACCGGTCTTTGTGGTTGCGTTCCTGCCGCTGTGTCTCGGGCTGTTCGCGCTGGCGGGGTGGCGGTTCGGCCCGCGCGCGGCGCTGGTTGTGCTGCTGGCCGCGAGTCTGGTGTTTTACGGCTGGTGGAAGCCGGTGTTTCTGCCGCTGCTGGCCGGCTCGATCGTGGGGAATTATGTATGGGTGAGGGTGATGCGGCGCGCAATGCGGCGCAAGCCGCTGCTGGTCGCGGGGCTGGCGGCGAATCTCGGCCTGCTCGGCTGGTTCAAATATGCCGGGTTGTTCGCGGCGACCGGGGCCAGCCTGTTCGGGGCGCGCGCACCGGATTTAGGCATTGTTCTGCCGCTCGGGATCAGTTTTTTCACGTTTCAGCAGATCATGTATCTGGTCGATTCCTATCGGGATGAAACCCCGGAGTGCGGCTTTGTGGATTATGCCTGTTTCGTCGGGTTTTTCGCTCATCTGCTGGCGGGGCCGATCGTGCGGCCACGCGAGATCGTTCCGCAATTCGTGCGCCATGACGGGCGGGTGCGGTCGGGCGATCTGGTCGCGGGGATCGAGATGTTTCTGCTCGGGCTCGCGAAGAAGCTGGTTCTGGCCGACAGCCTCGCGCGCTTTGCCGATCCGGGGTTTCGCGCCGCCGCCGCCGGGCATCCGCTGTCGCTGGTCGAGGCCTGGGTCGCGCTGCTGGCTTATGGCGCGCAGATCTATTTCGATTTCTCGGGCTATTCCGACATGGCGATCGGGCTGGCGCGGATGATCGGCATCCGGTTTCCGCTGAATTTCCGCAGCCCCTATCAGGCGCGCGACATCAGCGATTTCTGGCGGCGCTGGAATATCACCCTGTCGGGGTTTCTGCGCGATTACCTTTATATTCCGCTCGGCGGCAACCGGCACGGCGAGGCGCGGCGCAACGCCAATCTGATGATCACCATGCTGCTTGGCGGGTTCTGGCACGGGGCGGCGTGGAGTTTTCTGGCCTGGGGCGGGCTGCACGGGATTTATCTGATCGTGCATCAGCAATGGCGGCGGTTTGGCGGGCAGATGGGGGCGCGGCTCGCGCAGGGGATCACGCTGCTGGCGGTGCTGGTGGCGTGGGTGCCGTTCCGGGCGGAGAGCCTGCGGGCGAGCTGGATCATGCTGCGCGGGCTGTGCGGCGCGGGGGGGCTGCTGCTGCCGGACCTGATCGTCAAGGCGGTTCCGGCATTGAGGTTGGTTGCGACGCCGGTTGCGGTGCTGCCTTACCTTGGCGCGGCGCGCACCATGAGCGTGGTGCAGGGGGTGGCGCTGGTGGGGCTCGCCTGGGGGATCATTCTGTTGGCACCGGATGTTCACAGTCTGCGGGTGCGGGGGCGCAATGCCGCCCTGATCGCCGGGTTCGCGTTTTCGGTGCAGGCGCTGTTTTTCGCGCCCTTCGCCCGCCCGTTCATTTATTTCCAGTTCTGATGCGCCGGCTGGTTCTCTGTGCCGCCGCCTCGCTCGCGCTCTATTTCGCGGCGTTCGCCTTCGTGCTGCATCGCCCGCTTTCGGTGGGACTGTTGCGGATGGAAATGGACCGGAAACTGGCGCGCGGGGCGCGGCTCGCTTCGCCCAAGCTGGTGGTTCTGGCAGGGTCGAACGCGCCGTTCTCGCATTCCTGCCGGGTGATCGGGGCGATGCTCGGCCTGCCATGCGAGAATGGCGGGGTGGCCGTGGGGATCGGGCTCGATGATCTGTTCGCGCGCTGGGGCCCGCTGCTGCACCGGGGCGATAGCGTGTATCTGCCGATCGAGATCCAGCAATACGACATCACCGCCGCGCAGAACCGCATGGATATGGACGGGGCGTGGCTGTTTTATCGCAATCGCGCGCTGCTGTGGCATCTCGGTGCGCTGCGGGTGCTGGCCGGGGCGTTCGGCAGCACCATGCCGGACGGGCTGGAGGCGCTGGCCGAAATGGCGGCGCATGCGGCGGGGCTCGGGCATCGGCGCGCGATGCTCGCGGCGCAGTTCGACCGGGAGGGCGACCGGATCGGCACCACGCTCGCGACCGCCGATCCTGGCTTTCTGGCGACGCTGCATCGCATCGAGCCCGGGCCGCGCGCGATTGCCGATGGGTATGGGGCGCGCGAAACCGCCCGCTTCGTCCGCCGCTTATCGGCGCGCGGCGTGATCGTGATCGGCGGTTTGCCGACCGATTTCGATACGGTGCGGCTGCCTGAGGCCGATATCGTGGCGATCAGGCGGATTTTTACCCGGCATGGCGGGCACTTCGTCGAACTGCCCGATCGCAGCCGCTATCCGCGCGCGGATTTTTACAACAGCGAGGATCACCTCGCGCAGCCCTGCCAATATCTTCACTCGATCGCGGTGGCGCGCGCGCTGGGGCCGCTGCTCGATCGGGCGGTGCGGCCGCCGAGTGCCGCGATGCGCGCTTTGGCGGCGACCTGCCCTTCGGCGCGCATGACGATCGCGGCGCGGGTTGAATAAGGCGCCGGAGCGGCGCGTGCCGGATGAGGCGCCGGATGCAGGGGGCCAGATTGCCACCGGCGCTGCGGCGGATTAGAAGGCGCGCCATGTCTGGAATTTTCCCATGATTACGGTTCTGCTCGTGCTGCAAGCGTTCGTGACCCTCGCGCTGATCGGCGTCGTGCTGATCCAGCGCAGCGAGGGCGGCGGGTTGGGGCTTGGCTCCAGCCAGGGCATGGGCAATTTCATGACCGGGCGCGGCACGGCGAGCTTTCTGACCCGCACCACGGCGGTGCTGGCGACCGCGTTCATGGCGCTGAGTTTGATTCTCGCGCTGCTTTACAAGAATGGCGGCACCAGCAGCGGCGAGTCGATCCTCAACGGGCCGGTTCCCGCCACCAGCGCCCCCGCTTCGAGCAGCCCGGCCAGCACCAAGGCCCCGGCGACGCCCTTGGCCCCGCTGCCGCCGATTCCGGGTGAATCCGCCGGGACCACGACGGCGACCCCGCCGGCACAGAGTGCGGGCACGACGCCTGCGCCCGATTCCACGACGTCCACGACGGCCACGACGCCGGTTCCTACCAAAACTCCGGCCAAGACTTCGACCGAGACTCCGACCAAGACCCCGGCCACCTCCGCGCCCGCCAAAAACTGATGGCTGACCCGCGATACCGACGGTGCGGGGTTTTGCGCCGCGCCGCGCTCTGTTATGGGGAGCGTCCATGACCCGGTATGTCTTCATCACCGGCGGCGTGGTCTCCTCGCTTGGCAAGGGTATCGCTTCCGCTTCGCTCGGCGCGCTGTTGCAGGCGCGCGGTTACAAGGTCCGGTTGCGCAAGCTCGACCCGTATCTGAATGTCGATCCCGGCACGATGAGCCCGTATCAGCACGGCGAGGTGTTCGTGACCGATGATGGGGCGGAGACCGATCTCGATCTCGGCCATTACGAGCGGTTCACCGGGGTTCACGCCACCAAATCGGATAATGCGACCACCGGGCGGATCTATTCCGAGGTGATCGCGCGGGAACGGCGGGGCGATTATCTCGGCGCGACGGTGCAGGTGATTCCGCACATCACGGATGCGATCAAGCAGGTGGTGGTGAACGATACCGAGGGGCTCGATTTCGTGCTCGTCGAGATCGGCGGCACCGTGGGTGACATCGAATCACTGCCGTTTCTGGAGGCGATCCGCCAGCTCGGTAACGAGCTTGGGCATGATGGCGCGATGTTCGTGCATCTGACGCTGGTGCCTTATATTCCGAGTGCCGGTGAGTTGAAGACCAAGCCGACCCAGCATTCGGTCAAGGAACTGCTCAATGTCGGCATCCAGCCGCAGATGCTGATCTGCCGCTGCGACCGGCCGATCCCCGATGGCGAACGCCGCAAGATCGCGCTGTTCTGCAATGTCCGCCCCGAGGCGGTGGTGCCGGCGCTCGATGTTTCGACGATCTATGAGGTGCCGATTTCCTATCATGAGGCGGGGATGGATCGCGAGGTGCTGCGCCATTTCCATCTGCCGCACGATGTTCCGCCCGATCTGTCGCGCTGGCGGCGCATTGTCGATACCGTCAATGCGCCGGATGGCGAGGTGACGATTGCCGTGGTTGGAAAATATACCAACCTGCTCGACAGTTATAAATCGCTCGCGGAGGCTTTGGCCCATGGCGGGATCGCCAACCGGGTCAAGGTCAGGCTGGACTGGGTCGATTCCGAGATTTTCGAGCGTCCCGGTGCGGTTTCGCGGCTCGATGGGGTGCATGGGATTCTGGTGCCGGGCGGGTTCGGCGAGCGCGGCACCGAGGGCAAGATCGAGGCGGTGCGCTTCGCCCGCGAACGGCTGGTGCCGTTTCTCGGCATCTGTTTCGGCATGCAGATGGCGGTGATCGAGGCGGCACGCAACCTCGCCGATCTGAAGCTGGCGTCATCGACCGAGTTCGGTCCCTGCGAGACCCCGGTGGTCGGCCTGTTGACCGAATGGGCGCGCGGCAATGAGATCGAGCGGCGGGCCGCCGAGGGCGATCTGGGCGGGACCATGCGGCTCGGGGCGTTTCCCGCGACGCTGGCGGCGGGCAGCCTGGTTCGTTCCGTGTATGGGGATAACGTGACGATCGAGGAGCGGCATCGCCATCGCTATGAGGTGAATATCCATTACCGCGAGACGCTCGAAGCGGCGGGGCTCAAGTTTTCGGGACTGTCGCCTGACGGGATTCTGCCTGAAATCGTGGAATATCCCGATCATCCCTGGTTTATCGGGGTGCAGTATCATCCTGAACTCAAATCAAAGCCGTTCGACCCTCATCCGTTATTCGCGGGCTTCATCGGGGCGGCGGTGCGGCAGATGCGGCTGGTGTGAAGGTTGCGCCGGTGTTCAGGCCAGTCTTGCCGTGATCGATCGCCCGTGGCCTTCGAGATGTTCGGCTTCGGCGAGGGTTACTGCCGCCGGGCCGATCGCGGCGAGGGCAGCGGGGGTGAGCGAGGTTGTGGTGGTGCGCTTGAGGAAATCGAACACCGATAGTCCCGAGGAGAAACGCGCGGTGCCGGCGGTGGGCAGGACGTGGTTGGGACCGGCGGCGTAATCGCCGATCGCGGTGGGGGCGGAGCGGCCGAGGAACGCCGATCCGGCATGGCGGATGGCCGCGAAATCGCCTTCGGGATCGGCGGTCATGATCTGGAGGTGTTCGGGTGCGATGCGGTTGGCGAGCGCGATGGCTTCGGCACGATCGGCGACCTCGATGATCGCGCCGTGGGCCGCGAGGGAGGCGGCGGCGATGGCGGCGCGCGGCAGGGTTTGCAGTGCCGAGGCCAGTGCGGCGGCGACCGCTTCGGCGAGGGCGGGACTGTCGGTCACCAGGATCGACTGGCTGTCTTCGGCGTGTTCGGCCTGGGCGATCAGGTCGAGCGCGATGTGGTGGGGGTCGTTGTCGGCATCCGCGATGATCAGCACCTCGGAGGGGCCGGCGATCGAGTCGATGCCGACGCGGCCGAACACCTGGCGCTTGGCTTCCGCGACATAGGCGTTGCCGGGGCCGACGATGCGATCGACCGGCGCGATGCTGGCGGTGCCCCAGGCGAGAGCGGCAACCGCCTGGGCGCCGCCGATCCGGTAGATTTCGGTGATGCCGGCGCGGTGGGCGGCGGCGAGCACCAGATCGTTCATGATGCCGTCCGGTGTGGGGACGACCATGGCGATGCGGGCGACGCCGGCGACGCGGGCGGGGATGGCGTTCATCAGCACCGAGGACGGGTAGGACGCCTTGCCGCCGGGGACGTAGAGGCCCACCGCATCGAGCGCGCCCCAGCGCAGGCCAAGGGTGACGCCCTGATCGTCGGTGTAGGAAAAATCGCGCGGCAGTTGGGCGCGGTGGAACGCCTCGATCCGGCGGGCGGCAAGATCGATCGCGTCGCGCTGATCGGCGGGGATGGCGGCGAGGGCCGCGGCGGTTTCGGCGGGGGTGACCGCGAGCTGATCGAGGGTGATCGGGAAACGGTCGAACCGGGCGGTGAGGTCGAGCAGGGCGGCATCGCCTTCGGCGCGGACGCGGGCGATGATGGCGGCGACCGGGGCGGCGACATCGGTTGCGGTCGCGCGGTCCGCGATCAGCGCGGCGAGGGATCGGGTGAAATCGGGATCGCGGGTGGCGAGGCGGTTGATCATGTGGCGGCGGGGACGGTGGCGGCGAGGGCGGCGCGGAACCGGGCGATCCAGCCGGAGATGGCTTCGGGGCGGGTTTTGAGCGCGGTGCGGTTGACGATCAGCCGCGAGGTGACATGCGCGATCACCTCGGTTTCGACCAGCCCGTTGGCGATCAGGGTCGAGCCGGTCTGGACCAGATCGACGATCAGGCGCGAGAGGCCGAGGCCGGGGGCGAGTTCCATCGCGCCGTTGAGGGCGACGATTTCGGCCTGGATGCCGCGCGCCGCGAAATGCCGGCGGGTGGTGTTGGGGTATTTGCTGGCGACGCGGACCCGCGAGAGGCGGGCGAAATCGGTGGTGCCCGCTTCATCGGCGGGTTCGGCCACCGCGATCCGGCAGGCGCCGATGCCGAGGTCGAGCGGGGCGTAGATTTCGGGATAATCGAACTCGCCGAGCACGTCGCCGCCGCAGATGCCGATATCCGCCGCGCCGAAGGCAACGAAGGTGGCGACATCGAAGCTGCGGACGCGGATGATGTCGAGATCCGGCGCGCTGGTGTGAAAGCGCAGGCGGCGGCTGTTTTCATCGGTGTAGTCGGCTTCGGGGACGATGCCGGTGCGGGCGAGCAGGGGCGCGCATTCGGCCAGGATGCGGCCTTTCGGCAAAGCGAGGACGAGGGTGCGGCTGCTCGCTTCGCTGGCGGGCATGGTGGCGGTGACGGCGGTCATGCGCCGCGCTTTAGCATTGGCGGGGCGGGCTGCCAAACGGTGGCGATGTCTTGAAACTGACGCGATACGTTCGTCGAAGCTTCACGCACAGCGGGGAGCGGTTCGATTATGTCGCCATGCCATCGACCGGGGTTACCAACCGGTTACATCCACGACAGGAAAGATGGCGATATGATGCGGCTGGAACACAAGGATGAGACGATTGGGCGACGGTTTCGTCTGGGCCTGCTCGGCGCGGTGAGTGTGCCGGTGCTGCTGGGCGCGGGGATGAGCCCGGCGGCGGCGCAGGCGGTGAATGCCGGTACGGTCTCGGCCACGGGACCGGCGGTGGCGCCGGGCGGGTTCGCCAGCCGGGTTCTGACGCGCAAGGCGATCAAGCATCAGGCGCAGTCGGTTTCGGCGGTGAGCAAAGGTACGATCGATCTGCTCGCGCCGATCGCTTCGGGAACCCAGGCGATCTCGACCCTGCCGGGGGTGGTGATTTCGGGCTATTCCTCGAATGCGGGCACCGCGCGCTCGACGATTTCGATTCGCGGCGTCAAGGTCGGGTTCAACTCGGTGCCGGGCGATATCGAAACCGATGGCATCACCAACCTGTTCGATGGCGTCCCCCTGAACAGCCTGATCCAGGGTACCGGATTTCATTCCGTGCAGATCCCGTTCGGCGCGCTGCTCGCCGGGGTGAATGTGATTTATGGTCCGGGCAATCCGCAGGACCGCTGGTATGACAGTCTGGGCGGCACGGTGAATTTCATTCCGGTGCAGCCGAGCGCGCGGGCCGGGGCCACGGTTTCGGCAAGCTACGGCAGTTTCGACAGTCAGGTTTACAGCGCCGTGGCCCAAAGCGGCCTGCACGATGGCTGGGAAGCCGTGATTGGTCTCAACCACGCATTCAACCACACGTTCCGCCAGGGCGAGTATGACTGGCCGGCGCGCAACGACCAGGTTTATTTCAAGATCACCCGGCATTTCGACGGCGGCCATATCAGCCTTGGCGGCTATTACATCCATAACCGCGAGTTCCGACCGAACCAGATTCCGGTGAACCCCGTGGCGGGTGTCACGCTCGGTGGACTCGATGCCGACGCGCCGCTCTACAGCCAGAAGACGTCGGGGTTTTATTCCGATCTGCCGAATAATGTCTGGTTCAAGGAAAATCAGGTCATCGACTATATCGGCTATGCGCGCCTCACCAGGCGGATCAGTGCCGATACGACGCTGCACGATCTGTTCTGGTACCGGCATGGCGACATCATTCATTACCGGATCAATGCCGGTTTCATCGGGACAAGCTCGCAGGATACCGAATATTATGCGCCGTTTTCCGATACGATCGGAGACAAGCTGTATTTCGATACCGACCTGAAATACAATAAATTGAGTTATGGTGCCTATATCATCAACGCCCACACGCATGATGTATACGACGGTTACAATACCGCTCTCGGCACCAGCCGGCAGTTGCCGGCATCGATTTCGCGCGATGTCTATAACAATCTCTACATCGCGGGCTTCGCGCAGGATCGGATCGAACCCGTGGCCGGGTTGCGCATCGTGCCGGGGGTGCAGATCGTCAATTACGATACCGGCTACGATAATCTGGCACCGCAGGCGGCGATCGATTTGCCGGGGGCTTCGTTCAATGCGTATCCCAGTGTGAGCAAGGATTTCAACCGGGTGCAGCCCTCGATCGGGGCGAGCTACGATGTGCTCCCCTGGGCGACGCTGTATGGCAATTTTGCTGTGACGTACCAAAATCCGACCGCAGGGAATTTCGCCAACAACCAGACCAACCTGCCCGCCCTGAAACCGGTGAAGAGCACCGATTATGAAATCGGCGTGCGGATGGATCGCAAGGGCCTGTTCGGCATTCAGGACGCGTCTGCGGATATCAATTATTTCCGCGACGATCTGGAAGACGAAACCGTTCCGATCGCCAACCCGAACAATCCGACCCAGACCACGTTCGGCTTCGGTTCGGGCAGGTTGCAGGGGGTGAACGCCAGTTTGCGGGCGCGGTTCGATTTCAACTGGATGGCGTTCGCCAACCTCGGCTATCTCGATGCGAGGTACCTTACCTATACGTCGAATTCGGGGGCGGTTTATAATAACCTGCCCGACCCGGCATCGCCGCGGGATACGGCTGACATCGGCATCCGTTACCGCCGGTTCGTCGGCTCGACCCTGATCGCGACCAATGTATGGGATCAGTATGTCGGCAAGCGGTATCTGTTCAGTAACGCGATCGGCGCGCCGACCCATATCGCCATCGTTCCCTATAATCTGCTCAATGCCTCGATCACTGTAAAGACCCCTTATTTCAATCGGTTCGTCTCGCATCTCGGCGAGGTCGATGTCAGTTTTTACGCAACCAATCTGCTCGGGCGGAAATATAACGCCACCGAATACATTTCTGCCGGCGGCTACTTCAACACGCCGAATGGTGGTTACGCGATCGCCAATCCCGGCGCGCCGCGCGCCTTCTACGGGACGGTGACTGTGAAGTTCTGAGCCGGAGTCTCTCTTGCCCCGGTCCGCGCGCCGGGGCAGATTGGGGGGATGAGCGAGATGGTCACGATCTGCGAAGTCGGTCCGCGCGATGGGCTTCAGATGGCGAAGTCGATTATGGCGACCGAGGCGAAATGCGCGTGGATCGCAGGGCTCGCCGCTGCCGGGGTGCGCGAGATCGAGGTGGGGAGCTTCGTGCCGGCCCGGCTGATCCCGCAGATGGCGGATACCGGGGCGGTGGTTCGCTTTGCACGCACTTTGCCGGGGCTGACCGTGGTGGCGCTGGCGCCGAATTTGCGGGGGGCGGAGGCGGCGGTGGACGCGGGGGCGCATCGGGTCAGTGTGCCGGTTTCGGTGAGTGCGGGGCATTCGCGGGCCAATTTGAACCGCACGCCGGATGAGCAGGTCGCCGTGGTCGGTGCGATCGTGGACTGGATGCGCGCGCATGCGCCGCAGGTGGAGCTTGAGGTTGCGTGTTCGACCGCGTTCGGCTGCTCGATCGACGGGGTGGTGCCTGAGGATGAGGTGGTGCGGATCGCGGCGGCGCTGGCGGCGGCGGGGGTGAGCCAGATCGGGCTGGCCGATACCGTGGGGTATGCCAATCCGGCGCAGATCAGATCGGTGGTGCGGGCGGTGCGGGCGGAGATTGGACCGGCGCTGGTCGGGCTGCATCTGCACGACACGATGGGGCTGGGGATCGCCAATGCGCTGGCGGGGCTGGAGGAGGGAATCCGCGACTTCGATTCGGCGCTGGCCGGGCTGGGCGGTTGCCCGTTCGCGCCGGGGGCTTCGGGCAATATCGTCACCGAGGATCTGGTGTTCATGCTCGAAAGCATGGGGTTTGTCACCGGGATCGATCTCGACGGGCTGATCGCGGCCCGCGCCCTGCTTCATGCCGGGCTGCCGGGCGAGGCGATGCACGGTCAGGTGGCAAGGGCCGGGATTCCCCGGACGTTCCAGCGCGCGGCATGAGCGCCACGCCGCTTGCGGGGCTCCGCGTCGTCGAGTTCGCCCATATGGTGATGGGGCCGACCACCGGGCTTATTCTCGGTGATCTGGGTGCCGATGTGGTGAAGATCGAGCCGACCCCGGCGGGTGATAACACAAGGCGGCTGACCGGCTCGGGCATCGGGTTTTTCACCATGGCGAGCCGGAACAAGCGCAGTGTCATGCTCGATCTGAAATCCGAAGCGGGGATCGAGGTGGCGCGCCGGTTGATCGGGCGGGCGGATGTTCTGACCGAGAATTTCAGGCCGGGGGCGCTGGACAAGCTCGGTCTCGGCTATGCGGCCTGCGCGGCGGCCAATCCACGGTTGATTTATTGTTCGCTGAAGGGATTTCTGCCCGGGCCTTACGAGCACCGCACCGCGCTCGATGAGGTGGTGCAGATGATGGGCGGGCTTGCCTATATGACCGGGCCGGTGGGCCAGCCGCTGCGTGCCGGGGCCTCGGTGATCGATATCATGGGCGGGACGTATGGGGCGGTCGCGATTCTGGCGGCGCTGGCCGAGCGTGAGCGCACCGGGCGCGGGCAGCTCGTGCAGTCCGGCCTGTTCGAGAGCGTGGCGATGCTGATGGCCCAGCACATGGCGCAGGCCGCGATAACCGGCACCGCGCCGCCGCCGATGAGCGCGCGGGACGTGGCGTGGCCGGTCTATGATATTTTCGCGACCGCCGATGGCGGGCAGATTTTCATCGGCGTGGTGACCGATACCCAGTGGCAGGTGCTGTGCGCGGAATTCGGGCTGGTGGAACTTGCCTCCGACCCGACGCTGCGGACCCAGGCGGAACGGCGCGCGGCGCGGCCCCGCACGCTGAAAGTGATCGCCGAGGCGTTCGGGCGGTTCGGCACGGCGGATCTCGCGGCGCGCTGCGAGCGGCTCGGCCTGCCTTTCGCGCCGATTGCCCGGCCGGCGGATCTGTTCGAGGACCCGCATCTGCGGCAATCGGGCGGGCTCGTTGAAGTCAGCCTGCCGGATGGCCGGAAGATCGGCCTGCCGGGCTTGCCGATCAGCATGGATGGCGAGCGGCCCGGCGCGCGGCGGGATGTGCCGCAGCCGGGGGCGGATACGCGCGATGTGCTGGTGGAACTGGGGTATGACGAGGCGGAAATCGCCGGGATGAGGGATCGTCAGGCGGTTCTGTTTTGAACGAAGGCGGGGTCTGGCCTGACACGGCCGCGCGAGGGATCACAGCGGCGCGATTGACAATATCCGGTGCAACCCCGAACGACGCGCGATGAACATGGCCGTTGCTGATTTCATCGTGCTGGCGCAGGTGCTGATGATCGACCTCGTGCTGGCCGGGGACAATGCGATCGTGATCGGGCTCGCGGTCGCGCGGCTGCCGAAGGCGCAGCAGAAGCAGGCGATCCTGATCGGGGTCGGGGCGGCGACGGTCCTTCGGATCGGGCTCGCGCTGGTCGCGCTGCGGCTGATGGCGGTGATCGGGCTGACCCTCGCGGGCGGGATATTGCTGCTCTACGTGGTGTGGAAATCGTGGCGGGAGTTCCGCCGCGCGCCGCTGGCCGAGGGTGCGGTACCGGCGGCGGGCAAATTGCGGGATGCCGCGATCCGGATCATTGCCGCCGATCTGTCGATGAGTCTGGACAATGTGCTGGCGGTGGCGGGGGCGGCACGGGATCATCCGGCGTTGCTCGCGGCGGGGCTGGTGTTTTCGGTGGCGCTGATGGGGCTGGCCGCCAATCTCGTGGCGAAGCTGCTGACGCGGCATCGGTGGCTCGTCTGGATCGGGCTGGCGATCGTCCTATATGTGGCGCTGACGATGATCCATGCCGGAGGCCTGCAGGTTGCGACGCATTTTGGCTATCACGTGCCGGGGTGGCTGAAATGGTAGCGGCGAGGCTGGATGTTGCGCGTGACGGGGCGGGGACCGTGATCACGCTCGGCGGTCCGCTCACCGCGACCTCGCTGGCGCCGGTGTGGACCCGGGCGGTGGATGCGGCACGGCGGGCGGATGGAGGGCTCGCGATCGATCTCGGCGGGGCGGATCTGGTCGATACGTCCGGCGCGGCGCTGCTGCTCAAGCTGGAGCGGGATCATCAGGGTACCACCGAGTGGCGCGGATTGGCCGAACGGCCCGAGGCTTTGATGACGCGGCTGCGCGAGGCAGTGCCGGATGGGGCGACCGTGAAGGTGCCGGCGCGGACGGTTGTGCGCGGCAGCCTCTGGCGGACCTTCATCGTTCGCGTGACGTTTTTCGGCGAGACGATTCTGGCGACGCTCGGATTGCCGGGGAAAGTGCGGTTTCTGCGCGGCGGCGATTTTTTCCGGCTGACCGAGCGGGCGGGCATTCAGGCCATGCCGCTGGTGGGGATGATGGGGTTCCTGATCGGGATGATCCTCGCGTTCCAGTCCGCGATTCCGATGCGCCAGTTCGGCGCGGATATCTATGTCGCGGCGCTGGTTTCGCTCTCGCTGTTCCGCGAGTTGGGGCCGTTGCTGGCGGCGGTGATCCTGGCGGGTCGCACTGGCTCGGCCTTCGCGGCGGAACTCGGGACCATGGTGGTCAATGAGGAGGTCGCGGCGCTGACCACCATGGGGATCGATGCCGAGACCATGCTGGTGATCCCCCGCATGGCGGCGGCGATGGTCGTGATGCCGGCGCTGGCGATCGGGATCGATATTTCCGGCGTGATCGGGATGGGGTTCGTGATGATGATCCTCGGGTTTCCGCCCGCCGCGATCCTGCATCAGATCCAGCTCGCGACCGGGCCGGAGGATTTGTTGCTCGGGCTGTTCAAGGCGGTGGTGTTCGGTGCGGCGATCGGGCTGATCGGGTGCCGGGCGGGGTTGACGGCGGGCGGCGGGCCGCGCGCGGTGGGCGAGGCGGCAACCTCGGCGGTGGTGGGCGGGATCGTGGTGACGATTTTGCTCGATGGGCTGTTCGCGGTGATTTTCTATCGGCTGGGCCTGTGAGCGCGGACGCGGGCGGACGCATCAACGCGATCGAGGTCGATCATGCCGGGCAGAGTTTCGGCGGGCGGGTGATTTTCCAGGACGTGACGTTCAGCGTGGCGGAAGGCGAGGTGTTCGTGGTGCTCGGCGGGTCGGGCTGCGGCAAATCGACGCTGCTCAAACAGATGATCGGGCTGCTGACGCCGACCAGCGGGCGGATTTCGGTGGGCGGGCATGACGTGGTGAGCGAGGTGCGCGCGGTCCGCCGCGAGATCGGGGTGATGTTTCAATCCGGCGCGCTGTTCGGCTCGATGACGCTGCTGGAGAACGTGATGCTGCCCTTGAGAATGTTCACCGACCTGCCGGCGCGGGCGCGGGCCGAGATCGCGCGGATCAAGCTGGCGCTGGTCGGGCTCGGCGAGGCGGTCAATCTGCTGCCGTCCGAGATTTCGGGCGGGATGGCGAAGCGGGCGGCGATTGCGCGGGCGCTGGCGCTCGACCCGCCGATCCTGATTCTCGATGAACCCTCGGCGGGGCTCGACCCGATCACCGGCGCGGGGCTGGATCGGCTGATCCTGGACTTGCGGGCGGCGCTGGGCTGCACCTTCGTGGTGGTGACCCATGAGCTGATGTCGATTTTCGCGATCGCGGACCGGTGTGTCATGCTCGACCGCACGGCGCGGGGCATGATCGCGCTGGGGACGCCGCGCGACTTGCAGCAATCGAGCGATCACCCCACGGTGCGCGCGTTTTTCAACCGGGATGCGGAGAGCATGGACGTTCAGAAGGAACTTCGCTGATGGAAGGCAAGGGCGCGGCGCTGCGCACCGGGCTGTTCGTGCTGGCCGGAATCGTCGTGCTGATCGCGATGATTTTCGTGCTTTCGGGCAATGCGTTCCGCTCGGGCGTGGAATATGAATCGTATTTTTCGGAATCGGTGCAGGGGCTGGATATCGGCTCGACCGTGAAGTTCCGGGGTGTCACGATCGGGAAAGTCACGGATATCGGGCTGGTTTCGGCGGAATATCCGCCGGCGAACCCGAAGGATCTGGTTCAGCCGATCTATCATCAGGTCGTGGTGCGGTTCCGGGTCGATCCGCGCAAGCTGGGGCCGGATTCCAATTTCGCCGGGGCGATCGCGCATGGGCTGCGGGTGCAGGTGGCCCCGCAGGGGATTACCGGGCTTGCGTATCTGGAACTCAGCTTCGTCAATCCCAAAACCCATCCGGTGCAGGCGGTGCCGTGGCATCCCCGCACGCTGGTGATCCCTTCGATCCCGAGCACGCTGACCCAGGTGCAGGATGCGGTGCAGACGTTTCTGACCAATATGAGCGGGGTGAAATTCGACAGCACGGTGAAGCTGCTCACCTCGATGATCAACACGCTGAACGAGGAAATCACGACCGGGGATGCCCATCAGGCGATCGCCAACGCCAATGCGCTGCTCGGCGAGTTGAAGACGCAGGTGGGCAAGGCCGATCTTCCGGCGACGACCGCCTCGATCCGCAACCTCGCGGACGGGGCGCAGACGCGCGACATCCTGACCAAGCTCGACCAGACCAGTGCGGCATTGGCGCAGGCAACGGCGGCGATGCCGAAACTTCTGGCGCAGACGCAGGCGACCATCGCCGATGCCAACCAGACCACCGCCAACCTGAATCGCCAGATGATCCCGATTTTACGGAATCTCGATCAGGCATCGTCGAATCTCAATGAATTGTCGGAAACGCTGAAGAACAACCCGGCGGTGGTCCTGCGCGGCGGGCCGCCACCGCCCCAGACCCCACGGTGACATGCCCATGACCCTCAAGCGCCGCCACGTTCTGCTCGCAACCCCGCTGGCCCTGGCCGGGTGCGGCGGGATTCTGGCCAAGCAACCCTATGTCGCGCGGTCCGACTGGCCCCTGGCGCCGCCGCCGCCGGGTTCGGGCGGTGTTGCGGGCGGGCGCGGCGTGGTGCTGGTGCGCGGGATCAGCGCGGGGCCGACGCTGAGCGAGCGGGGGCTGATCACGCAACTGGCCGATGGCAGCGTGCATGTCGGGTATTACAATCGGTGGGCGACCTCGCCGGCGCAGGCGACCACGGCGGCGCTGATCGCGTGGTTGCAGGCTTCGGGCCGGTTCGCGGCGGTGGTGGGCGACGGCAGCGCGCTGACGCCTGATGTCATCGTCGAGGGAACGCTCGATACGCTGCTGGCCGACCCGACCACCCACGTCGCGCGGGCGGCGCTGACGCTGGTGGTGGCAAAGCCGGTCGGGATCAGCGAGCGCCCGCTGGCGCAGCGGCGGCTGACCGCGACCGCGCCTCTGGCGGGACCGACCGCGCCTGATCTCGTGGCGGCGCAGCGGGCGGCGCTCGCGGCTGTGCTGGGGCAGGCGGTCGGGATGGTCGTGCGGGCAGAGTCCCGGCGGGGGTGACGCGGGTGGCCTTGCCACGATGAGACGAAGGCTGGCATTCAGGGTCCGGAATATATCTTTCAGGAATCCCGATGAACCAGATGCCAGCCGAAAAACTCTATTTCTCGACCACCAGCCCCTATGCCCGGAAGGTGCGGATCGCCGCGGCGGAGAAGGGCGTGCCGTTCGAGGCGGTGCTCGATGTGCCGTGGAACGAGGATACCAGGACCATCGCGCTCAATCCGCTCGGCAAGGTTCCGGTCTGGGTGATGGCGGATGGGACGGCGCTGTTCGATTCGCGGGTGATCGTCGAGTATGTCGACAGCCGGAGCGAGGAAAACCCGTTGCTGCCGCGCGCGATCAAGGAGCGGATCATCGTGCGGCGCTGGGAGGCGATGGCGGATGGGGTGATGGATGCGAGCCTCGCGATTTTTTCCGAGCGGCGCAAGCGGCCCGAGGAATTGCAGTATCCGGCGTGGTCGGAGCGGCAGTTCGGCAAGATCCATCGCGCCTTGCAGGCTTTGAACGACGAACTGGGCGCGCGGGACTTCTATCATGGCGACCGGCTCGGCGTCGCCGAGATCGGGGTGGCGAGCGCGCTCGGTTATGTCGGGCTGCGGTTCAGCGACGATTTTCGCTGGCAGGACAAATATCCCAAACTGGCGGCGCTCTATGAGCGGCTGATGCAGCGGGAGGCGTTCAGCACGACGGTGCCGGTGCTGTAGCCCGGCACCCTTCGCTTCGGGACGCGCGGCTTCAGCCGGGGGCCGCGCGGTTGCTCTGGTTGGGCAGGCCCTCGATCGGGCATTCCTCGACGCCGACGGTGGGGCGGGTCATGGCCTCCACCATGTCGCGGGTGCCTTCGGGGTCGCTGATCCATTTCCGGTAGAAATCGTAGGGACATTCCGCAACACCGGTAACGCCTTCGCCGGAATTGATCTTGCCGGTGTAGCCCCGGTGCAGCAGCTTGAAGATGTGGTTTTCGCTCTGCATGGTGCGGCGGGCATCGCGGATCAGGGAGACCGAAAGCTGGGCGTAATTGATGCCGTATTCCTCGGTGCCGCATTCGCCGAGGGTGCGGCCATCGAACCCGATGATCGCGGAATGGCCGAAATAGGAATAGACGCCGTCGAACCCGGTGGCGTTGGCGACCGCGACATAGGTGTTGTTGGCCCAGGCCATCGCTTTGGCCATAATGATCTGCTGGTCCTTGGCGGGGTACATGTAGCCCTGGCAGCGCACGATGAGTTCGGCGCCCTTCATGGCGCAGTCGCGCCAGATTTCGGGGTAGTTGCCGTCATCGCAGATGATCAGGCTGATTTTCAGGCCTTTCGGCCCGGGGCTCATATAGGTGCAGTCGCCGGGATACCAGCCTTCGATCGGAACCCAGGGCATGATCTTGCGGTATTTCTGCACGATCTCGCCGGCATCGTTCATCAGGATGAGGGTGTTGTAAGGCGCTTTGTTCGGGTGATCCTCATGGCGTTCGCCGGTCAGCGAAAATACGCCCCAGACCCGGGCTTTGCGGCAGGCGGCGGCGAAGATCTCGGTTTCCTCGCCGGGGCAGGACGAGGCGGTTTCGTACATCTCGGCGCTGTCGTACATGATGCCGTGGGTCGAGTATTCGGGAAACACCACGAGGTCCATGCCGGGCAGGCCGGTCTTCATGCCGACCACCATGTCCGCGATCTTCTGTGCATTGGCCAGCACTTCGGCGCGGGTATGCAGACGCGGCATTTTATAGTTGACGACGGCCACGCCGACCGTGTCGTTGCTGCTGGAAATATCGCCATGAATCATCGGTATCGTCTCCGGATCGGGGAATGATGAAAAAATGTCGAGGGGTCGCGCGCGCTGCGGCGCTCTGCCCTTCGATTCCGGTTATTGTGATGATCCGTGTGACACGATCACATTGGCGTAATCCGCCCGCCCTCGCAAGCGGGTGCCGGACGCGAGGGGTGTGCTCAACATTCCGGGCGGGATCGCTTATAGGTTGGCCATGAACATCGCGACGCGACGGTGCCTGACGATCGAACGACACGCCGGCTGCAACCGGGCCGGGTGGGGTTCATGATGCCGGGTGGTGCCGAGCCGGCGTTCGAGCGCCTCACCGCTTATGATGACGCGGAGGCGGCGGTCGCGGCGATCCGCCGGATCTATGATCGCAGCGTCGCGCTGATCCGGCAGGGCTTCGCCGCCGCCATGGCCGATCCGGCGGGCACCGCACCGGTTGCCGCGCCCTACCCGTATGTCGCCTTCCGGGTCACGCCCGCGCAACTGAATGTCGATGCGCGGCTCTCGCACGGGGTGTTTCTCGAACCCGGCATTTATGGCAGCACCCTGACCCGCCCGGATATTTTCGCCGATTACTATACCGAGCAGATCGGCCACCTGATGCATCACCACGGCTGTGCGGTTCATGTCGGCCCGAGCGACACGCCGATCCCGATCGCTTTCGCGGCACCGGATGTTTCGGGCGCGGCTTCGGGCTTCGATTACGATACGCTGCTCGACCGGGCGACCCGGCCGGATTTGTGGGCGATCAATGATTCCATCGCCAACAGCGCGACGCGCCCGCTCCCCGATGCGCCCAATCCGCTCTCGCTGTTCACCGCCGAGCGGGTCGATTATTCGATCGCCCGGCTGCACCATTACACCGGCACCGCGCCGGGGCATTTTCAGTCCTTCGTGCTGTTCACCAATTACCAGCGCTATGCCGACGCCTTCATCGACTATGCCCGGTCGATGCTCGCCTCCGGCGAGGTGACCGGGTTCGTCGGTCCCGGCGACCGGGTGACGGCACCGGGCGAGACGATCGACGCCGATGCGTTCAGCCGCGATCTGCCGCAGATGCCGGCGTACCATTTGAAGCGGGCGGGCGGGGATGGGATCACGCTGGTCAATATCGGGGTCGGGCCGAGCAATGCGAAGACCATCACCGATCATATCGCGGTGCTGCGCCCGCATTGCTGGCTGATGGTCGGGCATTGCGCCGGGCTGCGCCGGGGGCAGGTGCTCGGCGATTATGTGCTGGCGCACGGCTATGTGCGCGCCGATCATGTGCTCGACGACGATCTGCCGCTCTGGGTGCCGGTGCCCGCGATTGCGGAGGTTCAGGTCGCACTCGCCGAAGCGACCTCGCTGGTCACAGGGCTGCGCGACCATGAGCTGAAAACCCGGCTGCGGACCGGCACGGTCGCGACCACCGACAACCGGAACTGGGAAATCCAGCTCGGTACCTATTTCGCCGCGTTCAACCGCAGCCGGGCGATCGCGGTGGACATGGAATCGGCGACCGTGGCGGCGAACGGGTTTCGTTTCCGGGTGCCCTACGGCACCCTGCTCTGCGTGTCCGACCGGCCGGTTCACGGGCAGCTCAAGCTGCGCGGCATGGCCAATGAGTTCTACCGGACCAGTATCGACCAGCACATCATGATCGGGATCGAGGCGATGAACATTCTGCGCCGGCAGGGGGTCGAGCGGCTCCATTCGCGCAAGCTGCGCGGGTTCGTGGAACCCGGGTTCCGGTGATGCGCCATATCATCATCGATACCGATACCGCCTCGGACGATGCGATCGCCCTGATCATGGCGCTCCGCGCGCCGGGGGTGATCGTCGATGCCATCACCATCGTCAGCGGCAATGTCGCGGTGGCGCAGGGGTCGGTCAATGCGCGGATCGTGCTCGATCTGTGCGGCGCGGCGATTCCGGTTTTCGAGGGGGCGGACCGGCCTTTGGTCAAGCCGCGGGCGGATGCGAGCTATTTCCACGGGATCGACGGGCTGGGCGATGCGGGATTCCCCGCCCCGGTCCACGGTGTCACGCCGGGGCATGGCGCGGTGGAACTGGTGCGCCGGTTCGGCGAGGCGCCGGGGGCGATCGACCTCGTCACCCTCGGGCCGCTGACCAATGTGGCGCTGGCATTGCGGCTGGAGCCGCGCCTCGCGCAATGGGTGCGCCATTGCACGATAATGGGCGGCAATCCCGGCGGTATCGGCAATGTCACCCCGGCGGCGGAATATAATATCTGGTGCGATCCCGAGGCGGCGGCGATCGTGCTGGAGTCCGGTATGGCGATCACGCTGGTGGGGTGGGATCTGTCGCGCGATGCCGCCTGCCTCGATCAGGCCGACATGGCGCGGTTGCGCGGCTCGTCCCATGAAGCCGCCCGGTTCGCGATGGCATGTTCGGAAACCGCGCTGCGCGCCGCGACCGGAACCCAGGCGGAGCCGGGATTGCCGCTGCCCGATCCGGTGGCGATGGCGGTGGCGCTCGATGACCGGATCGTCACCGATCGGGTCGATGCGCGCGTCGCGGTGCCGACCGAAGGATATGCGCGGGGTGCTACCCTCGTTGATCTGCTCGGCGTCGCGGGCGGGGATAATTCCGATCCGGCATGGCGGCATGCTGGGCCCGGCATCGATGTGATCCGCCGGATCGATATCGGGGGGTTCAAGTCGATGCTGTTTGCGGCGGTTGAACGGGATTAGGGTAGCAGACTTCTTTTTTTGAAAAAAAAGAAGCAAAAAAACTTTGTTCCTCTGGGCCCGTGCCGGTGAAGCCGCCCTTGCCCTGACTCATGGAAGTTTTTTGCTTCTTTTTTACAAAAAAGAAGTCTTCTTTCCTAAGCGAAGCGGCGGAGATCGAGGGTGATCGGGTGTTCCGCCGAGACCGCGCCGGTGACCGGTTCGATCTCGCCCGGCGTGTGGCCGAAGGCAAGGAAGCGGGAGCGGCGGCGGGCTTCGGCCTCGTTGGCGTTGACCGGGAATTTCTCGTAGCCGCGTCCGCCGGGATGGACGGTGTGATGGGTCATGCCGCCGAGGGCGCGACCGGTCCATTGGTCGATCACATCGAAGATCAGAGGGGTTTGCGGCTTGATCATCGGGTGGAGCGATGAGGGCGGCGACCATGCCTTGAAGCGGATGCCGGCGACGCGCTCGCCCGCGATGCCGGTTTCGGTGAGGGGAACGGCGATGCCGTTGCAGGCGAGGGTGAAGCGCTCGTCGTTCCAGTCGGTGAGTTTGACCTGCACCCGCTCCACCGCGCTGTCGACATAGCGGGCGGTGCCGGAGCCGCTCTGTTCCTCGCCGAGGACGTGCCAGGGTTCCAGCGCGTGGCGCAGTTCGAGCCCGATGCCGGCGATGGTGACCGCGCCGAGTTTCGGGAACCGGAATTCCTGATGTGGCGCGAACCAGGCGGGGTCGAGCGCGAAGCCGCGCATCGCCAGTTCCTCCAGCGCGTCGCGCAGATCGGCGGCGACGTAGTGCGGCAGCATGAAGCGGTCGTTGAGCCGGGTGCCCCAGCGGATCAGCCGGCGCTCGTACGGGGTCTGCCAGAATGCGGCGACGCAGGCGCGCATCAGCAGGGCCTGGGCGACCGACATCCGCGCATCGGGCGGCATTTCGAAGGCGCGGAATTCGACGAGGCCGCGCCGACCCGAGGCGGCACCGGGGGCGTAGAGCTTGTCGATGCAGAATTCGGTGCGGTGCAGATTGCCGGTCATGTCGCACAGAATGTTGCGCAGCAGCCGGTCGATCACCCAGGGCGCGGTTTCCTCGCCCGGTTTGATCTGGCGGAACGCGGTTTCGAGTTCCAGCACGGTGTCGTCACGCGCTTCGTCGATCCGCGGGTGCTGGCTGGAGGGGCCGATGAACAGGCCGGAAAACAGATAGGACAGGCTGGGGTGGTTATGCCAGAAGCCGAGCAGGGATTTCAGCAGGTCCGGCCGGCGGAGAAACGGGCTGTCGGCGGCCTCGGCGGCCCCCATGACCACGTGGTTGCCGCCGCCGGTGCCGACATGGCGGCCATCGAGCATGAATTTCTCGGCGGCGAGGCCGGTTTCGCGGGCGAATTCATAGAGTTCGAGGGTGCGGTGGACCAGAGTGGGCCAGGTCGCGGCGGGGGGCAGGTTGACTTCGATCACGCCGGGGTCGGGGGTGACCGAAAAGCTGAGCAGGCGGGGATCGTCCGGCGGCTGGTAGCCTTCGAGGAAAATCCGGCGGCCGGAGGCGGCGGCGGTTTTCTCGATCGCGGCAATCAGGACCAGAAAATCCTCGACGGCGGCAAGCGGGGGCAGAAACACGTGCAGGTACCCGCCGCGTGCCTCGACCGCGAGGGCGGTGCGGACGATGCCGGGGGCTTCGCCGCGCAGCTTCTGCGGCAGGGCGGCGACCGGCGCGGTGGGGAGACCGGCGTGGAGCGCCGCCGCCGAGGGCAGCCGGGGGTGCGGGGCGAAAGGATCGTCGGGGATGTCGGTTTCGGTCTCGGCGGGGTCTTCCCAGGGCAATTGGTCGAGCGGGAGGCGCAGGCCGATCGGGGAATCGCCGGGGATCAGCACGAGGTCGCCGCCGCGCAGGGTCCACCGGGCGGATTGCCAGAGCCGGGCGGCACCATCGGCGACCCGCCGCAGCGGCAGGACGGCACCGCTCGGGGCGGTGAGGTCGCCGGTGAACAGGCGGGCGAGGCGGGCGCGCTCAATCGGGTCGGCGATCCGGCTCGCTTCGGCGCGGACATTGGCGGGGAGTTTCGACTCGCGCCAGAGGTAGTAATGCACGTCCTCGTAGGCTTGCATCACGAAGGCGGGGTCGATCCCCAGCGCTTCGGCAAGGGCGGTGGCGAAGGCGGTTGCGGTTGCGGCGGTGGCGTCGCCGGGGTGATCCGCGATATCGTCGTCGCTCGCGAGCAGGGCCGGGTTCTGCCAGACCGGTTCGCCATCCTCGCGCCAGAAGGCGTGGAGCGCCCAGCGCGGCAGCGGCTCGCCCGGGTAGAGCTTGCCCTGCGCGTATTGCAGCACGGCACCTTGCGCCCAGACCGGGGCGATCCGGCGGAGCAGGCGCCCGGCCATGGTGCGCTTGGTCGGGCCGAGCGCATCGATGTTCCATTCCGGGGCGTCGATATCGGTGGCGGAGACGAAGGTGGGTTCGCCGCCCATGGTGAGGCGGACATCGTTCACCGCAAGGGCGGCATCGACCCGCTGGCCCATCGCGAGGATCGCCTGCCAATCGGCCTCGTCATAGGGGCGGGTGACGCGCGGGGTCTGTTCGATCCGGCGGATCGTCATGGCGAAATCGAATTCGACGCCGGCGGGTTCGACCCCGCCCGAGATCGGCGCGGCGGAGATCGGGTCCGGGCTGGCGGCCAGCGGGATATGGCCCTCGCCGGTCAGCAATCCGGACGTGGCATCGAGCCCGATCCAGCCCGCGCCGGGGAGATAGACCTCGGCCCAGGCGTGAAGATCGGTGAAATCCTCGGTCGGGCCGGCGGGGCCCTCGACCGGTTTCACATCGGCGACCAGCTGGATCAGGTAGCCCGAGCAGAAGCGGGCGGCGAAGCCGAGATGGCGCAGCAGGTGCACCAGCAGCCAGGCGGAATCGCGGCAGGACCCGCGCGCTTCGGCGAGGGTGTGCTCGGGCGACCAGACGCCGGGTTCCATCCGCACCACATAGGCGACGCGGGATTGCACCAGCGCGTTGAGCGCGACCAGCTTGTTCACCGTGCTCGCCTCGATCGCGGCGCCCTGTTCGATCAGGGCGGCGAGCAGGGGGCCGGGGGTTTCGGTGCGGCGGAACGGGGCGAGTTCCTGTTCCAGCACCGGGTCGTAGGCGAAGGGCCAGGTCTCGGCTTCGGGTTCGAGAAAGAAATCGAACGGGTTGATCGTTGCCATATCGGCGATCAGGTCGACCGTGACGCTGAATTCGGTGACCGCTTCGGGGAACACCACCCGGGCGAGGAAATTGCCCTGCGGGTCCTGCAGCCAGTTGAGGAAATGGGGTTTCGGCGCGACTGCCAGCGTGTAGGCGAGGATGGGCGTGCGGGCGTAGGGCGCCGGGCGGAGGCGGATGGTCTGCGGTCCCAGCCGCACCGGACGGTCGTATTTGTAGCTGGTGCGATGCGTCAGGGCGACTTGGATCGACATGCATTGCCTTTGTGACGGGGGGTGGAGCGGGTCATTTTGGGTGGTTCACGCCGGGTGGTCCGCCACCGGGGCGAGCACGACGCTGACTTTCAGGGTATGACGCCGGCCACCGAGAATGATGCCGCAGGTCGGGCTGACATCGGTGAAGTCGCGCCCCCAGGCGAGGGTGACGTGCTCCCCCGCGACGATGAGATCGTTGGTCGGGTCGAAATCGACCCAGCCGTGCTGCGGGCCGAACCAGACCGAGACCCAGGCATGGGTCTGCTCCGCACCGGAATAGCCGGAGTCAGGATTGCCGGAGTCGGGACTCACGGTCTGGCTGCGCAGATAGCCCGAGACGTAGCGCGCTGGCAGGCCGATCGCGCGCAGGCAGGCCAGCATCGCCTGGGCGTAATCCTGACAGACCCCTTCGCGCTTCGCGAGCGCCGCCGGGCCGGTCGTGGTGACCGAGGTGACGCCGGAGCGGTAGCGGAAGATCTCGTAGAGATGATGGCTGAGCCCGGCGGTCGCGGCCATCATGTCCGCCTGCGGGGTGAAATGCCGGCGCGCGAGGGCCAGCACCCCGTCATCCGCGCCGGTCAGCCGTGTGGGCACCGCGAACTCGGCAATGTCCGGGGGCAGGGCCGTGTCGTTTGCAATCGACTCCCAGGCGAGTCCGGCATGCTCCAGCGGCGGGCGCGGGTCGAGCAGGATGTCGGCGCGGACGGTGGCGTGAAACATGTCGTGCGGCGCGTCGATATCGACCGAGGTGATGCGGTTGCCGAAATAGTCGAACTCGTCATACCGGTCCGACGGGGCGGGTTCGATCGCGAGGGTGGCGACGTCGAGGATCTGGCCGGGGCGGGCGCGGGGCAGCAGATGCAGGAAATGCCGCGCCCGGATCGCTTTGGTCTGGTAGGTATAGAGTGTGCTGTGGGTCAGGCGGTATCGCATCGGCTCGGCATCCACGCGGTTCGACTGTTTCGATATCACCGCTCCGGGCGCGCCGATAGCCGTGTCGTCGGGTCAAAAGACGCTGCGCGGCCCGGTCTGGTGCAAATATGGGCATAATCTGCCCGCACGATGCGCAGCCCTGCCTCACCGAACGATTACGTTTCGGCAGACTCGACAATTCACATGGAACTCGGCGGTTGATCATCACATATTCGGGTTGATCGTTTCGTACAGGACAGCAATGAACCCGCCGGCGCCTGCGATGCCTCGACCCGTCCGGTGGCGCTGACCCATGACGGTGCTCGAGGTTCGCCATATCACGACCTATCGTTACCGCCGTCCGGTGGCGCTCGGCGAGCATCGGATGATGTTCCGCCCGCGCGAGGGACACGACCAGCGGGTGCTGGCCGCCAATGTGGTGATCACGCCCGAACCGGCGCGCCAGCGCTGGATGCTCGATGTGTTCGGCAATCATGTCGCCTACGCGAGTTTCGGGGCGCGCGCCGGGGAATTGACCTTCGACAGTCTGGTCCGGGTCCAGCACAGCCCGAGCCATGTCTATGACGGGCCGCTCCCCGATCTCGCGATCGAGGATTACGCCGCCACCTATCCGTTCACCTATGGCGGCGACGAGATGCCGGACCTGATGCGGCTGATCGAGCGGCAGGACCCCGACCCGCATCACGAGGTCGATCACTGGGTGCGGCGGTTTCTGTCGTCGAGCGGGGCGACCGGAACACGATCGCTGTTGATCGCGATCAATCAGGCGATCTGGCAGGGGTTCACCTATGTCGCTCGCGAGGAAAAGGGGCTGCAATCGCCGACCACCACGCTGCGGCTGGGCAGCGGGAGCTGCCGCGATTTCGCGGTGCTGATGATGGATGCGGTGCGCGCCCTCGGCCTCGCCGCCCGCTTCGTCTCGGGTTACCTGCACGTCCCGCCGCGCGGGGGGCGCTATGCCGGCGGCGGTTCGACCCATGCGTGGTTGCAGGTCTATCTGCCCGGTGCCGGATGGGTCGAGTTCGATCCGACCAACGGCATCGTCGGCAATCACGATCTCATCCGCGTCGCCGTGGTCCGGGCGCCGGCTCAGGCGATCCCGCTTTCCGGTACATGGACCGGTGCGCCCTCGGATCATTTGTCGATGAACGTGACCGTCTCGGTCACCGCCGCCGATCAACCCGCTTTCACCTCGTAATGGAATCCCGCCCGATGAAAATCCGCACCGGCTTCGATATCTCGTTCGATTGCCCCACCCCGATCCCGATGCTGCTGATGCTCAACATCCATCCCTCGCGGGAGCCGGACCTGCTGACCGAGCATAAGATCGTGTTCGACCCGCCGGTGCCGGCGACCGATTACAATGACGGGTTCGGCAATCGCTGCACCCGGATCGTCGCGCAGCCGGGCCGGCAGTCGATGCGGGCGGAGTTTCTGGTACGCGATTATGGCGATCCCGACCCGGTCCCGCATGGCGCGCCGCAGGTGGCGATCGAGAACCTGCCCTCGGATATTCTGGTGTTCCTGCTCGGCAGCCGGTATTGCGAGACCGACCGGCTTTCGGATACCGCGATTTCGCTGTTCGGCCATATCGAGCCGGGCTGGGCGCGGGTCGCGGCGATCTGTGCCTATGTCAATAACCGGATCACCTTCGATTACCAGAGCGCCCGGCCGACCAAGACGGCGTGGGACGCCTATATGGAGCAGCGCGGCGTGTGCCGCGATTTCGCCCATCTCGCGATCACTTTCTGCCGGTGCATGAACATCCCGGCGCGCTATTGCACCGGCTATCTCGGCGATATCGGCGTGCCGGTCTCGCCCGACCCGATGGATTTCAGCGGCTGGTTCGATGTGTTTCTCGGCGGGCGGTGGTACACCTGCGATGCGCGGCACAACCAGCCGCGCATCGGGCGTATCCTGATGGCAAGGGGCCGGGATGCCACGGATGTCGCGATCACCACGACCTTCGGCACCTGCATCCTGACCGGGTTCACCGTGATCACCGATGAGGTGACCTGAGCGGGGATCAGCCGGTCTCGCCCAGTTCGCGGGACCGGGCGGTGGCGGCTTCGATCGCGCGGGACATCGCGGCGGGCCAGGCGTCATGGTCCATCAGAACGGCGAGGGCGCGCTCGGTGGTGCCCTTGGGGCTGGTGACCGCGCGGCGCAATGTGGCCGGAGGATCGTCGCCCGCTGCGAGCAGGGAGGCCGAGCCGATCACGGTCTGGCGCGCGAGGCGGCGGGCGAGATCGGGCGGGATGCCCTGTTCGATCGCGGCGGTTTCGAGCAGTTCGGTCAGCAGGAACACATAGGCGGGACCGCCGCCGGAGACCGCGGTGACGGCATCGAGCAGGGATTCCGCGGTGACGAATTCGACCGCACCGACCGCGCCGAGCAGGGTTTGTGCGAGCGCGTGCTGGTCGGGCGTGACCGTTCTGGCGGCGCAGGCGACGGTGATGCCCTGACGGATCGCGGCGGGGGTGTTGGGCATGGCGCGCACGATCGCGGCGGCGGGACCGAGATGCCCCGCGAGAAACGCGATGGTCTTTCCGGCCATGATCGAGACGAACAGGGCGGTCCCGGCGAAGCGCGCGAGGCCAGGGATGACATCCGGCGCAACCTGGGGCTTGACCGCGAGGATGACGGCGCGGGGCGCAAAGCCGGGGTCGAGCGCGGCGATCGAGGGGATGACGGTGATGTTATCGGCCGCAAGCGCAGCGGCATCCGGCCCGGGGTCGATCACGACGACCTGCGAGATGCCGCGTTCGCGCCAGCCCGCGAGCATCGCCGCCCCCATTTTGCCGCCGCCGATCAGCAGCAGCGGCGGCAGCGTCGCGGTCATGCCTCGCCCACGCACTCCAGCATGGCGGCGGCGAGGGCTTCGTCCGGCGATTTGCCGCCCCAGAGGACGAACTGGAAGGCCGGGAAAAAGCGTTCGCACTCGGTCACCGCGATATCGACCATGTCCTCGACGCTTTCGGCGGAGGCGGCGGTGGCTCCGCGCAGCAGGACCGAATGGCGGAACACCGGCATGCCGTCATCCTGATCCATGCCGAAATGGCCGATCCAGAGCTTCTCGTTGGCGCGGGCCAGCAACTCGTAAAGCGCCTTGCGGCGGCGTTCCGGGGCTTTGAGGTCGAAGGCGCAGGAGAAATGCATGACCGAGATTTCATGCGACCAGGAGAAATAGAGCCCGTAATCGCACCAGCGGCCAGGGGCCTCGGCGGCGATTTCACTGTCGCTCCGGCGGTCGAACGCCCAGTCGTTGGCGGCGATGACCTGTTCGACGATATCGAGGGGGTTGCCGACCGGATCGGCGGTCTGGGTGGCCAGGGAGGTCATGATCGGGGTCTCCTCCTGAATGCATAAGCCGAGCAGACGGCGGGATCGCCGGCGCCGAATCGGAGTCTACCGGAGTTTTGCACCGCACCGCAATCACATGATGTCAGTGGAGCGTTACAAAACGACAAACCCGCCACATGGGGCGGGTCGTTTCGGCCGGAACGGCGGCGCGGAGGCGGGATCAGGCCGATTTGGCCTCGCGCTTCGCGGCGGCCTTGATCACCCGGCGCTTGAGCGTGAGCGCTTCCACGGTCAGTTTGCGGTTCGGGGTGGTGAGCAGGAAGGCATCGAGCCCGCCTTTGTGTTCGATGGTCGAAAGACCGCGCGGGGTGACCCGCAGCTTGACCGAGTGGCCGAGCGCTTCGGACTGAACCGAACTGTCCTGCAGGTTGGGCAGGAAACGGCGGCGCGACTTGTTGTTCGCGTGGCTGACGTTATTGCCGGTGAGCACGGATTTGCCAGTGATTTCGCAGCGACGGGTCATGACGAAAGCCTCGATCCAGAGAGCCCGGCTCACGCCAGGTTGATGACAGATAACAAAAATGCAACCGCGCCACGATCGCCGTGGAGCGGCTCTGGGGGGTATATCGCCAAAACCGCTCGCGCGGTCAAGCTCTGCGTTCGGAAAGCGGGATCGGGGCGCGGGTGGTCGAACCCGGGGATGCGCCGTGCTAGCCCATATTTAGCAGTGCCTCGAATAAACCACATAATATCAGCATCTTACACTCTTAAAAAAATCCGAGTGGCACTACAAACATATCCAAAGGGGATCAGACGGTGAGTTTCTGGATCCCTCTTGGCGAGGCATTGAGTGCCAACGCATCATAAATCCGGCGCAAGGCTGGTTCGGCGACTGTGGCCTTGCGGACATGCAGGGTGCGACCGTCGCGCTGCTGGAAGGTTGCGGTGATCCGTTGCTGCACCGAGATGATTTCGCGCAATCGGGTCCATGACAGGGGCTCCCCTGCCGCTTTCAGTTTATGCCGGATTGCCTGGACCAGTTGATAGGCCAGCACGGTGATGAACAGATGCCCTTCGGTGCGGTCCGCTTTGTGATGGAACACCGGTCGGAGGCCGAGTTCCGATTTGAGACCGCGGAACACCGCCTCCAGATCGGTCAACATGGTGTAGGTGTGCCACAAGGTGGCGGCGTCCCAGGTGGTTTCATTGCTGCGCAGACAATAGACCCCGGGATGTGTCAGCATTGAACCCTCGAGTGGAACCTTGACCCAGGTGATCGACGCGGCCTTGGTTCCGGTCTCATCGGGAGTCACGATGATCTCGTAGTGTTGCCCGATGCCGCTGCTCTTCTCTATCAATCGGCCGATGCGTCGCTGGATATCAGCCAGGTTTTTCTGTCCGTGGGGTTTTGCCAGTCCGTCGACGAGCGTGGTGAGACCGGCCTCGAACCGGGTGATGAACCGATCAGTGATTGCGGTCTCCTTGGTCTTGCGCCCCTCGGAATGGCAATAGAGCCGAACCTCCGTGCCATCCTCGCTCAGCACACGTTGCAATTGGACCGTCTCGTTCGACGCGGTCAGCGTGCTGATCGCCTGATCCGGATCGAACTGGCGGGTGCGTTCGCGGCTGACCACCAGGTAACGGTATCCGTGTTTTATGAGCCAAGCGACGTTGGCTGCGGTCGCGATGCCGGCATCCATGATGACCAGCGCCCCCTTGGGAGCGGTGAGGCCGTCGAGCATCTCCTCAAGGGTCGTGGCTTCACCGACATTGCCGGCGAACATCTTTGAGCGGCGCACGAAGCCGCTGCCATCGAGGACCAGGCCGAGGGTAACCAGAGGGCAGTCGGTTCGCTTCTCCTTTGATCGACCGCGAGCAGCCTTGGCGTTACCGCTGGCGGTACCTTCGAAATACGTGTTGGTCAGATCGTAGAGGGTGACGGTAACCGGCAGTCCAAACAAATCCTGGATCCGGCTGAACAGTGCGGTCTCGATCTTGTCACGGTGTCGCACAAGAAGGTCGGAGGTCCGATACAGACGGATCAACGGCATGGCTTCGAAGTCCACGTCCAGCAGTTCGCCGAGGGCACTGCGCTCGCGCAGCCAGCGCCAGGTTGCGAGTTCGCTGCCCGGCGCTGCCATGCGACCTATGAGGCTGCCGACCACCGCGGCTCGCTGGACACCATTGAAATCGAGATCGCGGAGAATCTGATCGATTCCCAACCAGTTCATCGCTGCAAGGCCGACCGCTTCGACCCCGACCGACCGGGGCCGGATGAGTTGCAGCGAGGCGATGTCGACCTCGGCGTAAACTGCAGATGGCGCGGCAGGTGATGGGAATAAGGATGCCTGAACGGCGGTCGACGGGGTCGGTGGAGCTTGGTGTCCAGCATCCGATCGGGCTGCCCCTGGCTGGGCCGCAATAAGACGGGCGGCATATCGTTGAGCCAAGGTCTCGATGATCTCGGGTTCTGCGAGCATACCGACCTGTCCGGCAAGCAAGGCGTCTATCCTGGCGCACAGGGCCTGCCAGTCGCTCTGTGGCAGGTCGAACTGGCGGCCAAGGTTGAGCAGGGTGATCTGGCGGACCTGCTTACCGATGCGCTCGGAGGCGACGAGGCGATAGGTGAAGTATGTTTCGTTATCGGACTTATTCCGGGTTTTTGTTTTGCGGATAAACATTGCCGAGACATGAGGCTGGTGCCGTGGGGGGTCAAGGGATCATCAATAATATTATGGCACTACAAATAAAAGCAAAACATAAAGTATACAATATCAATATGTTATGCGCTTTGGTTGCAAATTATGATCGTTTTAGTGCTAAAGATGGGCTAGGCTGCGCCGGTCCCTCACAGCCACAGGAGTTTGCCATGCACGATCGTTCGCTGCCGGACCTGATGGACGACAAGACTTTCCCCGTGGCCGCCGGTGCGAGCAACGCGGAGGACCGGCCCCATACCCTGAAGTCGGACGATTGCTTTGCGATCTTCGCGGTCAACGGCGACATGAGCGGCAGGAGCGAGGGGGTCTTTTACCACGACACAAGGCATCTGTCGCGGATGACGGTGATGCTCGATGGTGCGCGGCCACGGCTGCTGACCGGCGCGATCAGCACCGATAATGCGACGCTGGTGTGCGATCTGGCCGGCCCTGCCCCCGAAGGACGCACCGACATGGGCGACGAGGGCAATGAAATCTCGCTCCGGCGGGAAATTTTTCTGTGGCGCGACACCCGCCACGACCTGTTGACCATCGGCAACTGGGCGCGCACCACGCAGACCATCACGCTCGATATCGCTTTCGCCGCCGATTTTGCCGATCTGTTCGAGATTCGCGGCACGCCGCGCCAGCGTCATGGCACGATGGAAGCCGCGGGGGTCGCGCCGCACGGAGCCACCCTGGCCTGCACCGGCCTCGATGGGGTGCGGCGCTGGACCCGGCTCGATTTCGAGCCGAAACCCGACCGGATCGAGCCGGGAGCGGCGCATTATCGCCGTCGTCTGGAACCGGGCGAGACGATCCGCATCGCGATCGCGGTGCAATCCGGGGCCGAGGACGACCGGCCCGCGATCACCCGGTTCGGCACCGCCCGCGAGGCCGCGCGGCGGGCGCGGCGCGACCTGCGGCGGCAATCGGCGCGGATTGTTTCGGATAATGCGGTTGCGAACGCGGCGCTGCTGCGCGCGCGGGACGATCTGATCATGCTGACCACGCAGACCCCGCACGGGCCCTACCCCTATGCCGGGGTGCCGTGGTTTTCGACCGCGTTCGGCCGCGATGCGATCATCACCGCGATGCAGACGCTGTGGCTGGCACCCGCTCTGGCGCGCGGGGTGCTGGCCTATCTCGCGGCCAATCAGGCGCAGGGGTTCGACCCGGCGGCGGATGCCGAGCCCGGCAAGATCCTGCATGAAGCGCGCGATGGCGAAATGGCGCGGCTCGGCGAGGTGCCGTTCCGCCGGTATTACGGCTCGGTCGATGCGACGCCGCTCTTCGTGATGCTGGCCGGGGCCTATCATGCCCGCACCCATGACACTGCGTTCATCCGCGAGATCTGGCCCAATATCGAGGCGGCGCTCGGCTGGATCGACGGGCCGGGGGATGAGGATGGCGACGGGTTCGTCGAATATGGCCGCAAGACCGGCCACGGCCTCGCCAATCAGGGCTGGAAGGACAGCCGGGATTCGATTTTCCACGCCGACGGCGCGCTGGCGACGGGGCCGATCGCGCTGTGCGAGGTGCAGGGCTATGTCTATGCCGCGAAAAGTGCTGGCGCCGCGCTCGCCCGGGCTCTGGGCGCGCCGGATCAGGCCGCGCGGCTCGCGGGCGATGCGGCCGGGCTGCGCGAGCGGTTCGACCAACGGTTCTGGGACGAGGAACTGGGGTTCTATGTTCTGGCGCTCGACGGGGCGAAGCGGCCCTGCCGGGTTCTGGCCTCCAATGCCGGGCATGCTTTGTTCAGCGGGATCGCGCTGCCGGAGCGGGCGGGGCGGGTTGCGGCGCGGCTGATGGGTGAGGATTTCTTTTCCGGCTGGGGCGTTCGCACCCTCGCGCGGGGGCAGCCCCGGTTCAACCCGATGTCCTATCATAACGGCTCGGTCTGGCCGCACGACAATGCGCTGATCGGCCTCGGCCTCGCGCGGTACGGGCGGCACGCCGAGGCTGCGCGATTATTCGACGCGATGCTGGCGACCGCGGCGTGGGCGGATCGCTACCGGCTGCCGGAGCTGTTCTGTGGCTTTCCCCGGCAGCGCGGGGTTTCGCCCACCGCCTATCCGGTCGCGTGCGCGCCGCAGGCCTGGGCGGCGGCGACCCTGCCGGCTTTGCTCGATGCCTGCCTCGACCTGAGGCTCGACCCGGCTTGCGCCACGGCGGTTTCCGGCGCGCCGTGCCTGCCCGCGACGATGGGGCGGCTGAGGGTCGATCGGCTTGCGGTCGGGGGCCAGCGGCTCGCGGTTTCGTTTCAGCGCGGGTCGGAGGGGACGGTGACGGTGACCTGATCGCGCGCGGTTTCCGGCATCAGGAACCAGACCAGGATGGTGCCGATCAACCCGGCGCCGGCGAGGGCGAAAAACGCGGCGTGGTCGCCGATCCGGGTTGAGATCGCGCCGGCGGCGGCGGTGCTCACCGTCGCGCCGAGGCCGACGGCGAGGCCGATGGCGCCCATGATCAGGTTGAAATGCCCCCGCTCGCGCGCGATGTCGGCGGCGATCAGCGGCAGCAGCACACCGATGACCGCGGCGCTGATCCCGTTGATCGACTGGATCAGCACCACCGGGATCGGCGCCGAGATCAGGCCGAACAGCAGCCCGCGCACCGGTTCGGCACCGAAGCCGAGCAGGAGCACGGCGCGGCGGCCATAGCGCTGGGCGGCGCGGCCGACCCAGGGCGACATCAGCGCGACCACCGCCTGGGGCGCCACGATGCAGGCGGCGATGACGAGGTTGGCGATACCGCCCGCTTTGGCCGCGAGTTCGCTGCCGACGAAGGGCAGCATCGCGGCGTCGGCCATCTGGAACATCACGATGCAGGCCATGAAGGCGAGGAGCCGGCGGTCGAGGAACAAGGCGCGCAGTTCCGCCGCAGTGCTGCGATGGGGCCGCGCGGCATCGGCTTGGGCGCGGACCACGCGGCGGGATTCGATCCGCGAGAGGGCGAACAGCGAGGGGACGCCGAGCAGGGCGGTGAGCCAGAACACCGAGCCCGGGGCGAAATAATAGCCGAACCCGCCCATCACCGCCGCGGCGACGCCGTTGCCGAGCGAGCTGTAGCGGGCGTTGCGGCCCAGTCGTTCGCCCAGAGCCGCGCTGCCGACCAGGCTGATGGTGATGGCGGCGATGGCGGGATTGAGCATGCAGCTTGCGAATCCGTGCATCACCTCGGCAAGGCCGATGCCGAAATGGGTCGGCATCAGGACGAAGAGCAGGGCGCTGGCGGTGATGGCGGCGATGGCGAGGGCGGCGGCGAGGCGCTTGCTCGGCATCCAGTCGACCAGGGCACCGGCGGGGAGCTGGCTGGCCATGGCGACCAGGGTGCCGAGCGAGAGGACACTGCCGATCGCGATGTCGGTCCAGCGCTGGGTGGTCAGGTAGATCGCGATGAACGGGCCGAACCCGGTCTGGACGTCGGCGACGCAGAAATTCAGCCAGTCCAGCCCCTGCAGGCTGCGCTTCGAGCCGGGGGACGACCTCAAGGCGCGGCTTTGGTATCGGGTTTGGCCGGTTTTGCGACCGCGACGGGGACGGATTTGTCGTCGGGTTTGTATTCAGGCAGGGCTTTGAGCTTGTCGGCATCCAGCGTGACGGTGATGACGATCTGGCCCTTGGCCACCGCGAAAT